>DAINRH010000004.1:22136-52379 GCA_036741905.1 Methylobacter sp. | reverse complement strand
CTAGATACTGTACTTTACCACCAACATTAATTCCTCCAGCTTGCTCAAGTCGTTTGGGTCAACGGATAAGGTAAACGGGGTACCCAGGCTGATGCCCTGATCCACCATGCCTTTGCAAAGCTTCCATTCATTGTTTATTTTGGCAAGATTGGTTGGCGCGCCTTCTATGCTTATCGAAAATGACGCCGGATTATCGGTTACTTGAGCGATAAACAGCACCTGCTCTATTTTAGTTTTAGCGATTGCCTGCGCCATGTAGGGCAGTCTGGACTTATCAATTTTAAGACTTATAGCCCCGTCCTTCTTTAGAAGATGCCATTCATTAGACAAATCATGTTTCATATTCAAGGCTACATTTAAACCTGTTTCATTCAACTCTTGTTCAATGTTTGCAAGCTGTTTCGATAATGATTTTGTTGCAGCGGATTTAAGTCGCTCGCCGCCCTCACCGGCGGTATATCTTAAATGGATAATTGCATCTGAAATGCTGTGATAATCAAACTGCCTGAAGGCGGGCAATTCCAATCGCCACTTGCTGATAACGCCTGCGCCTTCAAAGGGGAGATAGCGTTCGTCCTTGAAGTTAAGCTCAAACACCCCGCTATCGTTTTGAGCCGTGCTTGCTGCTATCGCATTGATCGGAATAATGTATGAACTGAATCTATCATCGGTTTCCTCGGTGTTTTCTTCGTATTTTTTACCGCCTATGGCGGTATTACGGAATTTATTTTCCAAAAGCCTAAGCGTGGCATTGATGCCTGTATAAGGGCCGGCAATACAAGGGATTGAAATAGACACCGATTTGATGCGGCGCTTGTAATGGCCGGGGTAGTCCATGTCAAAAAACACTTCCGGCACTATAAACTCGCATTTGCCGGTTTCCCTAAGCTGTATAACGGCCAACGGGTTGATTTGGCTGAGGGAAATAAGTTTGGTTATCTCGTAATCATGGCCGCGCTCGTTTTGATAAGCCGCTTCGAGTTGTTTGAGTCCGACATAGAGTTGCTCTCCCGCCAATAAGCCTTCCCTTCCTGCATCGAAGTAACCCGATTGAATAAAACCGACCGTGCTGACGCCCCGTTCAAAGCAATAGGTTTTCTCCGCTTTTTTAGCAAGGTCGTAAGCCAGGTTGTAGACCTGATGGTACAAGGTTTTTAAACTGCCCCGCATCCAGGTATATAGCTCTTCGTTGCTGTATTTAGTCTTTAAGAATTCCTCCACTTCGTTGGCATTGTCTATGGCCTTTTGTTGGTTGGCTATTTCCTGATTGGCGATATTGATGCGTATTTCTTGGGCGGTGATTTGTTTGTCGATTTGTTTGAGCTCGTAACCTGCGGCATTGGCTTGGAAAGTACGTTCTTGCAAGGCGCGTTGGAAGCCTCCTTTTTTGCCTGCGCTGGAACTTGCAAAAGAAAGGTCACTTGCATGCACTTGAAGTCCTCTAGCAGTGGCTTGTGCAGCATTGCCAAACATCTGTCCATGAATTGCAACGCCCGCGCCAATACCAAAAGGTTTTGCATCTACACTACCAACTGGAATTACATGGAGAATACTTGCTAATGTTTCCACCACGCCAATACCTCTTTGCCAATCCTGAGCTTCGCTTGCTTTATCCATATCTTCCTTTTCAAAAGAAATCAATTTCAAACCGCTATCACCGTCCACAGTCACAATATCATTGGCTAGGCCGGTAAATTCTGCCGCGCCGTCAGGAACCGAATTTTCATCTAAGCCGGCTAGTTTTAGATAGTATTTCATCCTTTGTTCCGGAGACTTGCGGTTTTGCACCAGACTTTCGAGGTTCTTTTGCGCTTCTTCCAATTGCCTTTTCTTGATTTCCATTACCAGGTTTTGCATGACATCTTCGTGTTTTGCACGAATAAGGGCGATAGTCTCGTTGTCCTTTTTCTCAATGGCGGACAGCATGGCTCCGCCCAAGGATTTTAATTCATTGCACAGCTCCAACGCTTTTTGTAACAAATAGTAAAAGCGGTAATTGGGCAAAGGCGTGTTGAGGTCATTCAATACCGACGCGATGCTTAACCCTTGCGCTGCCGCCTTGACCAATAAAGCCGGATCTATGGGCGGTTCGAATAACGGCAGTTTTCGGAACACGCCCTCGATGTTTTCGCAGTGCCGTATCTTATACAGCCTATCGGCCAGCGTGTCCCAGTAGCCCATAAGTTTAGGATTGTTAGGGATGCAGAAATATAAGGAAGAGGCTATGCCAAAGATATTGGCAAAAGCAATCTCATTATTCACCACGCCTAAAGGGAAAACGGTCTGGTGGCTGAAAGGAGCAGCCAATTCCAATTCCACCATTGCATTGCCGAAGGCATCCCATTTGTCCAATAAACTCAGATAGGTCTGCGCTTTGATTTTGCCCCGTTTGGGTATCGTCATTGGCCGCGGACCCAGTATATGTCCCGCTAAAATGTAGAGTTGAGTCGCTTGATTGATGCTTTCGATGCTGTCCTGACGGAACAAATAGTCGCCCCAGGCAACCAAGTTGTCGATATATTTCATCACCGCCCATTTCATGTACGCAACCGGGCGGCTTCGCGCGACCGTATGGGGCATAAAAGGCTTATTGCGCCATTCGTTAATGCTCTGATCCGCCGCATTGGGCTGTAGGTTGTTGAAGATGCTGTCTAAAATCCGCCGGCTATTGATTTCTTTGAAAGGCTGAAATCGCCAAAACCGATTGTCTTCATTGCCATTGGCAATGGGATTGAAGACAAAGTGAAACCATTTCATGGCTTCTTCAAATTGCTGGGCTTTGCTGAGCGCGTCGGCTAATAATAGGGGGGTATGAAAAAACAGCTCCCAGTTGTAAAGAGCGTAAGGACGTTTGAGTTCGTGATAAATATTGGCCGTGTTAGTATCGTTATCCGGGTCGAATGGACCGAAATCGTCATCGCCCATTGACAGCAAGTTATATTCAAACAGCTTTTCCAGTTGGCCCAGGTTGATTTTACCCAGTAGATCGCGAATGGACGGATGATAGAAATTAAGCCCATTAAAATCCACCGTTCCTAAAGAGCGTTGAAAACTAAAACCGGACGCATCGTTAATTTGAAGGGAAACAATAGAATCGTTGTTTTTATAATGGAACTTATCAACCAAAACCGAATTATTGCCCGAATATGCTTTGGTAGGTGTTTGCAAGTTATTGCCATTAAATTCAAATTTCCCCTTTTCTGTCTGTTCATTATTATAAAAAACCGTTATTGCCAAAAGACTGTTGTCAGTTGACATAACAGGGACAAATTCATATTTGGAAATATCGTGCGCCGGAGGGGGCGGTTCAACGTTAACAAGTTTATTTTTAGCGGTTTCTTTAACCGTTTTGGCCTCATTAAGTAGGTCAAGCGCTTCTATTTCCTGGTTCCAAGCCATAACGTAAACCTCCCATGCACGAGATTTATCTTTATCTGCGGCTTTCTCCCATTTATGCCTTTCGCTCCAGGCGATATTATATCTGGCATCGTACTTCTTTTGCGCGGCGGTAACCTCAGCATCAGCCTTGAAATAGTCATTAAAAATTGCCCAAAATGGACTTGCCGGCGGAATATCATAGATCGCTTCCTTGCTCACCTGCTTTTGCGTCCATTTTCCATTTCTGTACTCACTCCAGGCCATTTTGATTTCCCAATATTCGATGGGCTTGGAACTATCTATTGAATCCTCTGACATATTTCTGATGGATTTAGAGCCTGCACTCTCTTCATGGGTTTTCGTCTTTCTCATAAATTGAGGGAAAAAAATCAATAACCGTCCATTCCAAACGATTGGCGTTAAATAACAACCGTTTCCGATGATATGCCTGTAATTCGGATTTAATTTATACGTTTCGGCATTTATTTTAATGATTTCCGTTACATCTTCCCTATCGTAACTAGGTATATCCACCTGCACTTTCTCCCAGGGATACCAATTCATTTCATCCAATGCCAAGTAACGGTAGTAAAAGCAATACGGGGCATTGCAGGTGCGGGAAAAGACATGCAACTTGTCGCCTTTACTCCATTGCGGGCTGGTCTTGCTCTCGATATACAAGCCCGCCACTTCCATATTGGCCACTTCATCGACTTTATAAAGGTAAGACTTAAGCGCATCGGTGACATTTTGTTTACTGATGTCTTTTTGCAACAACTCGCTCTCAAGTTCCTTGAAGAAAGGGCTTTTATCATCGCGAAGATTGCTCTCGATCCAGTTTTCAGGATAAAGGAATACCTTGCGGTTAGCCTCCCAAACTCGATAGCGCTGCATCCAGTCCCAGCGTCCCCGGTCCAAAATATTGGCTGTTATCCCGTTATGTTCCTGTTCCAGGCCCAAAAAACAACGCTGCACAAATAATTGCACCGACGAAATCGCCTGCTTGATGCGCGAGGTTTCCATGCAGGCATCCATCTGCACGTCGATCAGGAAAAACTCGAATAAGCCGTCGGCATCGCTGACGTTCCACGCTATCAATTCTTTTTGCTGCAATAGGTAAGCAATCAACGCTTGTTTCTGGTTGTTACGAAGCCGGTCGTGCAGCGGTTTAACCGCTTGTTCCCAATCGCTTTGGTTGTATTTGGCGCGGATAGCATGTTTGATGCTGTCGGCTATAGTGCGACAAATATTAAATTTGGAGACAGGGACTGCCCAGTCGAAAAGCAGGTCTATATCCACGCCGATTTTGTCAGCGACCGTTAAGGCTTGTTGTAGTTTTAGCAGGTTTTGTTCATTGCGATAATCGTCCGGTTTGTTGATGTTGAAATGATTCAGCGCAATCAGTTTATCGATGCGTTGCGTTTTCCAGGCGGTGAGATAGGCGATTTTTTCACTCAGTTTTGTTGCATCGGCCGCGGCGTCATAAGTCCAGTTCCAAAAATCCAGCAGGTCCGGATTGGCCTGCGGCAAAGAATTACGCAACCGGGTGTAGGCTTCTAAGCGTAGCCAATGCTCAAGGCTTAACGCATTAAAATCCAGATTATCGAAGTTACTTTTGTTTAAGTCTAAAAAGCTGATTTCATCGGCGCTTAAATTAAAACCGGAAACCAGCAGGGCTGCTTTTTTCAAGGCGATTAAGGCGGGTTTGCATTGCTCGGAAGCAAAATCGGGTATCAAGGCCGACGATGGGAGTGCGGTAATGGCTGACGCCGGGGTTTTCCAGAAAATATTTTTAAGTTCTACGCCTGTTGTCGCCAGTTTATATAATTTTCCGGCCTGTAGCGCCAAGGTCGCGCTCCACCATTCATTCGTGGGGTCTTCCTGTTGAATGAAATCCTGGATGACGCCATCCAGACTGAGCATGGGCTTGATGTCGCTGTTTTTAACAATAAACGTATAGCCGCTGTCGGCAGCCGGAATTAAATAACCGCTCCAGTTATTTTGATCCGGTTTGCTGCTGTCCTTGATGTGCTCAAAAACGGTGTAAATCGGCGTAACAGGCATGCCGAGCTTGAGTACTTTAGAAACCAAAACATCGGTAATTTTTGCATCAAGTCCTGCAAAATTGGCCAGTGTATCGATAACCAAACGATGGCTTAACTGCTGGCGCAAATAGGGTAAAAAGATGTCCAAAAAGGCAACGCGTTTTTGCGCTGCGGTGTTGGCGTCTGCTTCGCCTTCGGGGATGGCATCCAGCGAAATGCTTATGTCGCCCGCTTTGATAATGGCTTCTAATTGCGTTTTTTCGGGCGCTGTTTTGGTTTTTTCGTTTTCGAAGACACCCGATAAAAGCGCTTTGAATAATTTGTTTTGTTGCTTTTGAATGCGCGTCAGCGCCTCGATCCACTTGGGATCATTGCTAATGGCTTTAAAATCATTAACTTCAGCCTCGGTTAAAAGGCCGGTAATTTGAATCGAGCCCAGGATTTTGTCGTATTTGAGTTTCTTTTTAAGCGCCTGGGTATCGAGCAATGTAATGTCCAGGTTTTTAGGCGCGTTGGTAGTGAATACGTTTGTGCCTTCCAGTAAGCCGATTATTTTTTCGACAATGCCTGTTTCAAAAACCAAGCCGGTTTTTGTCCGCACCAAAACGCTGGTCGCTTGTTCCTGAATGTTGATTGTTTGTAACGCACTGTCGGCAATAAGCGCATCGGCGTGCAAGTCTTTATGTGCTTCGTCAATGGCATTCAGGCCGTCATATAAAGCCTTGCTTAATTGCAAAACCTGTTTTTGCGTGGGAGTGAAGGGCCTCTTTTCGTCATCTTTATCATTGATAATGTAATTCAGTTGCTGATGGCTAAATCCGGCGTCTTCCATTTTTGCCCATCGTTCCAGGAACTGAAACGATGCATCGGCATCTTTAAAGACATCGCCATACAAGGGCAAGATACCGACAAAAGCCGGGATTCTTAAGCCTAACAGTTTGGCTAATAAACGATAACGATAGATGAGAGACAGGTTGCCCAAGGTTAGTTTGTCTTCCATCGAAGTCGCCGTCATGATGGCTTGAATATCATCGGCAGAAACATTGAAAGCCGCCATCACGACGGGTATATGCTCAATGAGTTTAGCGTTTCCGGCCAGATAATTGCCCTTATCATCCGCCTTGAAAACATGGTCAATCCCTAAAACATTGTGGCTGAGGAATAGTCGTTGATAGAGCGGCTTTTCGCCTCTGATACTCATATCGGCCCAAAAAGCAAGCAGTTTGGTCAGCTCAAGACCGGTTTTGTCCAGCAGCTTTTTTACCGCGGCAAGCTGGTGGATAAGGTGCGGGTTGATGTCGTAATGTTGCAGGGCGATAGTATCTTCTTCGCAGTCAGCGCAGCCGCATCCCCCGTCAGAGCAATCATCGCAAACGGCTTCGTCGGCATAACCGGCCTCCTGCGCTGGACTCAGGCCGACAATGGCTTTGTCGGTTTCGTCAATCGTCCAACCCAACTTATGCCATAAACGAATAAAGCGATGAATCCGGTCATATTCCTCAACGGTCAGCGATGTGCCGTCTAAATGTTGCAGGAGGGCGCTATCAAGATCGCAGCTGTCTTTTTGCTCTAAAAAGATCAGATAAACTTCGTTGCCAATAATCAGGAAAATAGCTTTTTCGCCCTTATCGCCAACGAACGCGGCATTCTTTAAGGTACTTGCCAATAATGAATCTTTCTCATCGGTGAAAGTGATTTTCCCGGTTTTTTTATCAATACGGCCTATTTCTACACTAAAGCCCTTGGCATTCTCGAAGAAAATTTTACAATTTTCGACCGTTATTCTATTTCTGCCTGCTGTCAGCTCATGTTCCTTGAGTTTAATTTCTCCATTCACACAAGCGCTTCCGCTTTCAATCACAATCATTTTGCCGACTTTTTCAAAATGGCATTTAACCCAGAGAATGATGTCTTTATCGGTTATTTCGACGTGATCCCGGCCGGTTTTAGGGCAACGTAGCGTTTTTTTGTCGGTAAGCAATTCAATTTGCTCTTTAATTAACGGCGCCAGATCGGCAAACTTTTCCATGTTCACCAAGTCTTCCGCCATTTTATCTATGCCAAAGGCTTTGGCGTAGTTCTGCAAAAATCGATAGCTAAAGCGCAAACTTTCCATGATCGCTTTCGATTTGCCTTTGGGCATATAGGGATTGAGAGTCTCGGTGCTTAGCAGCTCGACTAAATTGAAGTAGTCAATTCCGGTACGACGCAAAAATTCCTGTTTAATCAGGGTGAGCCCGTTATCTTGCAACCAGATTGCGTCATCATCAAAACCGTAGTATTGCCAGACCGGCTTTACGCCGATCAAGTCCTGATATTCGGCATCGGTATGGATTTTATTTTTCAGCTTGTCCATCAGGGCTTTGCTTTCAAAGCACGCTTTGGTCAAGATTACATATTCTTCTTTGCTTAATTCTAAAAATTCGGCATCGGCGGCCCGGTCTAACGCTTCATCTTTAAGTGCGGTAAGTGCTGCATCGTCTCCTGAATTATTTTTCCTGAAGGTGTCGATCAGTTCGTGGCGGCTGGCGTCCAAGTATTTTAAGTAGATTCTTGCGGCATCAATGGGCTGATGGTAAGGCAAGGTGAAGGGATAAACGGCGTTTTTTAGGATGCAATAGGCTTGGTATTCGGTATGCTGCGGTTCGGATAGCAGCTCGCTGCTGGTTTCATCTTCAACATTGAAAGGCTTGAGGTGTTTGAAGGCCACATAGTTTTCCATGACCTCATTAACCAAATCGATATAAGGCAAGATCGTATTGGCGTTTTTGCAGGTCAGTTCCAGACAACCTAAATCGGGCCTGCGATCAAAGAGCTTTTCTACGGGAGTGCCGGTCAAGCCTTTTTTATGGGTGTTGGCATTGCCGGGGTCGAGATTGTTATTGCGTAAATATTGCAATAGCTCTACATAATAGGATGCTGCGCTATACACAGAATTACATTCGCCGCATTCGCAAAAATCGGCATCGGCAAAAAGCAAATCCCAGGAAAGGTTGTGTTTTGTAATGGCCTTTTGAACGCTGGTTGCCGTTTTGGCTGAATACATCGTGGCATGCGACTTCGCAATATTCATTTCCGGTTGCGCGCTGCCATTTAAGCTCAGGCTCTTGTCAATCATGGCAATGCCGGTGTTTTGGCTCGCTTCCCTTAACGCCATTATCGCCTGTTCGTTGCGTACGCGCGCCTGCTGGGCATTGCTATGAATCTGCATCAGGGTGTTGTCGTCCAGCCCTTTATCGCTCATTAGGGTCATGAATTGAGTGGACGGTATCTCGGAAATTTGCAAAGCCGTGTGCAGATCGGCGTTGTAAAGCACGGGCACCGCATCGGATACCGGGCTGACCGCGACGATGCGTTGCAAGGTTTTAAGTTGGCTTTTAACCGCGTCTTGAGCATCGGCCGGAATGTCTTTCAAGGCTTCTTCGTTGTTGAGAACCTCGTAGACCGAAGTGGTTTTAATATTGAAATCGGGCTGGCTCTCTAACACCGCCGCCACATTGCCCCCGATGGCGTCATTCAACATAGGCACCTGAGGGTCTTTGACCATATTGACCAACATAGCGGTTGGTTCCATGCGGAAAAGTTCGCGGTGCAAGTTTAGGGCATAAGCCTGTTTGCCTTCTTCTGTTTCCGTCGAAGCGGCGTCCTTTACCTTTTCCATGAAGGCGGCTTTATTGAATTTTGTCGCAATATCCCGCATCGAATAGACTTGACTGTCCTGTTGAAAAGCCGAAACCAGTTCGGCGTTGTAATTGCTCCACTCGGTTAGGTTATGGGTAAACTCCAGATTTTTGATAACCTCGGCAGTAAACTCTTTTTCCCCGGCGAGTTCGGATTTGACAGCAGACCAATCGCCGTTATTTATTTTGTAGATGTCTTCAAAAGCCTTTTGTTGCGTACCGGCTTTTAAATCGAATTTAAAAAATTCAATTTTCGACTCAACTAAATTCGGGGTTTCAATTTGATTAGCCATGCTGTCTTCTCTCTTTTATTAGGGGGGTTAATTCATTACACGGTTTTATTGCTGTAATTGTTGAGCCGGACGGGATATTCATCCCGTCCATAACGTTTCAAAGTACCTGCCCATTGGGGCGATGTTGGCCTCCCGCCAAGCGTGGGGACGGGGTGCATACTCCGTCCCGCTCAGAATACATATGCAGCCGTCTTGGTCTATGTTATTGGAAATATTCAAATGACCTGACGAATCCACTGCGAGTTGACCGTCCAAAACCCCAAGTCATCACACCTTCTGGTGTTCTTGAGATAACTGGTACAGCAGTGTCAAGCATTCCACTTCCGATTTGAACTGCTCCTCTTGGCGCAACAACGGTAGTCCCTATACCGCGAGCATTCAGTATCTCAGTCAAGCTTTGACCAAAAATATTGCCTTCTGAAGATACTAATCCTGTTCGACAAGATAATAATCTTAAGTTTCCTCCCTGCCATCCTTGAGATTCCAACAAATCAGCCAATTGAGTAGGATTAAGGTCTCTCTCTCCAATTCTTACAAAACTAGCTCCTGCATTTTCTGCAATTGATGCCTCTGTTCTCACTCCATGTGCAATAACTGCAAGCTCATCAGTAGCGCCAAGTGCAACCCCTTCTTCAAAAATTGGTGTTGATTCACCAGCCAAAGTTCGCCACGCTGAAATGTTATCTGTAACTACTGCGGCACTTAATTCTTCTCCAAGTAAACCTGGCCCAATAGCTTTAGGAGTCGGCAAAAATAATAGAGCAAGATTTGCAATTGCCGGTATCGCATCAGAGTGGTCTCTTGGTCCTGTATATTCTTGAGCATGCCCCTCGCTATTTAAAAAATACCTCGGTGTTGGAGAAATTAGCTCTCTAACTGGGGTATAAATACTGTGTTTTAGCCCTTTAAGAATTGCATAAGGGATGCCTAGCTCTGGGTACATGTCCCATGGATTTGCATCTAAATTTATGAATTCATCCGCTTGTTTTTGCAATCTTTCATCTTCAGTTTCTGCTCTAATAGTTGGTCCCGCATCTGTTGGGGGTTTAGATGGCGGAGCAGATGCCGATCTCCTTTTTACTGTCACTTTTGGGGCTGAGGGTGGGGCATGTTCTTCGTTTGGCTGCGAAGAAACAGGACACGCTTCTGCATGACAAGTCATTGTGTCCTCATCCCATGCCCCACATGTTTCTCCATCCGTACCTGAAGGATCAAGAGCCATTATTGGATTGTTTTTCACATAAGAATAAAAGTTCATCCCTCCTTGCAATCCAATCGGATCAGAACTCTCCCACCTCCCCAACCAAGGCAAATAATACCTGGCACTGTGATATTCCAACCCGCTTTCTTCATCCCGTTCCATGCCGGTATAACGGTAGCGTTTGGCTGCGGCTTTAATGTTCAGGTTTTTAGCCTGATAAGCCGTCGTACCAAACGGGTGATACTCCTCATAAGAAATAACTTGAGCCGCACCATCTAACTCCAACGCCGCAGAACCAAGATGGTTGTGGAGTTGGTAACGTTGCGTCTGTTTAGGCTTGGTTCGTCCTACCGGGATGCCGAAGATCAGCTTGGGCTTGGTTTCGGTGTCGATCATCACAAAGCGGTGCTGCCGGTCCATCAGGCTCAGACTGGTGCGCTCTAGCCCTGCGTCTGAACCGCTATGCTGTTTATAAAGCTCAAAGCCGGCGATATAAATCCGTTCGTCTTTTTTACCGCGCGTCACGCCCGCATTAGCGGTGTTCTCGGTTATTTTCCTGATGCGTTGTCCTTGCCCGTCGTATTGGTAATAAGTGGTTTCGGGTGTGCCGCCATCGCTGCGTTTTTGGCGGATGGTTTTGACCATTTCTTCTTTAAAGTTCCAGTCCATCCCATCCAAATGCGGCATGGCGGTCATATAGCCATGTTTGGCGTGGTGCGGATAACTGTAAGTGATCGCACCTATTTGGGTGCTGATCAGGCGGTTGTTGGCGGCCTGATAGGTGTAATCCCGCGTCCAATTGTTGCTGTCCGCCTTATGCTGCATCTGTTGGATGTTGCCCACTTCGTCGTATCGGTAGCTTTGCGTGTACTCGCGCATCGCCATCGGGTCGCCGGGGCTCAATTGCTTCATGAAAGCGGCGTCACTCCAGTTGTCTTTGCCGTCAAATAGCAGTGGTGAGGCATTTTCCCTGCCTTTGGCCTGGATCAAACGATAAAGAGCATCATAGCGGTAAGTGGCAACGCCGATTATTTTTTGGTTGTTGAAAAAGACTGCCGGGATGTTTTTATCTTCGATGTGGGTGATATTGCCCACCGGGTCGAAGGTGTAATGCCAATCTTGCAGCGGGTCGCTGTTTTGCCGTTTGGTTTCTAAGCGCGTGAGCCGGAAGGTTTCTTTGTCGTAATAAAACCGGCTGATGACATCGTTGCCGTAAATGATTTTATTACGTTGGCCTTTTTCGTTGTAGCCGATGTCTTTGATGTAAGGGGTGGGCGAGGCGAGATGCGGATGTTTTACAGTTTCGGCATTGAGCAATCCGGCTTCATTGTAGGAAGGGGTGACAATGCTGCCATCGGGAGCGGTTTGGAGGGTGATTCTGCCCAAGGCATCGGTTTTAGTAACAAAGGTAAAACTGTCCGGTTCCAGGTCGTTTATCAGGTTGCCATCCGTCCAGTCAGCCACGCCTTTATAGTTTTTAAACAGCTTGCGCGTGGTGGCTATGGGCTGTCCTTTGAAGTCATATTCCGGCGTATGGATAAGCCCTGCGGTATCGTAATGTTTGACGGCTTGTCCCCGGAGATTTTTTAGTTCGGGATTGGCTTCGGCTTCGCCGTAAAAAATTCGCTCAACGATATTATTAAGCGGCGTATCGCCGTCGCCGCCTATGACTTGGCTTTGGGTCGGCCGGTGCAAGCTATCGTAAAAGTAGCGGAACTCATGATCGCGCTCATCCCAGGTGCGTAGCGGATTGCCCAGGATATTGGTCAGCAGCCAGCGCTGTCCTGCATCCATGCTTCGTTGATAAACTTTGTTGCCCAGCATGTCGTATTGGTAGCGCATCACCACGTTACCCCTGGCATCGGTAACGCTACGCAGATTGCCTTCGCTATCGAGGCGTACTTTGGTTAGGTAAAATTCATCTTCGTCTGCGGTCAAATGCTTATTATGTTCGATCGACAACACCGGTCTTCCCAAGGTATCGAAATGTTGTATGGCCGGGGTATTGGCGTGTTTAGCGGCTTGATCGGCTGCCGATTTTTCCCGTTCGGGATCTTTGCCTGCGGCGAGCAGTTCGGCATCTATCAGGCGGTTGCTGCGCTTGTGATACCAAGCGGATTCCAATACGGTATCGTTAGGGTCGTAGGCGGCTTGCTGCCATGAGTCGAATTCGGTGCGGGATAAGGCGCCGTCGGGCAATTCGGTTTTGATCAGCCGTCCCATTGCATCGTAATAGAGTAGGGGAGTGACGCCGGTTTCAACCAATTCTTTTTGGTCTTCGTAGCGATGGCTTACCGAGAAATACGGTTCAAATTGTTTGACCGCATTGCCTTTGTTGTTGAGTACGGCTCTGCCGTTGCCGAGCCAGCGCAGTTGTTTTGGGCTAAGCAAGGACGTATCGATTTCGCTGACGGTATAGCTGTCGTCTGCTTCGACCGCAACTTGTTTTGCCGGCCCCGGTTCGGCTTGGGACTTTCTCATCACCACTTGCCCAAGGCCGTTGGAGTATTCAAAACTGAGCTGGACAGGCGAGTCGTTGTTGTCCTGAAAATGTTGTTCGCGGATTATGGCGGCCACCACTACGGGCTTGCCGGCGTTTTTATAGACATCGAAGTCATAGACAAACCGGGCGGTGGCGCGCTGGAGCAGACTTTTCCCTTTCGTGACCAATACATCGGAAGCCGGCGCATTAAAAAAATCATCGACCAAACCCGTTTCCGGTGCGGAAGAAAGCTCATTCAAGCCGAGCAAATTATCGGCTTCATTGCCTTTGCCGAATATCGCCATAGCCTTGACCAGCCCCAACTCATCGATCATCACTTCCGAAAAATTGCCGTTGGCGTCTTGCATTCTTTTCGGGGCGAGGGTGCGGAAATTGAAAAGTTCAACCTTGTGTTTATTGCCTAGCGCATCTTCTGTTTCTTCGATAAACAGGAAATAGTCGCCGTAATAGCTCACCTTGGTTTTTGCGCCGTAAGGATCGGTATAGGAGACGGGTACATAGAAACGGTTTCTGGCGTCGGCTACAGCTTCGGCCGCATCAATAAACTGGGTTGTTCCTGAGCGTATCCACCAGTTGCTGTCGCCTGCGCCATGAGTGAATTTGCCTTCGAGCATCAGGTCTTCATTAACCTTGTTGCCGAAAATATGGGCGACAAGGCTCGGCGTATAGGCTAATTGATAGTTTTCGAAAGGCAATGCCAATGACTCCAAGCGATGCAATGACAAAGCTGTTTTTAGGTTGTTGCTGCGATAGAGGGTGCGGATGTGTTCGATTAATCTTTTCTGTGCAGTGCCGGGGGCGGGATTGGCATCGATTTGATGGTAATCCACTTCAACGGCGGCGATGAGGATAGCGTCGAAATCCTTCGCCGAGTATAAAGGCCCGGTTTTAGCGACATTCTTTAATTCGTAAGTTAAGGCTTCTGAAGGCAGCCTTAGCCGGTAGCTTGAGGCGCTATCAATATCATTGGTAAAACGGTTTTGGCTATAGTTAATCAGCGTTGCGTTTTGGGCGGCTTGGGTTTCATCGGGCAAAGCAGGATTTGCTTGCAATCTTGGATAAACGATCGACGCCGATTCCAGCACATTGCCGTATTCGTCCAGTTTGATGTTCAAGGTATGGGCGATGCGCGGGTCTTCGGTGTTGCGCTCATAGCTGTAGGTGACGGCTTCGCTTTCCTTGACGATGAATATGGCGTGTTGGTTTTGCCCTTTCGGCTGCAAGAGTTCAATCATGCCGTTGTGCGTGGCAACAGAATAGGGCGTTAATTCTTTCCGGCGTTGCTCCGGCGTAGCACCGTCCAACGGAGCATCTTTAGAAAACACCTCGGAGCGCAGCCCCATGCCTTTACAGGCTCGCAAGGCTTCCTGCCATTCTTCGAAGCTGAGGTTGTTTATGATGGCGGGGTCTAATCCCGGCGCTGCGATAAGCCGGGCGTCGGGCAAAGGGACTTCATGATTAATTACCGCAAAGCCTTGCCGGTGCATTTCTTCGTACCAATACTCATGAGAAAATTGACCGAGCAGTTTTTCCCAGTTTAAAAACGCCCCGGTATGAAACCATGATTTGCTAATGACCGGTTGTTGATGCAGGGTTTGGTCGACGATATTGGCGGCATTGCCTGTTACCCAATGTTCAAAGTGTTCCGAATCGGTTTGTTCCACTCTGCCAAAGCCTCTAAATTCGCGCTCGGCATGGTCGTAATAGCCGTGATGGTATTTATAGGCGCTGACAAAACGGTAACCTGAAATCCTGTCGCGTGTTTCTGTTTTGGATATGCAATGCACCGGGAAGTGCAGCTTGGTCGCCCAAGGTAAGCCGGCAAGTTTGTCCTCAATGTAAAACCGGGTAGACGGGGTATATTCCAGCGAGACTTCTTTGCCCAGATTGTTTTTGTAAAAAACCAGGATGTTCGGTTTTTTGCCGCTCATCAGGTCTATGTATTTTAAAGGCGAGCCGGAATCTTTGGCTAAAGGGCTAGACCAGACGATACAGGCGACACCATTGCCCAACAGATCGGCTACCGTGATTTTCGATTGGGCGTGTATTTCAGGGAAGTTGTCTATTTCAAAAGGCGCGGCGGCAAAGGCGTTGCCGCTCAAATTCAGCCAACAGCTAAACTTGTTTTTGCCCAGATAAACGATGTCGGCGGTACCCGAACCGTCTATGTCCGCCAGGCGTAAATAAGCAGGGTTGAAGGCATCGGGACAGTCGAAAACAGGGGCATGATCCATCGCCACTTTCCGGCCGAATGCGCCATAGCCCAGGTTAGGCCAGTAACACACTTCGCCGTTACGAATCCTGACAATATCGGTCATGCCGTCTCCCGACATATCCGCCAGGAAAATGGTCTGTTTGGCATCGGCAAAGACAATATGCGGCCCCGCTTCTTCATCGACAGGTTTTTCGCTTTTACGGGCCGCTGAAAAGCCTTTCCTGCCCTCGGATTCGTACCAAGTGAAGGCAGAGTCCTCGGTCAGCAAAACCTCCGGCTTGCCATCGCCGTTTAGGTCAAGCATCCGGGCGTTGGCATCGCCGATATTGATGTTGGGTAGATGATCGAAAGATCGAAACGCTTGCCACTCTTCGTTGTCGCCGAGTTCGAAGTAGCCTTTGGGCTGAATGTTCAGGTTGACCAGCTGTTTGCCGCCATCGGCGTCCAAGTCCATCAATTGCAATTGCGAGCCAAGCCCTGCAAAAGAAGGCTTGAGAGATACCAACTTGGCCTGTGCAAACTTACCGTTGCCCAGATTATGTTTGTAAAACAGTCCGCCGCCTTGTTCGGTCAGGATGCCGGAAAGGCCTTCATTGAATAAGTCGGTGAATTGGTATTCTGAATCGTCCGGACCAATCGGGGCATGCACCAAATCTTCGGCGGCGACGGCTTTAACATCTTTATTCCAAGCGTGTTTTTGATAGTCAAATTCAGTAGAGGGGAGGTGCTTGTCGGTGTAGCTTCCATCCGGCTTTTTGATATAACCGTAGGGGGTGATGGCTGCCAGGAAGGTAAAATCTTGTTCGCTTGCGGTGTCGTATTCAAAATTCAGGGATTTTACCAAGGCCGAAGCGCCGGGGAGTTCGGTAAAATGGTGGAACAGTAAAACCCTTTTGCAGAGTCTTGTGGTTCTTATTTCAAAGCCGGATTTGTATTCTGAAAAAGCGTCCGGTCTAACATCCCAATCCTTTGTTTTGGCATAGGGCGTGTCAGCCTCATACTCCCCGTAATCGAATGCCGTTTGGAAAAGATAAGCGTTTGGATTGGGGTAGGCGTCATTAAAGCTTTTATAGGGTATTTTGTTGCCGTATAAGACTTTCTCTAAATACAAGTTGGTGTATGTAATATTGCCGTTTTCAGATCGATTTCTGTTATGTAACAGGGACGAGTTAAATCCTTTAGCGTCTTCTTTTTTATAAAAATAGTGGCTGCAATTGCCTTTGTCGTCGAAGACAAATTCGGGTAGCCATGCAAATATTTTATTGGCATCCTCGGGATCGGAAATTCTCGATCCGGCAGACCAGCCGAATAGCGTTGTCACATTCTCTTTGCTAATGATCCGCCATTTAATCTCAGCGGCTTTTTTATGCGACCATCGTTCGATACGGGCAAATAGACCTTCGATTCTGGGCTTATAGTATCGTATGGTGAATAGGCCGTCCGGCGAATCGTTTTCTTTGATGACATAATTGCCAGCGCTATCCTTGCTGAAATTACCGTCCAGCCCTTTTCTGAATTCCGGTACCAGATCCTCGGACTCAGAAAATAAAAATGTATCCGAATCCATATCATCAAAATATTGCGGGAGTTTTTTGTCTGTTTTGCGTTTTATGGACGGTAGGCTTAATGCCCAACCTAATCCAAATACGCCATTTCCGGCGCCGGAATTATAGGATAAAGCTAATGCGGGCGAAGCGCCGCGAGCAGGGGAAAAAGGCAGGGGGATAGAAAAAGAAGCGGTGCCGTTTACAGCATTCACTGAAAACTTCTCATCAATGCCTTTAATAGCGCCGCCTCCCTTTGGCAAGGCAATGGAAGGTGTTTCTATGGCATTGGGTTTTGTTTTTCCCCCGTCCGTTTTCAGGCGTTGGGCGGATGAGTTTTGATTTTCGGTTTCTCTGTTCATGTCATTACTTTTTTGTTTTGACTGCGTAACTAAAGGGTTCCGTATTCGCTGAGCACGATGGTTTTTTATTGATTGTTGATTACAGCCGCGAAAAAAATTGTTCCTGCCTAGGCATATCTTCCGTAGGGCGTGCCGTGCGCGCATTAGCCACTACCGGATCTCTGTGGTGGGTAATGCTTCGCTGCTCTTGTCACACCGTCGGCGCTCAAAGCCGTATCCATTTGACTAATAGATTATGTGTCAAGCCTAGCGGATAAAATACGCATGAAACGTCTATTTAGTCTTGCTGTGGTAATACGAAAACAGTCGGTGCAAAAGGAAAATTGCGATTAATGTTTAGAGTTTTATCTACGTGGGGAATAGATTTTAACGTTTAGTTTAAGCGGCATTATCCTTATAAGTCAACTCTTCGTCTGGATTTAAATCCGGATGCTGTTGATAATAATTTCTATATTATTCTTTATTAAACAATCGCTTAATGTGTTTCTAGGGGGGGATTACACGGTTTATTACTTGTTTTTATTACCATGAAGATAATGAAGGGAGGAGAATTGAGTGATTTATCGAAGAAGGCGATTGCTTGCGTTTTATGAACCTTCTTAATATCGCACATGAAGTCAATACCGAAATATCTTCAAGTCCTTCATGGTAAAAATAAATGACATTTTTTGAAATCAGCGCCCTAATGCTGCTTTGAGTAGAAAAATATTTTGTACAGACTCGATGGCATTTTTGAACAAATGCTTTTCATTAGCCCAAAGCGCTGGGAGTGGGGCGATCCGGATCGATAGTGATGTAAATGGTGTAAATATCCGGAGACGGTTTAGCTTGAGGGTAATCTCAAGCTGATGCCGCTCTTTTTCTGCGATGGGCAAGCCGAGCCCCAGAGGGTTATTTGCCGATCAAACAGAAAAACTCTCGCCGCAACCGCAGGTGCCTTTTACATTCGGGTTGTTGAATTGGAAGGCTTCGTTAATGCCTTCCCGGCGATAATCCAGCTCTATACCGTCCACAAATTGCAGGTCGTTTGCGGCGACGATGACTTTGACATCGAAATTTTCAAACACAGCGTCATCTTCATTCAGTATGTCGGCGTAATCAATCGTGTAAGCATAGCCGGAGCAGCCGGATTGTTTTACGCCCAGCTTTAAGCCCAGGCCTTTGCCGCGTTTTTCCAATTGTTTTTTGATTTGCCGAGCGGCACTTTCAGTTAATGAGACAGACATATAAACCTCTTTATCCTTTTTCAATTAAGGATTTTAATTGTGTAATAAATTCAAAAATTTCAGCTTCGGTGTTGGTTTTTCCCAGGCTGATGCGAATCGCGCTTTTTGCCGCGGCAGGTTCAATACCCATGGCTACCAATACCGGACTGGGTTCTCTCTGGCCGCTGGCGCAGGCTGAGCCGCTGGAAACGGCGATGTTTTTTTGATCCAGTTGCATCAGCAGCATTTCGCCATCAATGCCGCTGAGGCCTATTTGAACGGTATTGGGCAG
Organism: Methylobacter sp.; assembly: GCA_036741905.1. Classification (GTDB taxonomy): domain Bacteria; phylum Pseudomonadota; class Gammaproteobacteria; order Methylococcales; family Methylomonadaceae; genus Methylobacter_A. The sequence goes on along the minus strand of DAINRH010000004.1, from coordinate 33,661 downwards.
TCGTTCCGATTGTCCGGCAAAGATAGTCAGGCCGGGAATGATGCTTAAGCCCTGCTCCAACAGTTGTCTAAGTTTTAGCAGATAGGCGTGGCGTTCGGCAAGTTCGGCTTTGGCAAGTTCCGCCGCTTTGCCAAAACCGACAATGGCGGCGACGTTTTCGGTCCCGGCCCTGAATCCTTGTTCCTGGTCGCCGCCCAGCAATATAGGTTTTATTTCTACCGATTTATCAAATACCAGCGCCCCGCAGCCTTTGGGGCCGTAAATCTTATGGCTGGACAGCGACATCAAATGCGCGCCGAGGCGGTTAAAATCTACCGGAATTTTGCCCAGCGCCTGTACCGCATCGCTATGAACTCTGATGCCGTGCGCTCTTAACTGATCGGCATAGTGAGCGATATGCTGCACCACGCCGGTTTCATTGTTGGCCAGCATGATTGAAACCAGGCCGGGCTTTAGCCGAATAACCTCGTCGATAGCATTCTGCGCGATCAAGCCGTTTGCATCGACATTGAGCAGGGTAAGCTCATGTCCCCGGCTTTTTAAATGCAGGGCAGGTTCGATAACCGAGGGATGTTCAATGGCTGAGACGGCGAGTCCGGCCTGAGGGGCGAGCGTTGCCAAAGCCAGATTATTGGCTTCAGTGCCGCCGCTGGTAAAAATAATTTGTCCGGGCTGAACGCCAAGCAGTGCCGAAAGCTGCTCGCGAGCGGCATCTATGGCGCTGCCCGCGACTCTGCCGTGACGATATAAGCTGGAAGGATTTCCGTAGAATGTTGTCAGGAAAGGAAGCATCGCGTCCAGGACGCGATCGTCTATCGGTGTGGTCGCGTTATGATCGAGATAGATCATAACGGTCGGGCATTAATCCGGATGACGGTAAATTTCAATGATTTGCTGTGCATCGTGATGCTGTCTTATGGCAACTTCCTGGACATGGTTTCTTTCTAACAGGTCGGCCAAAGAAATGCCCTTCAAATACTCTCTAATTTGTTCGCTCAAGCCCATCCATAGGTCATGCGTCAAACAGGCTTGATCTTTCTGGCAATTGGCTTCTCCGCCGCATTTGGTTGAATCAAGCGGTTCATTGACGGCAGCGATAATGTCAGCAATATTAATGTCGCTGGTCTTGCGGCACAGTTTGTAACCGCCGCCAGGTCCGCGCACGCCTTTTACCATACCGGCCCGACGTAAGCGGGCAAATAGTTGCTCCAGATAAGACAGGGAAATGGTTTGGCGAGCAGCAATGTCAGTCAGGGTTACCGGCTTGATTTGACTGTGAAAAGCCAAGTCCAGCATTGCAGTAACCGCATAGCGGCCTTTAGTTGTTAAGCGCACAATAGTATCCTCTATAAATACCGTTAAGATATTGTTACTATACTTAACCTAGCAAAATAGTCAACTATTGTACCCTTGATGGACGCAGGTATTTTTTTATGTGCGGTTGATTTTTTCGGTGGGGATGCCTGGATGCCACTCGCTTTGAAACGACTCTTGGTTTTTTAGTGTTCGCCTTTTTCATAGCCGTCCTCAATTTCGCAACCGTCCAATTTAGAGATGGGCGACTCCGGGTATTTTATGCCGGCATCATTGAGCGCTTTTTGCAGGGTTTCTATCTGTCTATCCATGGCATGAATGTGATCCAGCATGTGATTAATGGCATAGGCGATTGGATCGGGCATGTCGGTTGTTGCGCCGTAAGCATGGAAGCCCATTTTGTAGGCAATCTTGTCGCGCTCGGCTGCTGCGGCTTTGCTTTTAGGATCGACAATATGGGCTGGAATGCCAACCACTGTTGCATCTGCGGGTACCGGTTTTAAGACTACCGAGTTTGAACCTACTCGCGCGTTTTCGCCTATGTCGATAGGGCCTAGCACTTTTGCTCCCGCACCTATCACTACGCCGTTATGCAAGGTTGGATGACGTTTACCTTTATCCCAGCTGGTTCCGCCCAAGGTTACGCCATGATACAAAGTACAGTCATCGCCGATAACGGCGGTTTCGCCGATCACTACGCCCATGCCGTGATCAATAAAAAAACGCCTGCCGATGACTGCGCCGGGGTGAATTTCAATGCCGGTCAGCCAGCGGCCGATATGGGCGGTAAATCGGGCTAGCCATCTGAATCCGGCTAGCCAGAAAAAGTGGCTGACTCGATGTATCAAAACAGCATGAAATCCGGGGTAGGTGGTAATGACTTCAAAGACCGATTGCGCTGCCGGATCGCGGTCAAAAACGCAGGCAATATCTTCTTTTATTCGGTTAAACATCGTTATTCCTCTTGTGGCCTTGAGACATCCGTAAGATGCCCCGGAGTATGTCCAGTTCCTTGGTGTTCATTTGTACCCGGTTATAAATCCGGCGCAAACGCCGCATGATGGATTTTGATTTGGCGGGATGCATAAAGCCTATATCGGTTAATGCTTCAGCCAGATGGGTATAAAAAGACTCCATTTGCGTTGCAGTAGCCAAGGGATCTTCACCTTTATCGCCGACCACGATTTGTTCTTGCTCGGACAAGCCCGATGTCACGAATAATTCATAACAGACAACCTGTACCGCAGCGGCAATATTTAATGAACTGTAGTCGCTGTTGCACGGGATGCGCAGCAAAAAGTGACACAGATCCAGTTCGTGATTTTTTAAGCCTGAGTTTTCCCGTCCGAAAACGATAGCCACTTTGTTGCCGGGTTCATTGATCAGCACTTTTTCCGCGCATTCCCTGGGCGTCATTTCCGGCCAGCTGATGGTCCGGCCTCGAGCGCTGGCGCCAATCACTAATTGGCAATCGGCAATGGCCTCTTGCAACGTCTCGCAAACGGTTGCCCCTGCCAATACGTCATCAGCGCCGGACGCTCTGGAGGTGGCATCGGCGCTGGGGAAGATTTTAGGTGCAACCAGCCAGAGGTTATGCATCTTCATGTTTTTCATTGCACGAGCAACAGCACCTATATTTCCCGGATGCGTTGTTTCGACCAGCACAATTTTTATAGTAGACAGCAATGCCTTGTCCTTGGTTAAAAAAAGAGCCTAAGTTTAGCAAAATATTTGGTATTATATGCGTTTTCAGCAATTGCTCCTGCATTGCCCAACCTCCTGCGTCCATGCAGTCGTAAAGCGCCTGCTTTGTGTACTCTAATTTCAGCATAACCCACAGGGATATGGGGAATGCGGATATTGCAGGAGCCAATATCTGTCCATACATCCGTACTCAATATAAATCCGCCTATGCAACCCATGTTAAATACTGCCGTTCGTGCCGCAAGAGCCGCCGGCGACTTGATACTCCGCTCATCCGATAATATCGGTCACCTAAAGGTCGACCAAAAAGGTAAAAACGATTATGCCAGCGAGGTTGATCGTATGGCCGAACGGGAAATCATAAACATTATCAAGGCAGCCTATCCGGAGCACAGCATTCTGGCCGAAGAAAGCGGCGCCTATGAGGGTAACGATTTTGTCTGGGTTATCGACCCGCTGGACGGCACGACCAATTTTTTGCACGGCTTTCCGCAATATGCCGTTTCTATCGCCTTAAAATACAAAGGCAGGATTGAAGTCGGTGTCGTTTATGACCCGTTACGCGATGAATTATTTACCGCCAAACGCGGCGGCGGTGCTATGTTAAACAGTCGCCGTCTCCGGGTGACCAATCAAACCAGCTTAAAAGGCGCATTAATCGGCACCGGCTTTCCGTTTAAAACCGATCTGCACATGAATGCTTACTTGGGCATGTTCCGTGCCTTAGCGACAGATTCTGCGGGGATTCGTCGTGCGGGCGCTGCGGCGCTTGATTTGGCCTATCTGGCTGCCGGTCGGTTGGATGGTTTTTGGGAAATCGGCCTGATGGAGTGGGATATGGCCGCAGGTCTTTTATTGGTAAAGGAAGCGGGCGGTGTGGTTACCGATTTTTCTTTTAATGATAAATATTTGGAGTCCGGCAACGTTATCGCCGCAAGTCCAAAAATGCATCAAATTATGTATCAGCTTATCGAGCCGCATGTGACCGATAATTTGAAATAAGTGTTGGTTAGAAAAATGGAACGCAGATGCCGAAAGTAGGCGGCGCGGATTTGACTGGTTAACGTTACAGGAGTGCAGGCTTCGCCTGCCGGCAAGCAAAGCCTGAACTCCTGCTATGCGGCACATAGCCGACAGCGTTAAAAAATCTGCTTCGCCAGCATAATGGCGTCTTCCCGGCCATTCTCCGACTGATAATAACCTTTTCTGATGCCGATTTCGTTGAAGCCCATGTCCTCATACAGGGCGATGGCGACGGTATTGGACGGCCTGACTTCCAGAAACATGGTTTCTGCCTGTCCTCTGGCTATTTCGACAAGATTTTCCAGCATCTTACGACCTATCCCTTGTCCCTGTTCGGCCGGCGCTACGCAAATATTTAACACATGTGCCTCGCCTACCGCCATGGAGAGGATGCTGTAGCCCAATACGGTATCCTGTTCTTCGCAGACCCAGCAGCTATAGTTGGCTCTAAAGCAATCCCTGAAAATGTCTTCTTCCCAGGGGAATTGATAACTGGCTCTTTCGATTGCCATCACTCCGGGTAAATCGGAGCTTCTCATTTTTCTCAGGCGCATTAAATCTTTCCGGCCTACCGAATCGGGAAATAATTTGGCGTAGAACTCCCTATCGGCGTCATAAACCACAAAGTCTTTTATTTTATCTAGCATCGTTCCCAACATGATCAACCTTTAATGTTTTTAACTGTGTGCAGCGCGAGTTTTAAATCCGCCCACGCTTTGCGCTTGTCCTGCATCGATCTTAACAAGTACGCGGGGTGATAGACTACAACAACCGGCGTACCATTTAAAGCGTGTATTTTTCCTCTTAGCCTGCCAATCGGTTCGTCGGTGTTGAGTAATGCCTGCGCGGCAATGCGCCCTAAAACCACGATGATTTTTGGTTTGAGCAATGCCATTTGCCGCATCAGGTAAGGTTTGCAGGTTTCTATTTCGATGGGCTTGGGATCGCGGTTAGCGGGAGGGCGGCATTTTACAATATTGGTTATAAAGACCTCTTCCCGGTCAAGGCCTATGGCTCTTAGCATTTCCGTTAGCAGTTGACCCGCCTTGCCGACAAAAGGCAAGCCCTGCTGGTCTTCGCTTTGCCCCGGCGCTTCGCCGATAATCAGCCAGTCGGCATTTTTATTGCCCGAGCCGAAAACGGTTTGTGTGCGTGTTTCACATAAGCCGCATTGAGTGCAGGAGGCGACTTCGGCTTGCAATGCCGCCCAGCTGTCGACTGATTCCGGCCGGGCGTTATCGGCTAGCGCATCAGATACCGGCCCCTGCTCATGATCAGCAGCGACTCTGGGCATCCAAACATCGATGCCCATAGCTTCTAAGTATTGCAGACGCGTTGCGTTATCCAAAAGCTTTCGCCTTAATCAAACATCCCCTTTTTGAGGATGCCGACGTTGATCGGGGCTTTGCAGCTTATTCACCGCATTGATATACGCCTTGGCTGAAGCGATAACAATATCGGTGTCGGCGCCCAAGCCGTTAACAATGCGGCCCGCTTTTTCGAGACGGATGGTGACTTCGCCTTGGGCGTCGGTGCCGTTGGTGATACTGTTAACCGAATACAGCTCCAACGTAGCGTCGGTTTGAACCAGTTTTTCGATGGCTTTTAAGCTGGCATCAACTGCGCCGCCGCCATCGGAACTGCCGGTGACTTCTTTGTTATCGACCCGCAGCGTGACGGTGGCATTGGGAATCTCACCGGTTTCCGAGCACACTTTCAAGGCGATTAATTTGACATGCTCGTCTTCGGCCTCGAAACTGGCTTCGGAAATCAAGGTCTGCAAGTCTTCATCAAAGATTTCGTGCTTTTTATCGGCCAACTGCTTAAAACGGGAAAAAGCTTCGTTCAACTCTTCTTCCGATCCGAACTCAAAGCCCAATTCGGTGATGCGGCTTTTAAACGCATTCCGGCCCGAATGTTTGCCTAGCACCATGCGGTTAGCTGTCCAGCCTACATCTTCGGCACGCATGATTTCGTAAGTCTCGCGGCTTTTTAAGACGCCGTCCTGATGAATGCCCGCCTCATGAGCGAAGGCATTAGCACCGACGATAGCTTTGTTGGGTTGCACGGGAAAACCGGTGATTGACGATACCAACTTTGAGCAGGTCAAAATTTCGCGGGTATCGATGCCGGTTTGGCAGGTAAATACATCCTTACGGGTGCGCACCGCCATCACCACTTCTTCCAGCGACGCGTTACCGGCGCGTTCGCCCAAGCCGTTAATAGTGCATTCGACTTGCCGCGCGCCGTTCATAACCGCCGACAACGAATTGGCAACCGCAAGGCCCAAGTCATTGTGGCAATGCACGGAAAAAATCGCCTTGTCCGAATTGGGAATACGACGGATCAGGTTGGCAATGGTTGCGCCGAATTGATCGGGAACGCTGTAACCCACGGTATCCGGAATATTCAGCGTTGTGGCTCCGGCATCGATAACCGCTTCAAGAATCCGGCACAAAAAGTCTTCTTCCGAGCGTCCCGCATCTTCCGGCGAAAATTCGACGTTATCGGTATATTGCCGCGCGCGTTTGACCGCCCGGACCGCATACTCGATCACCTGTTCGGGTTGCATCTGCAATTTCATCTGCATATGGATCGGCGAAGTGGCGATGAAGGTATGAATCCGCGACTGGTTAGCGCCTTTAAGCGCCTCGCCTGCGCGGTCTATGTCCTTATCCAGGGCCCTGGCCAGTCCGCACACCACGCTGTCTTTGATGGCCTTGGCGACCGCCTGCACGGCTTCAAAATCGCCGGGGCTGGCCGCAGGAAAACCGGCCTCGATTATGTCGACCTTTAAGCGTTCCAAGGCCTTGGCGATTCTGACTTTTTCCTCGCGGGTCATGGATGCGCCGGGGCTTTGTTCGCCATCGCGCAAGGTCGTATCGAATATTATTAATTTGTCTTTCATAAAAACTCCATTCTCGGCAATTGTTCCCTGCATCGTCTCGGCAATAGCTCCTGCATTGCGCTATTTCCTGCATCCATGCAGTCGTAAAGCGGCCTGTTTGCGGCGCTCTACTTCTTGTCTTCATGCAGTCGATGAAGGGTTATCAACGGTTACATTGATACACGGATATAGGGGGATTAAATCATTAAAATAGAAAAAGATAGATGCCCGTCAGGGCAGGAATCTTAAAGGCAGGCATAGCCACGCGCACAAGCCTGTTCCGGCAAACATTGTGCCGGAAAGAGCGTTTTGATATGCGGGGTTGATTTGAATAAACATGGTCGCGACTATACGCCAATGGCCGTGCGGCCTCAAGCAGATTTTACGCTTTACGCCCCTGCAACCTGCGTTTACGCATGACCAAGGTAATAACCGGGCCTGAAATGGCGTAACCTAAAAACAACAAGAACAACATCGTTTGCGGCTGAGCCATCACAAAAGCGATGCTCAGCATCGCGGCAATGGCGACGATAAAAGGCACTTTGCCTTTTAAGTCGATTTTTTTGAAACTCCAATAGCGGAAGTTACTGACCATCAGTAAGCCGGTGCTGACTGTTAAGACAAGTGCAAAATATTTGAATAGCTCAATGTCGTATTTATACTCCAGGCAAATCCAGATGAATCCGGCCAGGATCGCGGCGGCGGCAGGACTGGGCAGTCCCTGGAAATAATTCTTGTCGGCCGTTGCCAGTTGGGTGTTAAAGCGCGCAAGCCGTAATGCGCCGCCCGCCGTATGGACAAATGCAGCAAACAGGCCCAATCTGCCCATGCTGGAAAATGCCCATAAGTACATGACCAAAGCGGGTGCGGCGCCGAATGAAACCATGTCCGAAAGGCTGTCGTATTGAGCGCCGAATTCGCTCTGCGTATTGGTCAATCTCGCCACGCGCCCATCCAGGCCGTCCAGAATCATCGCTACAAAAATGGCGATAACAGCGGTCTCATAACGTCCGCCCATCGCCGAAGTAATCGCATAGAAGCCGGAAAATAGCGCTCCTGTGGTAAATAAGTTAGGTAATAAATAAATTCCACGGCGGCGAGGTAAGCGTTTTTCTGGAAGCATATTTTAATCAATCCTTTAGGTTAGGAGGTCAGTAAAAAACATTGCGCCGAATTATACAATGAGCCTGCAAACTGCACCTAGCTTAATCAAAAATCGGATTTACCTAAAATAATTGGGTTGGGTATGATTTGGCGCGGCTTCATGTGCATCCCAGTAGTTAGAGGATTTGTCATCACGACAGGGAATGTGGGGGATCGAAAGCCATAAATGGCAATCACAAACTATCTTAAACTTGATGATTATTTGTCTGGACATTGGGTGACACTTTACTATCATGCTAAAGTTGATTTTTGGAGGAAAGCACATGAATACAGCACCAACCGACACCGCTCATAGTCTTTATGCACTTTATGAAACCCTGCCGAATGAGGTTCAACAAGCTTTCTTGGAAGAGTTAATGCAAAAGAAGCATCAGGAACTGGAGGACCTGGGATTCTACTTGGCCTGCAAAGAAGCTAAGGATGAAAACGAATTTTTAACTGAGCAGGAGCAGCAGGCGTTTATTGATAGTTTGTCGCAATGAAAATTCAAATCAGCAAACGCTTTACCAAAGATACCCAAAAAATAACCGATAAGCGCATTTTGGCAAAAATCCAGCAGGTTATTGTTGAGGCCGGCCAAGCTGAACGTCTTGTCAATATGAGTGACTTAGAGGAAATGTCCGGTTTTCCGGATTTTTACCGGATTAAATTTGATTATCGCTACCGTATCGGTATTTACTGTGAAAATGAGCTTATCCAGTTCCTGCGTATCGATAACCGAGAAGGCTTTTATAAAAAGTTTCCTTAACTTCCCTCTTCGTTAATTCTTCGATAAGGCTTTCCTGAATGTAGCTGAACGATTCAGGGCGAACGGTTTTAACATCAAATGGCTAGTTGCTTGTGTAGATGCTGATGCTTGTTAAGGCTTATCTTTCTTGGTCTTCGAGTCATTGAAAATCTTCAAAAACAAGCGCAGGTTCGGTATCCATAAAAACGTTTTCGTTAAATTCATCAATACAAATAGCGTTTAAAGTCACTTCCTCATACAGCCAATAATAAAAACCGCCTTCGAAAATACTGTATCTGTCCGTGTATTTGCATTGCAGCCATTGATTATTCGCGGTCCCGACGTTGGCTGTTTTGTCAGGCTGAGCGCCGCCAAAATACGCAATAACGTTATCTTTTAAGCTCAGTTGAAATCGATCAAATTTGATTTTTCCGTCCGCCAACTGCGCATATTTTAAGCGCCCGCCTTGAACATCATCGCCGTGCCGGTCTATGACACATTGCTTATTGAATTCATAAAACGCCGGCGGAAAAATAATGGGGTATCTGTTCGCGATATTAGCGCGTTCTAAAACATGCGCTGCCGTTCTTTGGCTTTTATCCCAGTGTTTGATGACTATTTGCAAAACCAGCATGGTTGTTTTTTCTCAATGTATTAATGTGCGACGGCGGTTAATGGCAATTAATATTCCCTCTTAATGCTTTTAGCCTGCCTTGTTTGGCTTTACTGTCCAGGCGCCTTAGCTTCGATCCTTGGGTCGGCTTTGTTTCTTTGCGCTTTTTGTGGGTGACAGCCATGCTTTGAATTAATGCCTGTAGTCGATTCAAGGCATCTTCCTTGTTCTTTTCCTGGGTGCGATATTGCTGCGCTTTGATGATAATCACGCCCTCTTTTGAAATGCGGCGGTCATTTAAAGCCAACAGCTTTTCTTTATAAAACTCGGGTAACGAGGACGCGTTAATATCGAACCGCAAATGAACCGCGCTTGATACTTTATTGACATTCTGGCCGCCGGCTCCCTGCGCACGAATCGCATGAACTTCAATCTCACTATCCGGGATGCTGACCTGATTGGATATTTGCAACATGAGGGCTTTTGATAAATGGGGAAGGCTAAAGATTATAGGTTATTTACTTTTTGAATTGGCGGATCGTTATGCAGAGTCTAATAGACGACTTGTTTCGCGAAAGGATGCCGCCAAGGCGGCAACATCCATATTAGCGGCATCAATACCCCTCTTTATGATTTACAATATGCCATTGGCTTGCAAACCTATGCGCAGGCAAATAGCCATCTTGTCCGACAGGATGGCTATGGGAACGTAATCTCGCGTACACAGACGTTGTATGCAATTATTGAACGTATTTTTTGAAAAAGACCACACCATCGGAGCTATAGAGAATGACCAAACATGTTACTTTGACCCAGTTTATTATTGAACAGCAGCGCGAGTTGCCGGGCGTATCGGGAGCGTTTACTTCATTACTGAACGATGTCGTTACTGCCTGCAAGAAAATTTCAAATTTGGTTAATCGAGGCAATCTGATTGGGGTGCTGGGCAGCGCCGATTCCGAGAATGTGCAAGGCGAGGTGCAGAAGAAACTGGACATCATTACCAATGACATTATGGTGGATGCGTTGAACTGGACCGGGCATCTGGCCGGTATGGCATCGGAAGAAATCGACGGTATCATCAGCATTCCTTCGCAATATCCCAAAGGCAAGTATCTGGCATTGTTCGATCCGTTGGACGGTTCCTCAAATATTGATGTCAACTTGGCGGTAGGCACTATCTTCTCCATTCTGCGTTGCCGCGAAGGCGTTGATCCGGCGTTGGAGGATTTTTTGCGCAAGGGTACCGAGCAGGTTTGCGCGGGATTTGTGCTTTACGGTCCGTCCACGATGATGGTTTTGACAACGGGGCAGGGCGTTAACGGCTTTACTCTGGATCAGGCTATAGGCGAGTTTATCCTGACGCATCCGAACATGATGATCCCCAACGATACCAATGAATTCGCCATCAACATGTCAAACCAGCGTTTTTGGGAACCTCCCGTAAGACGTTATATCGATGAGTGTCTACAGGGCAAGGAAGGTTCGCGCGAAAAAGATTTTAATATGCGCTGGGTCGCGTCGATGGTTGCGGAGGTTTATCGGATACTGACGCGCGGCGGGGTTTTTCTATATCCGTTTGATTTACGGGATCCGTCAAGAGCCGGAAAGCTGCGCATTATGTACGAGGCCAATCCGATGGCTTTTATCATCGAGCAAGCGGGCGGCGCTTGTTCCACCGGACGTGAGCGCATCCTCGACATCAAACCCAAAGGTCTGCATCAGCGGGTTCCGGTTATTTTGGGCTCGAAAAACGAGGTCGAGCGGATTGTCGGCTATCACCAGGAAGGTTGAGTTAAGCAGGCAAAAGGCTCAAGGCAAAAGACTAAAAAATGGTTTGCTACGTCCCTTTGCCGTTGCCGCTTGGATTGCAAGACAAGCTTGGTATTTCGGTAGTCGTGTTTTTTGGAGTCCAAAGCTTGCTTTGACCGTTGCACCGTTTTCACGCCGAAGAGCGTAAGAACGGTGCGAAAGACTAAAAAACAGCCGCCCTTATATGATAAAATTTTGCTTTTTTTAACTTCACCCTTTGAGTTTTCCCATGAACAAACCTAAAAAAGTCGCGATTCTCACGGCGGGCGGCTTGGCCCCTT
>DAINRH010000004.1:7158-22126 GCA_036741905.1 Methylobacter sp. | reverse complement strand
CGGCAGTCTTATCGAGCGTTACACTGAAATCGATCCTTCGATTGAAATCATTTGCTATCGTAGCGGTTATAAAGGGCTGTTGTTGGGCGATTTTTATACCGTCACTCCGGCCATCCGCGAAAAAGCCGGTCTTTTGCATCGTTTCGGCGGTTCGGTGATTGGCAACAGCCGCGTCAAGCTGACTAACGTTAAAGACTGCATTAAACGCGGCCTGGTTCAGGAAGGTCAGGACCCGCAAAAAGTTGCAGCCGACCAGCTGGTTAAAGATGGCGTGGATATTCTGCACACCATCGGCGGCGACGATACCAACACTGCTGCGGCCGATCTTGCCGCGTTCCTGGCGAAAAACGACTACGGCCTGACCGTTATCGGCCTGCCAAAAACCGTCGATAACGACGTGTTTCCAATTAAACAATCGCTGGGCGCTTGGACGGCTGCCGAGCAAGGCGCGCGTTATTTCTGGAACGTGGTTGCCGAAAATAACTCCAACCCGCGCATGCTGATTGTCCATGAAGTGATGGGACGCAGTTGCGGCTGGCTGACTGCTGCGACCGCTGTGGAATACCGCAAACTGCTGGATCGCGCCGAGTGGTTGCCTGAACTGGGTCTGGATCGCGCCACTTATGAAGTACATGGCGTTTTTATCCCTGAAATGACGATCGATCTTGCCGCCGAAGCGGCTCGTCTTCGTGCAGTGATGGATAAGGTTGATTGCGTCAATATCTTCGTTTCGGAAGGCGCGGGCGTTGAGTCTATCGTTGCCGAAATGCAAGCCAAAGGCCAGGAAGTGCCGCGCGATGCGTTCGGACACGTCAAGCTGGATGCGGTTAATCCGGGTAAATGGTTCGGCGACCAGTTTGCAGAAATGATCGGCGCGGAAAAAACCCTGGTGCAAAAATCAGGTTACTTTGCCCGCGCTTCTGCGGCCAATGTTGAAGACATTCGCTTGATCAAGTCTTGCGCTGATCTTGCTGTCGAGTGCGCGTTCCGTCGTGAGTCGGGCGTTATCGGTCATGATGACGATCAAAACTTTGTGTTGCGTGCGATTGAGTTTCCACGCATCAAGGGCGGCAAGCCTTTTGACCTGGATACAGGCTGGTTTAACCAAACTTTGGCTGAAATCGGTCAGGCTAAAGGTGCCAAGGTTGAGGTTGGGCATTAAAATCTGGTCATATCGTTCCGCGCTCCGGAGTGGGAATACGGTTAGTGACGGCCGGCCAGTCTGAGCCTTGTTGATGGAGACTCCAGCGTCACGATTAAGACCCGCGCTGATTCCGTTCCCAACCTTCCCGGTTGGGAACATCAAACCACCTGCAACAAATCACGTTCCCGTGCTACTATTGCGTTGCAATCTTTTCTAAAGAGACAGTGCTATGGCAACGATTACTTTCGATACTTTAAAATTTGCTGAAAAATTGGAAAAGGCCGGCTTGCCGCGTGAGCAGGCGGCTGCGATTGCAGAAGCGCAGAAAGATGCATTTGCCGAAGCGATGGATTCGCAACTGGCAACCAAGGCTGATTTAATGGATATGGAAAATCGATTGATTAAATGGGGCATAGGTTTGGCATTTGGGCAAATTGCCGTTATTGCCGCGCTAGTTAAACTGTTGTAGCTTACACGGGTTCCCAATCTCCAAATTGAGGATCTGAGGACAAGTTCCAGCTTCGCAAAAACACACGCCTTATGACCCCCGACACTATTTTTGTTTACGGAACGCTCAGGCGTGATGCGAACAGCGAGATGCATCAACTGTTGACGAAATATGCTGAATTTGTGAGTGACGCCACCTATCAAGGCAAGCTTTATAAAGTCGACGACTACCCCGGCGCAGTTCCCTCTGATAATCCGAATGACGTGGTACAGGGCGAAGTCTATCTGATTCATCAAGCCGATGTTGCGCTGCCTCTACTCGATCAATATGAAGAATTCGGCCCGGAGTTCCCTGAACCCAACGAATATAGTCGTCAGAAGCAATCTGTGTTGCTAAAAAGCGGACGCTTCGTTACAGCATGGGTTTATGCCTACAATCATCCCACGGAAGGCCTGGAACTCATCGAGTCAGCAAATTTTATTCAGCAACCGCTATGATCACCATTATCCAACGCGTAACCACCGCTAAAGTCACCGTTAACAATCAGGACATCGGCAAAATCGACACCGGCATTATGGCGCTGGTTGCGGTGGAAAAGGCGGACACTGAAAAAGATGCCCAGCGTCTGTTGGAGCGTATCCTCAACTACCGAATTTTTGCCGATAGCGATGATCGGATGAATCTGAGTTTGAGGGATATTAACGGCGGTTTGTTGTTGATTCCGCAATTTACGCTGGCGGCGGATACCCAAAAAGGCAATCGGCCCAGTTTTATTTCTGCCGCGCCGCCGGAAAAAGGCAGGGAATTGTTCGATTATCTGCAACAGTTGGCAAGGCAAACTTACGCCAATGTTGAATTCGGTCAGTTTGGAGCCGATATGCAGATTTCGCTGGTCAATAACGGGCCGGTTACTTTTACCTTGAGGACGGCTCATTAGAATTAATGAATTTCCCAAAAGAATCGTCCACGAGAGGCACGAAAGACACGAAAAAACAGTCAAAAAATTGTGTTAAAGGATTGTTCGTGCTTTTCGTGTCTTTCGTGGACATTTTTTTCTGCGGATCAGATTCTTGATGGGGTTTTCTTTCTCGGGAATCCCCTTAACAGCGACTCTTACCAATCGTCATCTTCCTCATAAGGCTGTGCTTTTACATTATCGGGAATTTTCGGCATCTTGGCCGACCGCAACAGAATTAACGCGCCGCCCAAAACAAACAGCACAGCGACTATAAACAAGACTATCCACATTTGCTCCTCCCATTTTTGGCTTGCATAAGCGGGTTACGATAGAATACCCCTACATAGATCATTTACATACTTCAACATGAAACAAGTCGAATTACTTTCTCCTGCCGGAACCCTTAAAAACATGCGCTATGCTTTTTCATACGGCGCGGATGCGGTTTATGCAGGGCTGCCGCGTTACAGCCTTAGGGTGCGCAACAATGATTTTCTTGAGGATAATCTGGCCAAAGGCATAGCGGAAGCCCATCAGCTGGGAAAAAAGTTTTTCCTGGCAACTAATGTGATTCCGCATAACGCCAAGGTTAAAACCTTTATTAAGGATATTACCCCGGTTATCGCTATGAAACCGGACGCATTGATTATGGCCGATCCGGGTTTGATTATGATGACGCGGGAAGCCTGGCCGGACATGCCGATACATTTATCGGTACAGGCCAATACCGTTAATTATGCATCGGTCAATTTCTGGAAAAGCATGGGGGTTGAGCGGGTCATTTTGTCCCGCGAACTGTCGCTGGATGAAATTGAAGAAATCCGCCAGCGTTGCCCCGATACGGAACTTGAAGTGTTTGTTCATGGCGCGTTATGTATCGCTTATTCCGGCCGCTGTTTGTTGTCCGGTTACTTCAATCACCGCGATCCTAATCAGGGTACGTGTACCAATTCCTGCCGCTGGAAATACGACACGCTGCCCGCCGAAGAAAATGCAGAGGGCGATTTCCTGCCGGTTGGCGAAGTATTGTCGATGTCCGACATCAGTAACGCCAGCTGCGGCGGCGCGGAACGGCATCCGTTGGCCGACAAGGTGTATTTTCTGGAAGAAGAGGGCCGCAAAGGCGAATTGCTGCCGGTCATGGAAGACGAAAACGGCACCTATATCATGAATTCGAAAGACCTAAGAGCCATCGAGCATGTGCAGCGCCTGGTCGAAATCGGCGTGGACAGCCTTAAAATCGAAGGCCGCACCAAGTCGCATTATTATGTGGCGCGTACTGCGCAAACCTATCGTCAGGCGATTGACGATGCGTTGGCGGGTCGTGCGTTTCAGCCTGAACTGATCGGCGTTTTGGAAAATCTCGCCAATCGGGGCTATACCGACGGTTTTTATCAGCGCCACCACACCCATGAACAGCAAAACTATATAACCGGTTATTCCAAAAGCCATCAGCAGCAATTTTGCGGCGAAATCAGGAGCTATGACCCGCAAACCGGCTTGGCAATCATTGATGTTAAAAACAAGTTTTCGGTCGGCGACAAGCTGGAATTGATACTGCCGGAAGGCAATCAGGATATTATCGTCGAGCGCATGGAAGGCATGTACGGACAAGAAATGGCAGAAGCGTCGGGCGGCGGCTATGAAGTGAAAATACCGTTGCCGGAAATATGCGGCGATAATGGCTTGTTGGCGCGGTATACTTGAAAATAGACCAAAGGCGAAGGGCAAAAGGCGAAAAATGTTCACTGCCTTCCGCTTTTTGCCCTTCGCCTTTCATTCCTTGAGACTTGAATCATGACATTTACGACTGCCGATCTTTGCGATGCCCATTCAGAAGAAGACCACTTCCAGATTGCCGAACCGCTGCTCAAGCCTTATGGCGGTCACTCAAGCTTTTGCGGACAAATCACCACGGTAAAAGTTTTTGAGGATAACGTCTTGATCAGAACGGTGCTGGAAGAGAAAGTTGAAAACAGGGTGTTGGTTGTTGACGGCGGCGGCTCTCACCGTTGCGCTCTGCTGGGTGAGGATCTGGCAAGGCTTGCCATCGCCAACGGCTGGCAGGGCATTGTGATTCATGGCTGTATCCGCGATTCCGCAACACTTAATCAACTCCCGATCGGCATACGCGCTCTGCACACGCATCCCTTAAAAAGCCATAAAAAAGACCATGGCGACCGCGACTTGGTGGTCACTTTCGCCGGTGTCAATTTCAAACAAAATCATTTTTTATATGCTGATGCCGATGGAATTATCGTCTCAGAAACAATGTTGAGTTAAAATAACTCCAAATTAACCTAGTAAAGAAGTCAAGATATGCAAATTGTACTCGCTAACCCCCGTGGATTCTGTGCCGGTGTAGACCGGGCTATCGAAATCGTTGATCAGGCCATCCAGGCTTTCGGCGCACCCATTTACGTCCGTCACGAGGTTGTCCACAACCGTACGGTTGTTGACGGACTTAAAGAAAAGGGCGCTATTTTCATTGAAGATTTAACCGACGTACCGGTCGGTTCTTACCTGATCTTCAGTGCCCACGGCGTTTCAAAACAAGTGCAGCAGGAAGCTAAAGAGCGCAATTTAACGGTTTTTGACGCCACGTGTCCATTGGTTACCAAGGTTCATTTGCAAGTCGCCAAACATGCCAAAGAGGATCGTGAAGTTATCCTGATCGGCCATGCCGGACATCCTGAAGTTGAAGGAACAATGGGGCAATATGAGCGGTGTACCGACAATGGCGGCATTTATTTGGTAGAAACTCCGGAAGACGTTAAAAAATTGGCGGTAAAAAATCCCGATAATCTGGCGTATGTTACCCAAACTACCTTGTCGATGACCGATACCAAGATCATGGTCGACGCATTAAGGACGCGTTTTAACGCCATACAGGAACAAAAAAAAGACGACATCTGTTACGCCACGCAAAACCGGCAAGATGCGGTTTATGAGATGGCCAAAACGGCAGATATTATTCTCGTAGTCGGTTCGCCCAACAGTTCCAATTCCAACCGGTTGCGCGAAATTGCCGAGCAACTAGGTAAGCAGTCTTATCTGATTGATACCGCGAAAGATATGCAGCAAAATTGGTTTGACGGCATTGCTGTGGTCGGCGTTACTGCCGGGGCTTCCGCGCCGGAAGTTCTGGTTCAGGAAGTTATCGATCAGTTAAAGCAATGGGGCGGGCAATCGGCGGTTGAGATTCAAGGCATAGAAGAAAAAGTGGTTTTTTCTTTACCTAGAGAACTAAAAAAACATATCAACTAATATTTCTCTGCTAAGGGTGGCTGCTTTAGTGGCCGCTCCGACCTCTCTTTCCCGCATCTCCATATATTGACCGCTGATCCCGGCGCGCGCCCGGATTAAAATAAAAGCAAAAACTATCGTTTTTATCTAAAATAGGCAGCGCTGTAAAACCAACCATTTACATCAATAATGGCGATCCGGCAATAAGTCTTATAAAAACCGTCCCCTCGTTATTGCTAACATTCATTTATTTTACCTAAAGATGATTATGACACTTACCGCAATGGATCTTGTTGCTCAAGCCAAACAAAATATTGTTGAAATCGATATTGATGCTGCAAAAAACGCCTTGGAAACAAGCCTCATTCTTGATGTCAGAGAACTCTCGGAATATGCCGCAGGCCACTTGCCGGGAGCGTTCAACATACCTCGGGGCGTATTGGAATTCAAGATAGGCTCGCACCCTGATTTTCAGGATAAACAAGACGCCCACATCATTGTTTATTGTCAATCCGGCGGCCGCTCCGCATTGGCAACCGAAGTATTAAATAAGATGGGATTCAATAATGCCGTCAGCATGGCCGGCGGATTCAAAGCCTGGACTGACAGCGGCAATGAAGTAGTTTAGATGCCTGAGCTGGATGTTATACGTTTGGATAAATGGTTATGGGCTGCGCGTTTTTTTAAAACGCGCAAATTGGCTGCCGAGGCTATTGCCGGTGGGAAAGTTCATGTTAACGACCAGCGTACCAAGCCAGGAAAAGAAGTTAAAGTCGGTGCCATGCTTTCCATCAGCAAAGATAATTATCGGTGGGACGTCGCCATTATCGCGATTAACGGTCAACGGCGATCGGCTAAAGAGGCGGTTTTGCTTTATGAGGAAAGCGCTGAAAGCCTTGCCAAGCGCGAAAAGCAAATCATTCAAAACCGTGAGCAGAGGGAGTTATTTGATTTTAGCGGCAGGGATCATAAGCCGAACAAAAAAGAACGGCGTCTGATTCATCAATTTAAACAAGGATAGGGCGCGTACCGCTCATAGGTGTCAACTTAAGAACGTATCACCACGAAGACACGAAGAACACGAAGTTTTTATCTGGGTTTTTCTTCGCGTTTCGGCGACCGTTCCATGCGTCCGTGCCGTCGTTCCGTGGTGAATCAATCAATCCGCTTAAGTTGATGCGTATGGGCAATTGCTATAAACAAGTGGGCGGTTTAGGCAAGCCGGCTAATTTGCAAGCGTATTTTAAAGGGCCTTCGGGAAACAATTTATGCAAATAACGGCTGTTGCCTTTTGCCTCGCCCAATTCCTTGGCAATCGCTTTAGTAAAAACCCGCGCATTGGGCAAATGTTTAAATTGCCGATAATAATGCCGAATGAATAAAATAATTTCCCAGTGCTCATTGCTCAGTTCGATATTGTTTGACGTAGCCAGTTGTTGCGCGACCGCTTCATTCCAGTCTGAGGGATTTATCAGAAAACCCTGCTCAGTTGTTTTCAGGTGCAAATCAGGGCTTATCAAGTCCACGATTGAATGACCGGGTTATTAGCCGTCAATTCAACCAGATCGGCATAATCTATCACCTCAAGTCCTTTAACCAGTTCATCGGGAATAATTCCGCGCATTGCAATGTCATCAGACAGCACGCAAAGGCGAGCGTTGCCTAACTGTCGCGTTAAGGTATCGCTGATGCTGCTGTTTTGTAATACCCGTAGAACGGCATTTTCAAGAAATACCGCAACATCCCCTGAATCAATACGCTCTAAAAGGGCGGTTTCAATCGGTGATTGAAAAATAAGGTGCAGCACGTTAAGCGCTGTCGGTTAATTTAAGGCCGATAATACCGGCAATTACCAGTGTAATTGACAGCAAGCGATACCAATCGGCAGATTCTTTAAATAAAATGATGCCCAACACCGCTACGCCGACTGCGCCTATGCCGGTCCAGACGGCGTACGCGGTTCCCAGCGGCAGGGTTTTAATTGCTAGAATTAATAAATAAAAACTTATGCCGCCGGACAGCATTGTTATGATGCTGGGCCATAGCTTGGTAAAGCCTTGATTGTATTTAAGATCCCGCAGAAAATAAAAGAAACCACGCCACGAACACCCCTTTTCTTTGTGCTTGGATGCCAAATATTCTACAATATATTAAACTTAGTAGCATTTAAAAACATTTTAGATGAATCTTTACGAGTGAAGTCAAACAAGATAAGAGGATAGCTTGCCAATTCACCCGTTAGTCTTCGCATCTGAACAAAGCCATTCTATATATGCAATAAATTTAACAAGCGGGCTTGCACGAGGAGTGGGTTTTTGCGTAATACTTAACGCTCCGCATTTAATGCAAAAAAGTCAATAACTAACTAACACATATTAATGAGCGATATATCTTCTTTTTCAATCCAAAATCCAAAGCAAATAGTCATTCATTTATCATTGTTACTTAAAAATAAATGTTTGCTCAGCGCTCGTTTTGGAGCAAATAATGAGTCCTATATCACTACGTTGCTCGGGGTTAATGAAGCAAATAATACGGTGGTTTTAGATTACGGGCCCAAAGAAGAGTTGAATCAACGTCTCCTTAATGCCGGCAAGGCTACCTTCGATACGGACTATAATGGTATCAAGGTTTCTTTTACCGGCGATACGCTGAAAAAAATCACTCATAAAGGGGACGCGGCATTCAGTATGTCGATTCCTAAATCGCTTTACTGGATGCAGCGTAGAGAATACTACAGGGTAAAATCGCCGCTTTCAAAACCCAGTTATTGCCAGTTAATAGTAGAAGGCAGGGAGCCCGTTAACCTTAAGTTATACGATATTAGCCTTACAGGCTTTGCAATGCTTAATGTTTCCAAAGAAGTTTCTGAACTACTGATTCCCGGTACATTATTTTCGCAATGTAAACTCATACTTTCAGAGGTAGGCGAGGGTATGATTTCGTTTGAGATATGCGCCAAGTACATAATTAACCCGGATAAGCCGCAAAAAATTCAAAAAGTAGGTTGTAAATTCAATAAGACAACACGTCCCGTCGAAGAGCTTATTCAGCGCTATATGCACCAGATTCAACGGGAGGACTTGCAGAAAGAGTAATTCAAGGTATTGGCGAGCAACAAAAAGCGCATGGCGTGAGAAACTATTTAATAGCTCTTTTATACGATTTGCTTGCTTTTACACAGCGTAAAGTATTTATGATTACATACCTGTTGCCCGATAATCAGCTAAACACCTACGGTCATTATTAATGAGCGATATCTCCTCTTTTTTAATCTACAGCCCAAGGCAAATAATTCATAATTTATCTATATTGGTTAGGAATAAATGCCTGCTCAGCGTTCGTTTTGGCGAAGGCTCAGCATTTTTTCTCACTGCGATACTTGAGATTAATGAGGCAAATAATTCCATGGTTTTCGATTACGGACCCAGGGAAGTTTTAAATCAGCAGCTTCTTAAAGCGGCCAGAGTCACGTTCGAGGCCGACTTTGCAGGCATTAAAGCGTCTTTCAAAGGAGGCATGCTGGAACAAATTCTTTATAATGGCGAACCGGCGTTTTCCATGCCGATTCCTGAGTCGCTCTTTTGGATGCAGCGTAGAGAATTTTTTCGAATAAAATCGCCGCGTTCAAAAGCCAGCTATTGCCAGCTGGCACTGGAGGAGCAAGCTCCCGTTAATTTGATGTTATACGACATTAGTCTAACCGGTTTTTCTATGCTGAATACTTCGGCTGAAATCTCCAGCCTATTGATACCCGGTACTCAAATAGAAAAGTCCAAGCTTGTGCTTTCAGGTGCGGGCGAAGATACCGTCTCCTTTCAGGTCTGCTCTAAGATCATTATTAACCCGGATAAAATTGCCGCGCTCAAGATCCAAAAAATAGGCTGTTCGTTTACCCGGATAACGCCTGTATTTGAATCGACCGTCCAGCGCTACATAAATCAACTTCAACGAGAAAGCATACAAAAAATGAGTGGATAGGGTAAGCTTCTACCGGCAAATCCATTCTCAACTCGCGCAAAGCAATACCTATGATTCCCGCAGCCGCTTCTATACGACGCAACATCATCACCGTTACCCAACTTAACCGCGAAACCAGTCAATTACTTGCCGAGCATTTTCTGTCTGTTCTGGTTGAAGGCGAGTTATCCAATTTAAGCGCCCCTTCTTCCGGGCACCTGTATTTTTCGCTGAAGGACGCTAATGCGCAGGTGCGCTGCGCGATGTTTCGCACTCAGCAGCGGCGCTTGGCGTTTAAGCCGGAAAACGGCAAGCAGGTTATCGTCAAGGCGCAAGTCAGTCTGTATGAACCCAGAGGCGACTACCAGCTTATCGTCGAGCACATCGAAGAGGCCGGCGACGGTGCTTTACGCCGGGCGTTTGATGCGTTAAAGCTAAAGCTGTCGGAACAAGGACTGTTCGATGCCGCTCACAAACAAACCTTGCCCGCACTGCCAAGCGCGATTGGCGTTATTACTTCGCCGTCAGGTGCGGCTATCAGAGACATACTGACCGTGTTGCAAAGACGTTTTGCTGCGATACCGGTGATTGTTTACCCGGTTTCCGTGCAGGGCGATAACGCAAAGCATGACATTGCCAGAGCGATAGCCGCCGCTAATCGACACAAGCAATGCGATGTTATTATTCTCGGGCGGGGCGGAGGGTCGTTGGAAGATCTTTGGGCTTTTAATGAAGAGCTTGTTGCCAGAGCTATATATGACAGCGAAATTCCGATAATTTCAGGCATCGGGCACGAAACCGATTTTACCATTGCCGATTTTGTCGCCGATCTGCGCGCGGCAACGCCTTCGGCGGCGGCAGAGCACGCCAGTCCCGATCAACAGCAATGGCTGTCGCAATATGGGTATCTGGAATCGCGGCTGCAACAACAGGTGCAACGAAAGCTGAACCAAAAACAGCAAACCTTGGATTGGCTAAGCCGACGGCTGCAACAGCAACATCCCGGCCGGAAACTGGCTGGAAATGCGCGGCGCATGACTGAGCTTGAGGCAAGGCTCAATCAAGCCATGCACAAAAAACTGCGGCATATGGCCGGCATTGTTGAAGCCGGAACGGCTAAATTATGGCAACATAATCCTGCTATAACCCTAAATAGCCATAAACAACGGCAAGACTATTTGAGTAAACGCCTCCTTTCTGCGGTTGCACGCAAGTTGGAGCAGCTTAATCAGCGTTTGTTGAACGCCAGTCAGACCTTGCATGCGGTTAGTCCTTTGGCAACGCTGAACCGGGGGTATGCGATGGTCATCAACCCGTGTTCAGGGGAAATAATTCACTCTACCGAGCAGCTTAAATTGGGCGATAGCGTTCAAACCCGTCTCGCGCAAGGCCGATTCACCAGCCAAATTCAAGTTATCGATCCGGATTAACGGTTGGTTTGATAAAAGGCCATTGTTGTATCACTTTATAACGGACGCCGTCCTGCTCGCTACAGGACTCAACCAGGCAGAATGCGTCGGCGCGCCAGGCTATCGGCTCGATCTTCAAGTCGGGCAAATACCGGGCATGCCGGGCCAGGGTGATATGGGGCGTGTAGGGCCTGGTGTCGGTGTGTAGGCCGCAATCTGCGGCCGCCGTCGTTAACGCGGATACCAACATTTCCGCTTCGGCAATCGTTCCCCCCGTCAGTCGTGGCGATATCGCTTCGGTAGGTATGCGCTCGCCATTCGGTGCGGGTTGTGTGCTGGTCAGGCATAAAATTCCAGGTCTGCTCCAGTAACTTAAGCGGTCAAAAATCAAAGTAAAAGGTTGCCCGGTAATAGTGGCGGCGGACCGCGTAATTAATAATTCAGTATCGGCGTTAACAGTTCCCAGAAAGACCAGTGTTACATGAAGATTGTGCGGCGGCACCCATTTGAAGCCTTTAGCCGATATGGACTGGCTTAGGCGTGCCAGCGTTTGCCGGGTTTCATGGTCAGGCCATAAGGCAAAAAACAATCTTGATGTATCGGGCATGGTTTTAAACTGTGGCGGTATGAGTAAAGCGCATCTACAGGTCGCATTTTTTGGAACTAGCTTGTTGGCATATCGAATATTTTGTCTCTGGCTGAAGCAGCTTGCTAATCAGGTCATAATTTGAGCAAGTTGCCGATAGTCGGAGTGCGGGCTTCGCCTGCAAACGCAAGCAAAGCGCGTACTCCCGCTCCAAGCTTGCGGCGCGAGTTGTTCAAATTATGTCATGTTCATTCAGCCAGCTTGCTATGCTGCACAGAATAAGAAAAATAAATAATCAAGCCAATAACCAGCCAGATGACGAAGCGCAGCCAGGTGAGGGCGGGTAAAAACGCCATTAGCGCGGTGCAGGACAGCATGCCCAGTACCGGAAATAACGGACTGAACGGCGAGCGGAACGGGCGTTTCATGTCCGGCTTGGTGATTCGCAGCACCAATACGCCCAAGCATACCAGTACGAATGCGGCCAAGGTGCCGATGTTAACCAGTTCGGCCAGGTCGCCTAGCGGTATGAAACCGGCGGCTATCGCCATGATAATGCCGGATAGCACGATGACGCGTACCGGAGTTTGGGTTTTGGGGTTCACTTCGCCAAAGAAAGGGGAGAGCAGGCCGTCGCGGGACATCGCGAAAATGATGCGGGTCAGCGCGTAATACAACACCAGCATGACGGTGGTAAGGCCTGCAATAACGCCGGTTGAGATCAGCGCCGATGCCCAGTTGTAGCCGAGCAGGTTCAGGGCGTGGGCGACTGGCGAGGATACGTTCAACTCTGTGTAGTTGACGACGCCGGTGAGCAGGCCGGATACCAGGATGTAGATGACGGTGCAAAAGCCCAGCGAGGTGACGATGCCGAAAGGGAGGTCGTGTTGCGGGTTGTTGGCTTCATCGCCTGCGGTGGAGACTGCGTCGAAACCGACATAGGCAAAAAATACTAGCGATGCTCCAGCCAGAACGCCGGTGGTTTTGCCGTCGGGCAGGGTCTGAAACCAGCCGAACGGCATGAATGGGTGCCAGTTTTCCGGGTGGACGTTAAATGCGGCAACGGCGATAAAAACGGTGATGGTCAGCAGCTTAACAAACACCATCGCATTGTTGACTTTGGCGCTGTGTTTGACGCCCATAATCAGCAACAGCATCAATATCAAAATAATGGCGGATGCGGGTAAGTTGATCAAGCCGCCGAGTTTGGGGGATTTGGTCAGCATTTCCGGCAACGGTATGCCGATGGCGGTCAGGGCGTTGTTGAAATAGCCCGACCAGCCGTTGGCGACGGTTGCTACGGCAAGGCTGTATTCGAGCAGCAAGTCCCAGCCGATGATAAAGGCGAATATTTCACCGAAAGCAACGTAGCTGTAGCCGTAGGCGCTACCGCAGCCGCCGACCGAGGCGGATAGTTCGGCATAAGACAAGGCGGCGAAAGCGCAGGCGAATCCGGCGACGACAAATGACAGTATCACGGCCGGTCCGGATTGGGTGGCTGCGGCGACGCCGGTCAGCACGAAGATGCCGGTGCCGATGATTGCGCCGATGCCGAGAAAGGCTAAGTCCCATTTGGACAGGCAGCGCTTGAGGCCGCTGCCTGCATCGTCATCGGAAGTAATGTGTTTGCTGCGAAAAATGTGAATGGACATTTGGAGCTCTTGTTGTGTAGTTGAAAGAAGAGGTTGCCGGTAAAGTGTTGTATTGGCTGGATTATAGGGGCAATAGCGATAATCCCCAAAACAACTCCATGAAATCAGCAAAATTATGCGTGGGTTGGTATTGCATGATAATATGCGCAGTTTTTTTAGATGGGTAGATCTTGAGTAATTACCTGGGGATTGCCTGATTCTGCAAATGGCAAGCAGCGCTGGTTATTGAAGAGAGTTATTATTTTTATATTGTGTTTTTCGAGAAACTTATCGCAATGAACATTCGCGCACTACTTGCTTTTACTATCTTACTGTCCATCGTTGGCGGTCACGCAAATGCTACGACTTATGCAATGCCGGCAAATAGCAGTGATAGCGTAATCACTCAATATCCTGACGGCATGGCTTTAACGCGCGCAGACCAGGACGAAACTTTATTGGATGTGGCTCGCCGTTTTTTGCTGGGGCAAACCGAAATAGTCAGGTTGAATCCGGATGTCGATCGTTGGCTGGTTAGAAAAGGCGAGATTGTTCGTTTATCCAACCGACGTATTTTGCCGGATTCTCCGCATAACGGCATTACTTTAAATATCTCCGAATATCGGATGTATTATTACCCGCCGACTAAAAAGGGTCAGCTGCCTCAGCAGGTCATGTCTTATGCGCATGGCGTTGGCAGGCAGGATTGGAAGACGCCGCTGGGTAAAACCAAAGTTGCGCGGAAAATCATGAATCCCGAATGGCATCCGCCCGAATCAATAAGACGCGAACATGCGGCCAATGGCGATCCTCTGCCGGTTGTTGTTCCTGCGGGACCGCATAATCCTCTGGGCACGCGCGCGCTGTATCTGGATTTGCCCGGAGAGTACCGGATACACGGCACCGATATTGATAAGATTAATGGCATAGGCATGCAGATAACCCACGGTTGCGTTCGCATGTATCCTAAAGATGTCGAAGAGATATACGATCTGGTTGCCGTCGGTACGCCGGTCTATATTGTTAAACAGCCTATCAAGGTCGGCTGGCTGGACAATGTTCTTTATGTTGAAGCGCATCCTGATCTGGAGGGCGAAGAAACAACCTTGGATCAGCGTTTCGCCGTGGCGCTGGGATTAATCCAAAAAGCCACTAATACCGCCAGGGACGGCATGGCGGAAATGCCGGATTTCGATCAACAGGCTTTAAACAAAGCACTGAAGGAGCAGAGTGGCGAGCCTATAGCGGTCTATGAACGCTTGCCGCCACTGGAAGAAGCGACATCGTCCATGCCGACGCCTGCGCCCGTATCGGCGCCCAGGCCTGCCCCTGTATCGGCCCTCAGGCCTGCCCCTGTATCGGCCCTCAGGCCTGCACCGAAACCGGCTCGCAAGGCTTCTCCGGACGGTTATTATCATGGAAACTAAAGCATAGCGTTATCTGGGAGATTGTAAAAAAAGTCATTTATTAAGCGCAGGGTCGAAGTGCCCTGCGAGTAAACCTGCTAAACTACGTATTTTTAACGCATAGCCTTTCCGGTACATTCCTTTGAAAAAAATCCTTATTTCCGACAAATTAGCAGAAGC
>DAINRH010000004.1:0-7119 GCA_036741905.1 Methylobacter sp. | reverse complement strand
TCAGCTTTGCAACCTGATCGGCGATTACGATGCGTTGTTGATTCGTAGCGATACCCAGGTGACAAAAAAAGTTTTGCAGGCGGCAAAGAGCCTCAAGCTGATAGGCCGCGCCGGTATCGGTGTCGATAATGTCGATATACCCGCAGCAACGGAGCTCGGTATTATCGTAATGAATACCCCGGATGCCAACGCAACCACCACCGCCGAATTGGCGATTGCGCACATGATGTCGCTGAGCCGCCATTTGCCGACAGCGGACCGCTCGGTTCGCGCCGGGAAATGGGAACGCTCCAAGTTGATGGGTTCGGAAATTGCCCATAAAACCTTGGCGGTGCTCGGTTTCGGTACCATCGGGCGGATCGTCTCGCAACGCGGCTTGGGCTTGAAAATGCAGGTCATCGCTTATGACCCGTTTGTTGCGCCGGAAATATTCGAAGATTTGGGCGTTGAATCGGTCAGTCTGGACGAGCTGGTAAGCCGAGCGGATTATTTGACCCTGCATTGCCCGTTGATTGAAAAAACCCGCAATGTTATCGGCAGCGCTCAGCTGGCGATGATGAAAAAACAGGCGATGATTATCAATTGCGCCAGGGGCGGCTTGATTGACGAGGCGGCGCTGCACGATGCGTTGAAAAACGGCCGAATAGCCGGGGCGGCGCTGGATGTGTACGAAAATGAACCGCCTGCCGGTTCGCCGTTGCTGGAACTGGACAATATTGTTTTCACTCCGCATTTAGGCGCATCGACCAGCGAAGCGCAAGTGGCGGTGAGTGTCGAAATCGCTCGGCAGGCGGTCACGTTTTTAAAGACCGGGGAAGCGGTTAACGCCTTAAACTTGCCCCGTGTGTCTGCGGAAGAATTGAAAAAATCGCACGAGTTTATGACGCTGGCCGGTATCCTGGGCAAGGTGTTGGTGGGTCTGGCGAGCAAGCCGATAGAGAAAATAGAAGTGGCGTTAATGGGCCGGGCGGCGGAAGTCGAGGCGCGGCCGGTTTCAGTCGCAGCCCTGATCGGCGTGTTAAGCGGGCAATTTTCTACGCCGGTCAACCGGGTTAATGCCGAAAATATTGCCAAACGCCAGGGCATTGCGCTGGTTGAATCGAAAACCGAAGAAACTCAGGATTATTTGTCGCTGATCAAGGTGACCGGGCATTGCGGGGATCATACGATTACGCTGGCTGGAACCTTGTTGGGCGGTTGTCATCCGCGTTTGGTTTGCATCGACCAGTTCGATATTGAAGTGGTGCCGGTAGGCACCTTATTGGTGACCCAACATGACGACAAGCCGGGCGTTATCTCGGCAATCAGCAGTGTGTTGGGTAATGCCAATATCAATATTTCCCGGATGCAGGTTGGCACTGCGGATGAATTGCAGCGGGCGATGGCGGTTATCAGCGTTTCCGAGCCGTTGACCGAGGATTTATTGCAGCAACTCTGCCACATCCCCGCCGTCTACAAGGCTATCCAGATCAACTTATGAGTTTCGAGGTCATCTGTTTCGATTGCGACAGCACGCTAAGTAAAATCGAAGGCATAGACGAACTTGCCCGACGTGTCGGTTTGGGCGAGTCCATGTCCAAATTGACCGATGCGGCGATGAACGGCGAGGTGTTGCTGGAAGCGGTCTATGAGCAACGCTTGTCGTTGATCAGACCGGATCGGGACAGTATCGATTGGCTGGCCGGCTTGTATATTGAACAGATTGTCGATGGCGTAAAGGACGTGTTTGATACTTTAGCCGTGCCGGGAAAAGAGTTGCATATTATTAGCGGCGGACTTCGCCAGGCAATTTTGCCGTTGGCAAGGTATTTGGGTGTGCCTGAAACTCGGGTTCATGCAGTCGATATTTATTTCAATGCAGACGGCAGTTATCGCGATTATGACCAAAGCTCGCCGCTGGCGCGATCAGGCGGAAAAGCCGAGATTTGCAGGCGCTTGCTTAAAGCGCAAGGTTCTCTGGTTATGATTGGCGACGGCAAGACCGACATGGAAGCCAAGCAGGCCGGAGCCGTTGTGATCGGCTTTGGCGGCGTGGTCGACAGGCCGGTTGTTCGGGAGCAAGCCGATTTTTACAGCGCCGAACCGAGTTTGGCTTCTGTTTTGGCGCATATTTTGTAGGGGCAATCCCTTGTGGTTGCCCTGATGTGGCAGATGTCAAAAGGGCAGGTACAAGACCGGCCCCTACGTTAATTTTAAGAGAGGGACAATGGCAGGGCATAGTAAATGGGCTAATATCAAGCATCGCAAGGCGGGACAGGATGCTAAGCGTGGCAAAATTTTCACTAAAATGCTGAGAGAAATCACCGTAGCGGTAAAAACCAGCGGGCCCGATGCAGCCAGCAATCCTTCGTTACGCACTGCGATAGATAAAGCCTTGGGTGCGAATATGCGCCGCGACACCATCGATACCGCGATCAAAAAAGCCTCCGGCGCGTTGGAAGGCGTCAATTACGAAGTCGTCCGCTATGAAGGCTACGGCCCAGGCGGCACAGCGGTCATGGTCGATTGCCTGACCGATAATCGCAATCGCACCGTCGGCGAAGTGCGTCATGCTTTTTCTAAAGCGGGCGGCAACTTAGGCACGGACGGTTCCGTGGCTTATTTATTCAGCAAGATCGGCATGCTCAGCTATGCGCCTTCTGTCGATGAAGATGCGCTGATGGAGTCCGCGTTGGAAGCAGGCGCGGAAGATGTCATCGTCAATGACGATAGCTCTGTTGATGTGATGACTACGCCGGAAACGTATCTGGAAGTTAAAGACGCCCTGGTTGCAGCAGGCTTTGAGCCGGATAATGCCGAAGTCACCATGCAGGCGGCAACGATGACTGAGCTGGATGCCGAGGGCGCGGAAAAAATGATGCGCTTGATAGACCGGTTGGAAGATCTGGATGACGTACAGAATGTCTATTCCAATGCCGATATTAGCGACGAAATTATGGAAGGCCTGGATTGATAATTTATTGTAGTCGATGCGAATTTTAGGGATAGATCCCGGCTCAAGAGTAACCGGTTACGGCATTATAGAAGAGTCGTCGCGCGGTTATAAATACATTGCCAGCGGCAGTATTCGCATCAAAGCCGATTATTTTCCCGATCGGCTCAAACAGATTTTTGACGGCATTGTGGAAGTTGTCGAGCGCTATCAGCCTGAACAAATGGCCATCGAGCAAGTGTTTATGCATAAAAATGCCGACTCTGCGCTTAAGTTGGGTCAAGCTCGAGGCGCGGCAATTTGCGCGGTACAGACCGCCGGTTTGCCGGTGTTTGAATATGCGGCTAGGCAAGTCAAGCAGGCTGTGGTGGGTAAAGGCAGCGCCGAAAAAACTCAGGTTCAGCACATGGTGAAAATTCTGTTAAATATTCAAGGCGAGTTACAAATCGATGCGGGTGACGCATTGGGTATCAGTATTTGTCATGCTCATTATCAGCAAACTGCACAGCGCTTGCAGCGGGGCTTGTCGCGGTGATCGGTTTCTTGCGCGGCAAACTGGCGTATAAATCGCCGCCGTTTTTAATGCTTGATGTGAACGGCGTCGGCTATGAAGTCGAAGCGCCGATGACGACTTTTTATAATCTGCCCGCCATCGGTTCTGAAATCATGTTGCATACCCATCTGGTGGTTCGG
Organism: Methylobacter sp.; assembly: GCA_036741905.1. Taxonomy (GTDB): domain Bacteria; phylum Pseudomonadota; class Gammaproteobacteria; order Methylococcales; family Methylomonadaceae; genus Methylobacter_A. The sequence continues at coordinate 3,494 of DAINRH010000004.1, read as the reverse complement.
GAAGATGCGCATATCCTGTTCGGATTTTCCACCGAAGCCGACCGCTCGATGTTCAGAACCCTGATCAAGGTCAACGGCGTCGGGCCCAAGTTGGCGTTGACGATTTTATCAGGGCAGAGCGCCGAAGAATTCCATCGCTGCATTCATAATAATGACACGCAAGCATTGGTACGATTACCGGGAGTCGGTAAAAAGACGGCCGAGCGCCTGGTTATCGAAATGCGCGACCGGTTGCCTGACCTGACCGATTCATTTGATTCGGGCTGTGCATCGATGGCCGGCGCCGATAAAATCCAGCCGGTCAATAATCCCAAGCAGGAAGCGATCAGCGCCCTGTGCTCGCTCGGTTATAAGCCGCTTGATGCCGGTAAAATGGTGCAAAATATCAGCGTCGAAGGTAAAAGCTGTGAAGACATTATCCGCTTGGCGCTACAAGGCACGATAAGATGATTGAAAGCGACCGCATGGTGACGGCTCACAGTCATTCGGATGAAGAACGCCAAGACCGGGCTATTCGACCCAAGCGCCTGGCCGATTACATCGGCCAGAAGGAATTGCGCGAGCAAATGGAGATATTTATTCAGGCGGCGACGGCGCGTCAGGAGGCCTTGGATCATGTGCTGATTTTCGGTCCTCCGGGCTTGGGTAAAACGACATTGGCTAATATCATAGCGGCCGAAATGTGTGTTAAAATTCGCCAAACATCGGGCCCTGTGCTCGATAAAGCGGGCGATCTTGCGGCATTGTTGACCAATCTCGAAGCCCATGATGTATTGTTTATCGATGAAATACATCGCTTGAGTCCGGCGGTTGAAGAGATTTTATATCCGGCCATGGAAGATTATCAGCTTGATCTCATGATTGGCGAAGGCCCGGCCGCACGCTCCATTAAGCTGGATTTGCCGCCTTTTACCTTGGTTGGCGCGACTACCCGAGCCGGATTGCTGACATCGCCGTTGCGTGATCGTTTTGGCATTGTTCAGAGATTAGAGTTTTACACCGTTGATGAGCTGGCGAATATCGTAGCGCGTTCAGCCAATGTGCTGGGTATTGCGATGGAGCCGCGCGGCGCTTATGAAATAGCCCGTCGTTCTCGCGGTACGCCCCGGATTGCTAACAGGCTGTTGCGCCGGGTGCGGGATTTTGCAGAAGTAAAAGGCAATGGCACGATTACCGAGGAACTATCCTTTCAGGCATTGGAAATGTTGAAAGTAGATAATAACGGCTTCGATTCATTAGACCGCAAATTGCTTATGGCGATGATTGAAGGGTTTGCCGGCGGGCCGGTAGGCTTGGATACGCTGGCCGCTGCAATCAGCGAGGAGCGCGGCACCATCGAAGATGTCGTGGAACCGTATTTATTGCAACAGGGCTTTATTATGCGCACGCCTCGAGGCCGAGTGGTCACCCAGAATGCTTATTTGCATTTTGGCTTGCAGCCTCCAAAACACTTGGGCGTATCTGAGGATTTATTTGAATAATTTTAGCTGGCCGATACGCGTTTATTACGAAGACACCGATGCGGGTGGTGTGGTGTTTTACGCCAACTACCTGAAGTTTTTCGAGCGAGCCAGAACCGAAATGCTCAGGGCAATGGGCTATGAGCAAGACGAATTGATCGCTAATGAAGGCATTGTTTTTGTCGTGTGTTCGGTGCAGGTCGATTATTTGAGTCCCGCCCGGTTTAATGATCAACTATACGTAAGTGCAAAGGTGAGTCTCGTTAAAAAAGCCAGTCTGACTTTTGAACAAGTCATTACCCGAGGTGATGACGTTTTATGCAAGGGCAGTGTTCGAATTGCCTGTTTGGGTACGCAAACCATGCGTCCTAAAGCTATTCCTGAAACTTTATTTAGAGCAATTTTAGAGCACACAAGAAATGAATACTGATTTATCGATTTTCCATTTAGTTAAAGAAGCCAGTTTTGTTGTTCAGTTCGTCATGATGATATTGCTAACCGCATCGGTGTCATCGTGGACCTTTATTTTTACCAAGCGCAAAGAGCTTAATCGTGCGGTTGAAATCACCGACGAATTCGAAGAACAGTTTTGGTCAGGCGTGGTGCTGGCGGAGTTGTATAGAAAATTGGCCGCAAAGGATTTTGAGCCGGAAGGCATCGAGAAAATATTCCTTGCCGGGTACAAAGAATTTTCCCGGATGCGGCAAGCCGGCAATGTAGAGCCGGGCGTACAGGTGGAAAGCGCGCAACGGGTCATGCGCATCGAATTGTCGCGTGAGTTGGAACGGCTCGATGAGCATTTGGCTTTTCTTGCCACGGTCGGTTCGATCAGTCCTTACATCGGTTTATTCGGCACGGTGTGGGGCATCATGAACTCCTTCATGTCGCTGGGTAATGTCAAACAGGCGACTTTGGCGCAAGTCGCGCCGGGTATTGCCGAAGCCTTGATTGCAACAGCTATCGGCCTGTTTGCCGCTATCCCCGCGGTTATTTCCTACAACCGCTTTTCCACTCGACTGGACAGATTGACCGGTCGATATGAGTTATTTGTTGAAGAGTTCGTCGTATTGTTGCAAAGGCAGGCACACCAAAAATGAGCGCGCCACAAATGGGTAGAAAAAATGGGCGCAGAAAGCCCATGGCAGAGATTAATGTAGTTCCTTACATTGACGTGACTTTGGTGCTGCTGATTATTTTCATGATCACTACGCCGATGCTGCAAACCGGTGTGCAAGTCGAGCTTCCGCAAGCCGAGTCCGCCACCGTAGAATCGGAAGGCGATAATTTGCCGGTTGTTGTGTCGATTAATGAACAGAGCCAATATTTTATTACCATTGACGACAAAGAGCCTGAGCTGGTACAGCCTGGAGAAGTCGAAGGCCGGGTGATGGCGGTATTAAGCCGGAAACCGAAAACCCAGGTATTGATCGGGGCTTATAAGGGGATTGATTACGGTGTTGTGGTTACGCTGATGGCGGGCTTGAAAAATGCCGGCGTGCCCAGCGTAGGTTTAATGACCAAGTCTGGCGAACAATAGATTTCGATGGATAGTAATAAAAAGAAATTTTCATGGCCGATCATCTTAGCTTTGGCTTTGCATCTTACCATTTTAGGTCTGTTTGCTTTAAGCGCCTTATTCAAGCCTGATAAAACGGAATCGGAATCCGCACCGGAAATTATTCATGCTGAAATTGTCGATGAAAGCAAGGTTAAGAATCCGGCTGAGGTAAGCGCTGAGCCTGTGAAGCCGACTGAAAGTCCGGTTGAAGAGGAAATAAAGCCGGAAACGGAAGCTAATCAGGAAGCCGAACGGGCAATCGAACAGGCGAAAGCAGAAAAAAACAAGGCCGCTGAGCAAGCTAAGGCCGAAGCAAAACAGGCTGAAATAGCCAGGGCGAAAGCCGAAGCCGCCGAGCAAGCCAAGGCCGCAGCAAAACAGGCTGAAATAGCCAAAGCGAAAGCCGAAGCCGCCGAGCAAGCCAAGGCCGCAGCAAAGCAGGCTGAAATAGCCAAAGCGAAAGCCGAAGCCGCCGA
>DAINRH010000003.1:0-65347 GCA_036741905.1 Methylobacter sp. | reverse complement strand
CCACAGGGATGTGGGGAATGCAGATATTGCAGGAGCAAATATCTGTCCCTGCCAGTATGACGGTGCTGGCTGACGCATCTTGCTAATCAGAAAAAACCAACCCACAACAATGAGAGCGTAATATGTCAATTAAGAGAATGGTAGATCTGGACTTGTCGGGCAAGCGGGTATTAATCCGTCAGGATCTGAACGTACCGGTTAAAAACGGCAAAGTAACCAGCGACATTCGTATCCAGGCCAGCGTACCGACCATTGAAAAAGCCTTGGCTGCGGGCGCTGCGGTCATGGTAATGTCGCATCTGGGTCGCCCGGATGAAGGCCAATACGACGAAGAGTCTTCGTTAAAACCGGTCGCCGAACGCTTGTCCGAATTGCTCGGCAAACCGGTCAGACTGGAAAAGGACTGGATCGACGGCATCGCCATCCAGCCCGGCGAAGTGGTACTGTGCGAAAACGTGCGCTTTAATGCCGGCGAAGGCAAAAACGACGATACGCTGGGCAAAAAAATGGCGGCTCTGTGCGATGTGTTTGTGATGGATGCTTTCGGCACCGCACACAGAGCGCAGGCCTCAACCCACAGCGTAGCCAAATTCGCAGCGATTGCTTGCGCGGGTCCGTTGTTAGCCAGCGAACTGGATGCACTGGGCAAAGCCCTGGAAACACCGGCCAAACCGCTGGTTGCGATTGTCGGCGGCTCCAAAGTATCGACCAAATTAACGGTATTAAAATCGCTGTCGGAAAAAGTCGACCAATTGATCGTCGGCGGCGGTATTGCCAACACCTTTATTGCCGCAGCCGGTTTCCCGGTCGGCAAATCGCTGTATGAAGCCGATCTGATCGATGAAGCCAAACGGCTGATGGCGGAAGCCAAAAGCAACGGTTCCGATATTCCCGTTCCTGTCGACGTGGTTTGCGCCAAGGAATTTTCGGAAACCGCCGTCGCCACCGTTAAAAAAGTCGCCGATGTCGAAGCCGATGACATGATTATGGATATAGGGCCGGAAACCGCCAAACAGTATGCCGAGATATTAAAAACCGCCGGCACCATCGTCTGGAACGGCCCGGTCGGCGTATTTGAATTCGACCAGTTCGGCGACGGCACCAAGGCCCTTGCGACTGCTATTGCCGAAAGCAAGGCTTTTTCGATTGCAGGCGGCGGCGATACCTTGGCCGCTATCGACAAATACGGCATTAACGATGACGTGTCTTACACATCGACCGGAGGCGGCGCCTTCCTTGAATTTCTTGAAGGCAAAGAACTTCCGGCTGTTTCTGTGTTAAAATCAAAACAATAGGCAACAGGCTCGGGGCAAAAGGCGAAAAAACCTTTTGCCCCGAGCTTCGCCTTTAACCCCCTACATCAGGATTAAAAATGGCCAGAGTCACTATCGAAGATTGTTTAGAACATGTTGAGAACCGCTTCAAACTGGTTTTATTAGCCAGCACCAGAGCGCGCCAACTGAGCCACGGCGCGACTGAATTTGTGCCGCGCGGTAAAGACAAAGATACCGTTGTCGCGTTACGCGAAATTGCCGCGGGTCATGTTACGCCTGAAAACATCGCTACCCTGCATCGTGTCGGCGAAGCGCACGATCACCAACATAACCCAATGTTCTAATTCATAGAGCCTATGCTGGAAATAGCGGACACGATCGAGCTGGAACGCCCTCAGGACAAACTGATCCGGCGTTTATGCGCGACCTTGTCCGGCTATCTGGATCAAAGCCAAATCGACCAATGCGTCCGCGCTTATGAAGTCGGCGCGGATGCTCATGAAGGTCAATTTCGTAAAAGCGGCGAAGCCTATATATGCCATCCGGTCTCTGTCGCGATCAGCCTTGCTGAAATGCGCATGGACGCTAACGGCATCATGGCCGCCATTCTGCATGACGTTATCGAAGATACCCCGGTCAGTAAAAAACAACTGGCTGAGCAGTTCGGCACGGAAGTCGCGGAACTGGTTGACGGGGTTACCAAATTAAGCAAAATCGACAGTAAATCACATGCCGAAACGCAAGCGGAAAATGTCCGCAAAATGTTTCTGGCCATGGCCAAGGATTTGCGCGTCATCATCGTCAAACTGGCGGACCGTCTGCACAACATGCAGACTCTCGGCGTCATGCCGGCGGCAAAAAAACGCCGCATCGCCCGCGAAACCCTGGATATTTACGCACCGATCGCCAATCGCCTGGGCATGAATAATATCCGGCAAAAACTCGAAGCGCTGAGTTTCGAGGCGATGTACCCAATGCGGCACGCGGTTTTGAATAATGCGGTAAAAAAAGCGCGAGGCAACCGCCGCAAAATTGTCGACATTATAGAAAGCACCATAAAAAACCGTTTGGAACAAGCCGGTCTAAACTGCGACGTGGCCGGGCGGGAGAAAAATCTTTACAGCATTTATAAAAAAATGCTCAACAAAAAAATCCCCTTGGCCGACATTTTCGATGTCTATGCGTTCAGGATTTTTTGCGACGATGTCGATACCTGTTACCGCGTTTTGGGCATTATGCATAATCTGTACAAGCCGATTCCCGGACGCTTCAAAGATTACATCGCGCTGCCCAAAGCCAACGGCTATCAATCCCTGCACTCCATATTGATGGGGCCCTACGGCGTGCCCATTGAGGTTCAAATTCGGACTCATGAAATGCACCGCATGTCGGAATCGGGCATCGCCGCGCACTGGCTGTATAAATCGGACGACGATAAAATCGAAAAATTCCAGGATCGCTGGAATTTATCGATAACCTGAAGGTGGACCTGTTCCCGCAGGAAGTCTTCGTCTTCACCCCGCAGGGCGCCATTATTAAACTGCCGCGCGGCGCGACCATTATCGATTTTGCCTACGCGGTACATACCGATCTGGGCAACGCCTGCGTTTCAGCCAGAATCGACAAACAGCTGGTGCCGCTGCAAACCAAACTGGAAAACGGGGTCACCGTCGAAGTCATTACCGCGTCATGGGCCAGACCCAACCCGCTTTGGCTCAATTATGTGATCACCGCCAAAGCCCGCTCCGGCATTCGCAACTACCTGAAACACTTTAAGCAGCAGGAAGCGATTAACCTGGGTCGGCGTTTACTGGAAAAAGAACTGCTGTCCATGCACCTGCATCTGGAAAACATCGACAAAGCCAAAATACAGGCCTTGCTCCAAGTCATGTCCAACCAATCGCTGGATGAATTGCTTGAAGACATCGGACTGGGCAACAAGATGCCGTTTCTGGTCGCCAAGCGCATCGCTCAGGATGATATTAACGCCACCATCAAACTGGATGACGGCGACCAGGGCCAAAAAAAACCGCTGGTCATAAAAGGCACCGAGGGCATGGTCATCACCCTGGCAAAATGTTGCAGGCCGATTCCGGGCGACTCGATCATCGGCTATTTCAACCCCGGCAAGGGCATCGTCGTGCATCATCACGAATGCCGCAACAGCAGCGTGGTCAGGAAAAAACAAACCAACTGGCTGGATGTTGAATGGAGTCAGGATGCCGCCGGCGATTTTCCGGTTGAAATCCGCATAGAAATACTCAATCAACGCGGCTCGCTGGCGACCATCGCCTCGACCATTTCCGAACTGAACTCCAACATTGAAAATGTCAACGTCGTCGATCAGGATGACCGCATTAGCGTCGATTTAATCACCTTAACCGTCAAAGACCGGGTGCATTTAGCCAAAATCATGCGTCGCCTGAAAGAGTTATCGATAGTGTTAAAAATTACTCGCGTTAAAGCCTAAAGGATAAAAAAATGGCCAAACAAATTATCCAGTCCGATAAAGCGCCGCAAGCTATCGGCACCTACTCGCAAGCGGTCAGAGTCGACCGCACGGTCTATCTTTCCGGACAAATCCCGCTGGTGCCGGAAACCATGACCATCATCGAAGGCGATATAAGCGCGCAAATCACCCAGGTGTTCGACAACCTGCAAGCGGTTGCAGAAGCTGCGGGCGGCGATTTTTCGGACATCGTCAAGTTGAATGTTTTTTTGACCGATTTGGCGCACTTCCCGATAGTCAACGAAATCATGGGGCGTTATTTTCAGCCGCCCTACCCCGCACGCGCCGCTATCGGCGTTGCCGCTTTGCCGAAAGGCGCCGATGTGGAAATGGATGCGATTATGGTTTTAAAACCGCAGGAATATCCAGCTTGTTGAATGGCACACGGATGACTTGGATTAGACGGATTTAAACGGATAAATCTTGAGAACCGATGCTACACACTGTTCACGAAAAACACGAAAGCCACGAAAAAATTGATGTGGAAATGTCAACACGTTGGTGCGTTCGTTCTGGTTCTCAAGCTCCAGCTGGGGAACCCAGGAGGCGAGGCTCTCGTCTTTACACACATAACGAAGTAGGCCGGAATAAGCCTGTCCGCGCATTAAGCGCAGGACAGGCGTTTCCGGCATCCCGATGCTCAGAAGTGCCGGAAACCCCCGCCCTCGCTGCCGCCTGGCGGTCTTATTCCGGCCTACATCCTAACGCACCTCGTTAATGAAGACCCCGAACACCCTGAATCAACCGGTCGGTGTATTGACAGGGATAGGCGCTCAAACCGCAAACCGCTTGCAGAAACTCGGCCTTTGCACGCTTCAGGACTTGATTTTTCACCTGCCTCTACGTTACGAAGACCGCACCCGCGTTTATCCGATCGGTTCGTTAAAGCCGGGCATGTCGGTGCTGATCAGCGGCACGGTCGAATTTCTCGACGTTTTACCCCGAGGCCGGAAAAGCTTGGTCTGCCGAATCAGCGACGGCACCGGCTTTATCAACCTGAGGTTCTTCCACTTTTCCGCCAGCCAGCACAACGCGCTGAAACCCGGCACTTTGATCAGCTGTTTTGCCGAAGTTCGCTACGGTTTTGCCGGACTGGAAATGGTTCATCCCGAATACAAGGTCATCGCCAACCCTGACGCCTGCATCACCGAATCGCGCTTGACCCCGGTTTATCCGCTGACCGAAGGCCTCGGCCAGAATGTCATACGCAAGGCAGTCAAACAAGCCTTAAACCTTTGCAGCCACGAACCCGAGCTGCTGACCGACTGGATACCCGAGTCGATCTTAAAGCAATACCGTTACCCCAGCCTCGCCGATGCCATCCAAACCCTCCATGCGCCGGACGAATCGGTATCGATTGAAGCCTTGCAAAACGGCAGCGTACCCGCGCTAAAACGGCTGGCCTTTGAAGAACTGCTGACGCATTTTTTAATCCTGAGAACAACCCGCAATAAGACCAAAGCCTGGCAAGCGCCGTCTTTCTCTGTCGGTACTGAGGGAAAAACAGCCGCCGATCATTTTCTCCGTTCCCTGCCGTTTAAACTGACCGGCGCGCAGCAACGGGTCATCGCGGAAATCGAAGCCGATTGCCGTTTGCAGCATCCGATGATGCGCCTGGTACAGGGCGATGTCGGCTCAGGCAAAACCATCGTTTCCGCCTACGCGGCGTTATTGGCGTTAACCGCAGGTTATCAGGTTACGGTGATGGCCCCGACCGAGTTACTGGCGGAACAGCATATGCGTAACTTCAGCATCTGGTTTGAAGGCTTCCAAACTCAAGTAGTATTCTTAACCGGACAACTCAAAGGCAACGCCAGAAAAACCGTTTTACAAGCGCTGGAGGACGGCACTGCCGGGATTATCATCGGCACTCATGCCTTGTTTCAGGACAGCGTACGCTTTCATCGCCTCGGCCTGATTATTATCGATGAACAGCACCGCTTCGGCGTACACCAGCGGCTGGCGCTCAGGGAAAAGGGCCAACAGGGCGGCATCAGGCCGCACCAGTTAGTGATGACCGCCACGCCGATTCCCCGCACCCTGGCCATGCTGCAATATTCCGACCTGGACATATCCGTTATCGACGAACTGCCGCCCGGCAGAAAACCGATCGTCACCAGCGTGATTCCCGCCGAACGCCGCGCCGACGTGATCGACCGGATTAACGGCTGGGTCGGCAAAAACAAACAAGTCTACTGGGTCTGCACGCTGATTGAAGAATCGGAGGTTTTACAGTGCGAGGCAGCGGAAAAAACCGCGGAAACGCTGACCGAAGCCTTGCCGAATGTACGCGTTGCCTTGATTCACGGACGCATGAAATCGGCCGAAAAAGACGCGGTCATGCAGGCCTTTAAAAATCACCAAATTGATTTACTGGTCGCCACCACCGTTATCGAAGTCGGCGTCGACGTGCCCAATGCCGGATTGATGATTATCGAAAACCCGGAACGCTTAGGGCTTTCCCAACTGCATCAATTGCGCGGCCGGGTCGGTCGCGGCAATGACGACAGTTATTGCCTGCTGATGTATCAAGCGCCGTTGTCCGATACCGCCCGTCATCGCCTGGGAGTGTTACGGGACAGCAACGACGGCTTTGTCATTGCCGAAAAAGATCTTGAGTTGCGCGGCCCCGGCGAAGTCATGGGCACCCGGCAGACCGGGCAAATGCATTTTAAGATTGCCGATTTGGCCAGGGATGCCGAGTTATTGGATACCGTTCAACAGATCGGCGACAGTTTTTTAACCCAATCGCCCCAAGCCATACAGCCCTTATGCGATCGCTGGCTGGGCGCATCCACCGAATATTCCGAGGTTTAATTTACGTTGTCTACCAAGAGCTTTTTATTTAACCGGGAACCCTTATGGCTGGAAAATCGCTCAGGCACCCGCCACACCCTGCCTGAAAACGTCCAGTCCTGGACCTATGAACCGGGCTCGCTGACCCAGCGTCTGCGCGATTATTACGGCGCTGCGATTGGCGTTAAGATCCTGCTGCAACAATGGAATACGCCGTTTTTAACTGAGCGCAGACTGCTTAAATTACACGAAAACAAATACAGCCTGATCCGTGAAGTGTTGCTCCACGCCGACGGCAAGCCGCTGATTTTAGCCCGAACCATCATTCCGGCAAAAACCATTAAAGTGGCTAAAAGCAACCTGGCTCATCTGGGCAGTCGCCCGTTGGGGGAAGTGATTTTTTCCTATCCGAAACTCGAACGCATCGAAATGGATGTGACCTTGGTTGACGCGCCGACCTGGACGCCGCCTGCGATAGCGGAAGGCCATATCCTCCAGCCGATATGGGGTAGAAGAACCGTCTACGCGATAGCACAGCGGCAAATGCTGGTTAGCGAGTTTTTTTTACCGGGGGTTTTGGAGGTTTTTTAGGTTGAATACCTCATCCCCATCAACTTAACACATAAAACCACGAAAACAGTGTATCGTTTAGGAATAATGCGCTTTGAATAAACTATCAGATTAAGCAGAAAAATAGGAAATCTATAATGCTATTGCACAAATTAATCTTAACCAATTTACTGTCGTTCGAGAAAACAATACTCGAACTAAAACCGCTCAATATCTTAATTGGACATAATGGCAGCGGCAAATCCAATTTAATTGAAGCCATTAGCCTGATTCAATCAGCCCCCAGCGGCATTGCCGGACCAATTCGTGAAAGTGGCGGCATTCGCGATTGGATATGGCAAGGGGCGGCACCCGATAGCAATGCGGGGTTCGAAGCATTCGTTACTTCTTTTGACTCTAGTAAGCCAAATATCCGTTACAGCGTCGAATTTTCAGCAGTTAATCAGCGTTTTGAGATTAGGGATGAGTGTATCGAAAATGAAAAACCTATTGGTAAATCCAAGGACACGTACCGGTTCTTCTACTTCCGCAATGGCATTCCGTATATTAATTTCAGTGAAGACAAAATAAACGGTAAAGGAAAAGAACGGCAATTACGCCGGGAAGATATTGATCCTGAAAAGTCAATATTGGCGCAACGGCGAGACCCTGACCACTATCCTGAATTGACTTATCTCGCAGACAACTTTGCCAAGATTCGTATTTATCGTGATTGGTCATTTGGGCGTTACACCGCTCCACGACTTTCTCAGAAAACGGATTTGCCGAATGATTTTTTGCTCGAAAATTGCCAGAATCTTGGCTTGATTTTACATAAGTTGAGTAACATACCAGAAGCCAAAGATGCAGTTTTGGACGCTCTGAATGCGCTTTACCCGGCCATTACAGGTTTCGGCGTGAACATAAATAGTGGGGGCGTCCAGGTGTTCCTAAATGAAGGCCGTTTTTCCATGCCCGCTACGCGGCTATCGGATGGCACGTTGCGCTATCTGTGCCTGCTCGCCATTCTTTGCCATCCCAAACCGCCACCTTTGATTTGCATCGAGGAACCGGAATTGGGACTTCATCCTGATGCTCTGGGCAAGCTTGCAGACTTGATGAAATTGGCTGCGAAACGAACACAACTAATTGTAACTACCCACTCTGATTTATTAGTGGATGCTTTTACCGACACACCGGATGTTGTTGTTACGTTCGAAAAAGAGGGGGAATCATCGAGCGTTAAGCGTCTGGATGAGACGGAATTAGAAGAATGGCTAGACAAATACACACTGGGAGCGATGCGCCAAAGCGGGCATATCGGTGGGAATCGATGGTAAAAAGAGATTTCAAAGTTTTTGTCGAAGGAGGCGCGAAAGGGCCTTTAAATATACGTTGTCGGGCAGGGTTCAGTAGTTTTTTTGAAAAATCCGGTCTGAAAGGCAAAATGCCGAAAGTTGTCGCTTGCGGTAGCCGGAAACATGCTTATGATGACTTTTGTGTGGCGCTTGCCCAATCCAAACCAGGGGATGTTATCGTACTATTGGTGGATAGCGAAGCGCCGGTTAATTGCGGGGAAGATCAGGTCTGGGAGCATGTCCTTTGTCGGGAAGGCGACAAATGGCCTAAACCTAATGCCGCCAAAGCAGAACATTTACATTTTATGGTGGAGTGCATGGAAGCTTGGTTCATGGCAGACAAGACCTGTTTGGAAACTTATTTTGGGCAAGGGTTCGAAGCCAACCAGTTACCGTCTCGGAGCGACATTGAGCAGATTGCCAAAGCTGATCTTTACGATGGCCTTAAAAAGGCCACCAAACATTGTAAAACCAAGGCCAGTTATGGCAAGGGCATCCATTCTTTCGACATACTTGGAAAAATCGATCCCACCAAGGTTATTGCGGCTTCGCCTTTTGCCAAGCGCTTGATAGCTATGCTTGCTAATGTCTAGGAGGCTGTCCAGAAATTAAGCCGCATTGGCAATAACAACAGCCCGTTTCGGAGCCGGCAAGCCTTCGCACGTCAGTTGCGGATTTTCCGCATCCAGAAAATCTTTCAGTGAATGAAAAGTCATCCATTCCGTAGTCCGCTGCTCTTCGATGCTGGTTACGGTCACATCGACCACACGGATATTTTTAAAGCCGCAACGCTTTAGCCAGCCGACCAGCGTGTCGCAGCTGGGCAGGAACCAGACGTTGCGCATTCTGGCGTAACGGTCTTCCGGCAGTAATACGTGACCCGGACCGCCGTCGATAATCAGGGTTTCCAATACCAGCTCGCCGCCGGGTCGCAGGCAATCCCTTAATTCCATCAGATGGTCGATCGGCGATCGGCGATGGTAGAGCACGCCCATCGAAAATACCGTGTCGAATGCCTTGAGGCCGTATGGGATGTCTTCTATGCCCATCGGCAAGACGTAAACCGGCGTTTCGCCGTACAGTTTTCTAACCAGCTGAAACTGCATCACATTGAGCATCATCGGGTCGACGCCGACCACTGTTTTTGCACCGGCGCCGAGCATTCGCCAGCAGTGGTAGCCGTTGCCGCAGCCGACATCCAATACCAGACGATGCTCCAGCGGCGCGATATGCTTTATCACTCTGTTCCACTTCCAGTCCGAGCGCCATTCGGTGTCGATGTGGATGCCGAACAAGTTGTACGGGCCTTTGCGCCAGGGGTGCAGGACTTTTAACCGGCTTTCAAGATGCATTTTTGCAAGTTCGGTCAAATCATCCGAATCGCCTATCTGCACCGCATCGGCATCCAGCACGCGTTGTGCGGCAGGCAATTCCGCCACGCTATCGATCAATGCCTGCCATTCAGCTAAATTGCCATGTTTGGTTGGGTCAAAACCCCGTTCAAGCTGCTGCGGCAATATCTCTGTCCACGCTTCGGCCTTGGCGTCAACCAGCGCATTGTATAAAGGTTGATAGTCAATCATTTCAACGCAATGATCGAGGCGAAGTTGAAGTATTGAAACCAGACTTCGGCGCTGCTGAAACCGGCTTGCAGCAAGCGGCTCTGATGCCGGGCAAAGGTTTCAGGAATCAGCACATTTTCCAGCGCCGTGCGTTTTTGGCTGATTTCAAGATCGCTGTAGCCTTGCGCTTTTTTAAAGGCGTGATGCATTTGGGTCTGCAATTCCTGCTGACGTTCATCGTCGAATTTGAGTTTTTCCGACAGGATTAAAATGCCGCCGGGCAAGAGTCCTTGGTAGATTTTTTGCAAAAGACCGATCCGGTCTTCAAGCGGGATAAACTGCAAAGTAAAGTTTAGGACCACCACTGAAGCGTTTTCAATGGCAATATCACGGATGTCTTTGCACTGCACGTCGACGGCAACCGGCGCCTGGTCGTTTTTTAATACTTGCTGAAAGCGCGTCACCATCGCTTCGGAATTATCAACGGCAACGATGCGGCAATTTTCAGTTTCAATCTGGTGGCGCATCGATAAGCTCGCCGCGCCCAGAGAGCAGCCCAGATCGTAACAGACGCTATGCTCACGGGCAAAACGCCCGGCCAAAAGCCCTATCGCGGAAATAATCGCGCTATAACCGGGAACGGATCGTTGAATCATGTCCGGGAACACGCCGGCTACTGTTTCGTCAAATTTAAAAGCGCCGACTTCGCCGATGGGGCTGGCATAAATGGAGTCTTTCGGGAAAGTCATGGATTAAGAAACAAAAATGGCGCGGGGGAAAGGCTAGGGACTGGGCAAGGGCGACAGATCGCCCTTGCGGGGGTAATGTGTTTACTCAATGAATCAGGAATTCGCAGCCGGTTTTGCCGCCAATGCTTCGGCATTCCGTTTAACCAATCCTTCAATAACTGCATTTAAGGAACCTTTGGTTTGAACTTCATTGCTAAAGGTGCTTCGATAGTTGGTCACCAGACTTACGCCTTCAATCATAATATCGTAAGCCTTCCATTCGCCGTTGCTCAACAACATCCGGTAATTAACGCCGATAGGCTGTATACCGGGCTGTAACACCTCGGTTTTTACAATCACTTTTTTCTCATCGCTGCCCATGTCAAGCGGCAAAAAACGGACCGACCAGTCGTTAAACTCTACAAATGCGCGAGAATAGGTTCTTACCAAGAGTGTTTGGAATTCATGTTTAAAGCGCTCGCGTTCGTCAATAGTCGCTGTTTTCCAGATTTTCCCCAAAACCAGTTCTGAAATTCTGTCGAAATCGGTATGCGGATAAATGACTTCGTTAACGAATTGTGTGATCTTGGCAAAGTCTTTGGTAAACGACTTATCTTGCAGCTTTTCCTGTAATTTTGCAGAAGCCACTTGTATCGCCTGTTGCGGCGGCAACAAATCAGCTGCGATTACTTTAGCGGCAGGCATTAAACTCAGTAATACAGCAAATAAACCGAACATTGTAACTTGCTTAGCTTTCATAAAACCCTCTAAAATCAAACTGGCGGATGCGTTCACTCTTTCAAATATCAGCGGTAATCCCTGATACAATAAATCTTCTGTACTTAGCAATAGAGATGTTGCACGGCAATGTCTCTACAGAGATTTAAGATTTTTCCAAACCCTTAGAAGCAAGGATAAGATGACATATAATAACATCAATTTTCCTCAAACACGCATGAGAAGAATGCGTTATCACGACTTTTCCCGTCGTTTAATGCGCGAAAACCGCTTATCTGTTGATGATCTGATTTATCCGATGTTTGTCACCGAAGGCTCGAATCAACGAGAATCCATCTCGTCCATGCCCGGCATAGAAAGACTGTCCCTGGATTTACTGCTGACGGAAGCGCATGAACTTTATAACTTGGGCATCCCGGCCATTGCGCTGTTTCCGGTAACTTCCGCCGATAAAAAATCGGAACATGCCGCAGAAGCCTATAACCCTGAAGGATTGATTCAACGTAGCGTAAGGGCTTTAAAAAAAGCCGTTCCCGAATTGGGCATTATTACCGATGTCGCACTGGACCCCTTTACCACGCACGGACAAGACGGACTGGTCAATTCGGACGGCTACGTGATGAATGATGAAACCATCGAGGTTTTGGTCCGGCAGGCGCTGTCTCATGCCGAAGCCGGAGCCGATATTGTCGCGCCGTCGGACATGATGGATGGCCGTATCGGTGCGATAAGACAGGCCTTGGAAGCGGAAAATCATATCAATACGCTGATACTGGCCTATTCCGCCAAATACGCGTCCAGCTTTTACGGCCCGTTCCGCGATGCGGTGGGTTCCGCCGGAATGCTGGGCAAAGGCAACAAATACAGCTATCAAATGGACCCGGCCAATGCCGACGAAGCCCTGCGCGAAATACAGCTGGATTTACAGGAAGGCGCGGATATGGTCATGGTCAAGCCCGGCATGCCCTACCTGGATATTATCCGCCGGGTAAAAGACCAATACGGCGTACCGACCTTCGCCTATCAGGTCAGCGGCGAATACGCGATGCTCAAAGCCGCCGCCATGAACGGCTGGCTGGATGAAAAACAAGTCGTTATGGAATCCCTGCTGGCCTTCAAACGCGCCGGTAGCGATGCCATCCTGACTTATTACGCCAAATCCGTAGCCCAGTGGCTGCAAGAGTAACTCGGACATTTTAAATCCAACAACCGAAGTGGGGGGCCTGTTCCATGTCAGAAGACATTCTAATTGCCGAAAAAAAAAGATTTCATATTGAAGAAGCCATTTTAATTTTATTGCTTATCCTGTCGCTGGTCGGCATAGGCATTATGGACTTTTCCCCCGCCGACGGTTACGGCTACTGGCTTATCATGATGCTGCTGTTCGGCCTGTTTGCGATGATTATCGGTTGGATACAATCCAAGCACCGCGCCGATGATTTCAAGATAATACTCCGCGAGCAATCCATGCACTGGGCCACATCATTATTGGTGGTTGGCGGCGCATTTTTAATACATCAGTCCGGACGGATAGCCGAAGAAGATGCCGGTCTGATTATCCTGCTGATTTTATCGCTCTCAACTATCCTTGACGGCCTGCGCGTAGGCTGGCGCTTTAGCCTGGTCGGTCTGTTCCTGGGCGTTGCTGCGGTAGTTTCGGTCTATACGCCGCATTTTCTCTGGATAGAATTAGGCATCGCCATGTTGATTGTTGCAGTAACCATTGCATGGGAATTATGGATGGAGAAAAAAGCGCAATTATGACCTTAATAGACCGCTACGCAGTGTTTGGTCACCCTATCAAACACAGCAAATCGCCACGCATTCATCGTCTTTTTGCCGAACAAAGCGGACAAGCGCTTGAATATACCGCGGTGGAAGTGCCTGCCGAGCACTTCCAGACAGCCGTTGCGATGTTTTTTGCCGAGGGCGGCAAAGGCTTAAATTGCACCGTGCCGCTAAAAGAGCTCGCCTGGCGCTATGCCGACCGTAACACAGAACGCGCCGAGTTGAGCAAGGCCGTCAACACGCTGGCAGTCCAGCCGGACGGCTCACTATTAGGCGACAACACCGACGGCATCGGCCTGGTGACGGACTTGCTTGCTAACCATGCCATCGCCTTATCGGGCATCCGCATATTGATTCTGGGTGCCGGCGGCGCCGGCCGGGGCATCATCGCCCCTCTTCTCGAGCAAGCCCCGCAAACCCTGATTATCGCCAACCGCACCGTTGATAAAGCCGTCAAACTGGCCGCTGAATTTCACGGCAAAGGCCCTATTACCGGCTGCGGCTATGATGCTTTAGAAAACCGGCAATTCGATTTGATTTTAAACGCGACATCAGCCAGCTTGAGTGGACAATTGCCGCCGCTGCCAACCGGTTTACTGGCGGCGGGCGGCAACTGTTACGACCTCGCCTACGGCAACGAACCGACGGCTTTTGTGCGTTGGGGACTGGAAAATCATGCGGCAAAGAGCCTGGATGGACTGGGCATGCTGGTTGAACAGGCAGCGGAAGCCTTCTTTATCTGGCGCGGCGTTCGCCCCCAAACCCGGCCTGTTATTGAACTGCTGAATTCAGAGCGGCAAGCTTGAAACATCACCACGAAGGCACGAAGAAAAGCAAAAGCTAAAAACTTCGTGTTCTTCGTGGTGCATTAATTATCTTTACAATTTTAAATATTCATTTTTCAGCTGGATATACTGCCGGGACGAATATTCCAGAAATTCCTTTTCAGACTCCTTCAAAGGCCTGGATTGTTTGGCTGGAACCCCCACATAAAGATAACCGCCGTCCAGCTTTTTCCCCGGCGGAACCAGCGCCCCGGCGCCCAGCATCACATAATCCTCAAGAACGGCGCCGTCCATAATAATCGCGCCTATCCCTATCAAACAATAATCGCCCACGGTACAGGCATGCACTACCGCTCTATGCCCGATAGTGACGCCCTTGCCTATCTTTAATGGATAGCCTTGCCCCGTATATTGGCCGGCATGGGTGACATGCAACACGGAACCGTCCTGAACATTGGTGCCGTCGCCAATAGCGATGCTTTCAACATCGCCTCTGAGCACCGTCGTAGGCCATATGGACACATCATCGCCCAACGTAACGTCGCCAATGACCACAGCGCTGTCATCTATAAAAACCGACTTGCCGATTTTCGGCTGCTTATCCTTAAAACTTCTAATTGCCACGTTAACTCCCGCTTATATGCTTACATTATCGCTTTTAACAGCCGTTTGCGTAGCGTCACGCCTGCACCCGCATCAACGCAACCAGCGCCAGGACTAATACAGTCAAACTGGGCATAATGGCCATCAACGGCGGATTAAGATCGTAAATCAAGCCGATATGGCCGACGATTTTATCGATAATATTAAATCCCATGCCGATAACAACGCCTATCATCATCCTTCCGCCAACGTTAATGCCGCGCTTGATACCAATAACAAAGGGCGCAGACACCAGCAGCATAACCAAAACAACCAAAGGATTTACCACGCGCCCCCAAAAAGCCAGCTCAAACTCATGCGATTTCTGATGATTATCCTTTAAGAAATCGACATACATGGCCAGATCGTACATGGATAGATCATGCGCGTTGACCACAACAATATCCAACAAATCGGGGGCAACGGTCGAATGCCAAAGTTGCTCATTTTGGTTGCTTGCGGTCATCTGTTCCATTGAAATGCCTGTCTGCTTGATGCCCTCCAGTTTCCACTGCTGATTGCCTTGGAAAACCGCTTTCTCCGCATGCGTCGAATAACGCAACCGACGCTGTTCATCCAGCTCATAAATACTGATGTCCGCCAGATTTCCCTCATCCTGAATTTTTCGTACATTGATGAATTTTTTGCCTTCGCGCAGCCACAGCCCATATTTGACATTCATGACCACCCGACCTTCATCCACGGCGTTGACCTTAACCATCTGCGCCGCCCGCTCGGCTACCGGCGCGACAAATTCGCCGACCGCTATTGAAATCACGACTAAAATGCCGCCTGCCAGCATGACCGCCCTAATAATGCCCAAAATAGACAAGCCGGCCGCTCGCATCGCAATAAGTTCGCGGTTATTGCCCATCGCGCCCAATATAAACAGGCTGCCTAATAAGGCGGATGCGGGCATCAACTCATAAAAAACCGAAGGCGAAGTCAGCGCAAGATAATAAAAGATCTCCGTTAAGCCGTAGTGCCCTTTGCCCAGATCCTTTAACTGATCGCTGAAGGTAAACAAATTGAATAAGGTCAGCAATAATAAAACGGCAACTAAAGAACCCTTTAATATTTCCCTGACTATGTAGCCTGTTAATACATTCACTTGCGCACCTTTTCCCTAACTTTATCAGCCAGCCATTGCCATCCGTATAATCTTGCCAATAAAATTCCGCCTACCAACAACAACAAAGTATTGACGCCAAAAACACCCAGCCATGCGGGAATAGTTTGATTCATGACCCAGCTTTGGCTGACGCGAATAAGATTGCCGTAGCTGAAATAGATTAAAAAGCCGACCAGCATGTTCCCGTAAACGCCGCCTCGAGGCGACATTTGCGCCAACGGCACGGCAATAAAACTAAGCAACAGGATGCCCATGGGAATAGAAAACCGACGCTGCAATTCGGCAATATCGGTTATTTGACCGGAACTTGCCAAGGTAGAGCTGGCGACCGACTCCTTTTCGAACTTTGCGGCCGATTCTTTGGTCTCCATTCTCACCGCGTATTCGGAGAACTGTTCAAGCACGTAATTTACCGCTCCGGGCTGTCCCTGTACGCGCTCGCCATTTTCCAAAACGATATAGCGCCCGTCAGGCAAATCCCTCAACCTGCCCGCTTCGGCGTTAATAATCGCCAGTCGCGCTCCCTGCCGGTGCTGCACAAAGACATCGTGCATAGTTTTATCGTCATCGATCTTTTCCACATAAAAAACCAGATCCCCCTGACTGTATTCGCTAAATTTTCCGGCGGCAATGCCCCTGAGATCGGCCGATTCCTTATCTTGGTGCATCATCTGTTCCATCGTCGCTTCCGCCCAGGGCGAGACATAAAATGACAAGCCTGCCGACAACACGCTTAAAGGAAAAATCAGCAAAAATATAGCGCGATAGACCGTTCCCACACCGCCCCCGGCTGAAGCCACTGCCGACATTTCCTGATCCCTGTACATTCTGCCCAAGACCATCAATACCGCCATAAATAAGGCTGCCGGTAAAAAAGCGGCGCTGGCAATAATGGTTTTTAAGCCCAGCACGGTCAGCAAGGTTTGATTGGATACCTGGCCTTCGACAGCTCTGTCAAGAATCCTGATAAACTGCCGGCTAACAATAATAACGACAATCACCGACCAAACCGCCAGCAGCGTCCTTAACAAATCCAATGCCACCATTTTGTCCAGAACGGTAATTAACTTACGCCGTCCCATGTTATAGCCTTTAGTCCAATTGGCTTCCAAGCGCGTCTCCCCCATCAAAAACATGTGTGTTGTTATACAGCTAAAGTAAAAGACCCAAAACATCGACTTCTACGTTGAGCCGGTAAATTATGAACTATTTTATAGAAACAGCGCCATTGGAAGTAGCGCATTACATTTGAGCCGCATACTTTAAGAAGTTATAGCCCCCTCCGAAATCAAATAACACCGCCCTGATTACCTTTGTTTTTTAATTGTTTATTTTACTGACCGGTGTTTTAGGCGCCGAATTGTATTATCATTGCCAGCATTTTACTAAGGCTGGCAATTTTTAAAGGATCTCCAAGAACATGACACCAGTGTCTTTGCGTCAATGCTGGATTAAGGGAATTGTAATAGTTATTGCCGGATTTATATGGTTTCTATTACTGGGTTACCGTGACCTGATCGACCCGGATGAAGGGCGCTACGCCGAAATCGCCAGGGAAATGCTCAATTCCGGCAATTGGATTACGCCTCGCCTCAACGGATACAAATATTTTGAAAAGCCGCCATTGCAATATTGGGGCTCAGCCATCAGCATGGCTTTATTGGGCGAAACCAATGCCGCCGCCAGGGTGTGGTGTTCAGGTCTCGGCTTTATCGGCGCTTTATGGGTCGGTTTTGTAGGCTGGCGGCTATACGGAGCCAGCGCCGGTTATTTCGCATTCCTGTTTTTAATCAGCACGGTTCTTTATGTTGGACTCGGACACGCCAACAGCCTGGATATGGGCGTCAGCGCGCTGTTGATCATCGCGGTCGGCGCGCTGGCGCTGGCCCAGTCAGCACGGCATCTGCCGGCACAGGAACGAAACTGGATGCTGCTGGCCTGGGCCGCGCTTGCCGGAGCCACCCTCAGCAAAGGCCTGATCGGACTGGTGCTGCCCGGCGGAGCGCTGGTTCTGTACAGCCTCTGGCAACGCGATTGGGCGTTATGGCGTCATTTGCATCTGGGCAAAGGTTTGCTGCTGTATTTGTCGATAGCCGCGCCGTGGTTTGTTGCCGTCAGTCAGGCAAATCCCGAGTTTCCCCACTTCTTTTTCATCCATGAACATTTCGAGCGCTTTACCAGCGATGTTCACGGGCGCACCAAGTCCAACTGGTATTTCTTCGCGGTCTTTGCCCTAGGAGCGATGCCCTGGCTATTCTCGGCATTAAACGGCTTGATTAAACCGCCTTTTTCCTGGCGGGCTGAGGCCGGAAAATTTGAAGCGTCACGGTTGCTTTGGGTGTATGCGATCTTTGTATTTTTCTTTTTTTCAATTTCTCATTCCAAGTTACCGGCCTACATTTTACCGATGTTCCCGGCGCTGGCGCTGTTAGTCGGTGAAAATATGTCAAGACGCAAACAGTTTATAGCCGACGGCATTATCGCTATCGTGCTTGCGAGCGTTATATTCATTTTCTTTATCTGGCAAGCCGATCATACCGCCAAGCTTGGCAGGTTAGCGACACACCTTCCGCTGTTCCGGCCGTGGATTATTGCAACGGCTGTTTTGACTGGCGTGGCCGGTATTGCCACACAGCTGTTAAAGCGCCAAAAAAACCTGGCTATCTCCATTTTCGCCCTCTGCGCCTTGCTTGGCGTACAAATGCTTTCATGGGGCTATCAAAGTATCAGCGAATTACGTTCCAGCAAAGCGATGGCGGAAGCGATTCAATCTTACATTGCCAAAAGCGGCAAGGGCATCGTGGAGATTTATGATGTTAAGCGCTACGATCAATCGCTGCCTTACTATTTGGGTAGAACCGTTAACTTGGTCGACTTTACCGGCGAACTTGAATTCGGAATTAACCAGGAGCCGCAAAAATGGCTAAATGAAGCGAATTTTCTGCCTATATGGCTAAACTCAGAACAGGCAATAAGCGTACTGCCCCAAACAACCTATGCTCAATGGCAACAACAAAAAATCCCCATGCAAGTAATCTATGAAAATTCCCGTTATACCGCGGTGGCTCGCCGATGAATATTGTTAGTTTCAGCATTATCCTGACCGGCGTCTTGCTAAATGCAATCGCGCAATTGGCGCTTAAAGCCAGCGTCCGGGAAATGGGCGCTATCGGCCTGAACTTTTCCTCATCCTCTACGGCGTTTTTGAAGTTGGCGTTTGAACCTTTTCTGTGGATCGGTTTGTTTTGCTACGGCATCAGCGTCGTCGTCTGGATATTGGCGCTGTCCAGGGTCGATGTCAGCATCGCCTATCCGATGCTGTCGATGGGCTATGTCGTCAATGCGATTTTCGCGTGGCAATTGTTCGGCGAATCCATGAATCCAGCCCGCCTGATCGGGATGGGCATCGTCCTGCTCGGCGTTTACGTTTTAGCAAGGAGTTAAAATGCTGCCATTCACTCGCCCCACGCTCGATACAGAAGAATTTGAAGCCATCAAAGAAGTGCTTCAATCAGGATGGCTGGCAACCGGCCCCAAGGTTGCCGCTTTTGAAAGCGCATTGGCCGATTATATCGGCGGCGATGTCCAGCTTAGGGTGTTCAATTCCGGCACCAGCGCGCTGGAAGCTGTGTTGCTGGCCTATGGAATCGGGCCCGGCGACGAAGTTATCGTCCCGGCGATGAGTTTTGTCGCCAGCGCCAATATCATCGTTCGCTGCGGCGCAACGCCCAAATTCGTCGATGTCGATCTGGTCTCCCGCAATATCGATGCCGCTGCGGTTGCGGCGGCGATCACGCCCAACACCAAGGCCGTGATACCGGTGCATTTTGCCGGTCGCGCGGTCGATATGGACCCGATTTATCAGCTGGCCGAACGGCATGATCTACTGGTGCTTGAAGACGCCGCCCAGGCGATCGGCACTCAATATAAGGGCCGCCAAATCGGCAGTTCCGGCAATCCGGTCTGTTTCAGCTTTCATCCCAACAAGAACATGACCACCATTGAAGGCGGCGCGCTTGCGATCAACGATCCGGTTTTGCTGAAAAAAATCGAAGGCATCCGTTTTCACGGCATCGAAAGAGACGCACAGGGCGGCATGGATGTCGCTGCATGGGGCGGCAAAATGAATATGCCGGATGTCGGTGCGGCCTTGGGATTGGTGCAATTGAAAAAGCTGGACGGCTTTAACCGAAAACGCCGAACCCTGGTTGAGCGCTATTTACAGCAGCTTCCCGTCCATGACGCCTTGGTGTTGCCTGCCGATGCGGAAGGCCACAGCTGGCATATGTTCTGCGTACTGCTCGATTGGGAGCAGCTAGGCCTGAACCGCAATCAGGCTCTCGAAGCGCTCAAACAGCAAGACATCGCAGCAGGCATCCATTACCCGGCTATGCATCTGTTTTCGCTTTATCGTCAATACGGCTACCGGCCCGGCGATTTTCCCAATGCCGAAAGAATCGGCGAGCAAACCTTAACGCTGCCGCTATTTCCCGGCATGGAAGAGAATGACGTTGACCGGGTCTGCTCGGCAGTGCTTTCATTGCTGAATGGCTCTTATTAATTAAGCCGTGCATGCTCTGCGTTCCCTTGAATAAAGATTCACCCAACTGTATAACGTAGATGCCTAAAATTTACACCTATCTTGGAATCATGATTCTGTTTTATAGCAATGAACATGAACCTATTCATGTCCACGGTAAATATCAGGGGAATGAATCGAAAGCAGAGATAATAATTGAAAATGGCAAGATAAAAGAAATTCGCCTCAAGCCTGTCAAGGGCAGAAAGCCTTTGCAACCCGCTACATTGAATGACTTTAAGCAATTTGTAGAAGCCTATGCCGCTGAAATAGTGCAAAAATGGATCGATTATTTTGTGTATCACAAACAAATTGCCTGTGAAAATATAAACAGGAGGATTGCATGATTACAAACGAGCAAGTGATTACCGTAGAAAAGGTTAAACAACTAGATAACTATAAACTGGAATTGTTATTTAACGACCAATCCAGGCAAGTAGTCGATTTTTTGCCTTTTTTGTCATCGTCGCTTAACCCCTTAATCACAAAATATTTGGATGCCAAAGAGTTTTCAAAATTCGAGATCAATGAGGGAGATTTGGAATGGAACGATTATGATCTTTGTTTTCCAATTGCTGATTTGTATGAAAATAGAATCACGCCTTAATATCCACTAACCAAACTTAAAATCATATCCCTAATAATTTAATGACCAACAATTTTGAAACCCCGGAAGTATCCATCGTTATCCCTGTCTATAACGAAGAAGCCGTTTTATCGCTACTGTTTGAACGACTCTACCCCGTTCTGGAAAATCTTAAGCACCGCTACGAAGTCATTTTTGTCGATGACGGCAGCCGCGACCAATCGGCCGCCTTGCTCCGCAAGCAGTTTCAACTTTACCCCGATACCACCCGCGTCGTGTTTCTGCGCGCCAACGCCGGACAGCATGCGGCGCTGATTGCCGGTTTTGAACGCGCCAGAGGGAACTATGTCCTGACCCTGGATGCCGACCTGCAAAATCCCCCTGAAGAAATTCCCAACCTGCTGCTGCAAATGGATGCCGGTTACGATTATGTCGGCACTATCCGTCGGGAACGTAAAGATAGCCGCTGGCGGCATTGGGCCTCATTGGCGATGAATCGTTTACGCGAAAAAATCACCCACATTCGCATTACCGATCAGGGCTGCATGATGCGCGGTTATCACCGCGATATTATCGATGCGGTTTTGGCCACCACTGAAACCAATACTTTTATACCGGCATTGGCCTATCTTTATGCCGGAAATCCCACTGAAATCGTTATTGACCACGAAGAACGCGCGGCCGGGGAATCGAAATATTCGCTGTTCAAGCTGATCCATCTTAATTTCGACCTGATGACAGGATTTTCCATTGCCCCTTTGCAGGCGTTTTCTTTGCTCGGCATCGGCGTCTCCATACTGTCGCTGCTCTTTGTCTGTTATCTGGGCTGGCGCAGGCTGACGGTCGGACCGGAAGCGGAGGGCGTTTTTACGCTGTTCGCCATTGTGTTCTTTTTGATCGGCATACTGTTGTTCGGCATCGGCCTGTTGGGCGAATACATCGGCCGGATATATTCCCAGACCCGGTCGCGTCCCCGTTATCTGATCAAGGCGGTGCTGGATAATGCCAAGAGCGACAAGTCTTGATGAAGACCTCAGCCGTTGTTTTTGCCTACCACGACATTGGCGTTACCGGCATAGAGTGCTTGCTGCAAGCCGGGGTCGATATTAAACGGGTGGTCACTCATCAGGATGATCCCGAGGAAAATATCTGGTTCGGCAGCGTTGCCGAACTGGCAAACAGGCATCGGATTCCAGTGATAACGCCGGACAATCCCAATCGGGCGGACGTCATCAAACACATTGCCGACCTTCAACCGCAATGGTTTTTTTCCTTTTATTACCGGCACATGCTAAGCCCCGAACTGCTGGCGATACCGCCCCGAGGCGCTTACAACCTGCACGGTTCGCTACTGCCTAAATACCGGGGCCGAGCGCCGGTCAATTGGGCGGTTTTGCATGGCGAAGCGACCACCGGCGTCAGCCTCCATCAAATGGTGGCAAAGCCCGATGCCGGTTCGCTGATCGACCAGCAAGCCGTCGCGATTTTGCCGAACGATACGGCGCATGATGTTTTTTTAAAACTCACCCCGGCCGCAGAGACGTTGCTAACCCGCTGTTTGCCTTTGTTGCTGAGCGGAAACATAGAACCCAAACCGCTGGATCTTGCCCAAGGCAGTTATTTCGGCGGCCGCAAGCCGGAGGACGGCCGCATCGACTGGCAGCAATCGGCCTGGAATATCCATAATCTGGTCAGGGCCGTGGCACCGCCTTATCCGGGCGCATTCTTCGACAGTAGCGGCAAGCGTTTTTTCCTGCTCGGCAGTCATTACAGCGGCGAAACCGCCGTGCATTCGGGCAAAGTTTGCATCTATTGGGCGGACGGTCATTTTTATGCCGACTGCGCCGATAACAAACGCTTCCGTATTGAACAACTTAGCTGTGACGGCATAGCGCTGGATCATTCCGCTTTCAAAGCCATGACCGGTGCTGAACTGCCATTGCTAAACGACTAACAATTTTCAATCTAACCAACTAGGAACTTATGAACGTACTCATACTGGGTGTCAATGGTTTTATCGGCCATCACCTTTCAAAGCGCATCCTCGAAACCACCGATTGGCATGTCTACGGCATGGACATGCAATCCAACCGTGTTGAAGCATTCCGCGACCATGAACGCTTCCATTTTTTTGAAGGCGACATCACCATTAATCATGAGTGGATGGAATATCACATTAAAAAATGCGACGTGATTCTGCCGCTGGTTGCCATCGCCACGCCTGCCACTTATGTGACCCACCCGCTGGCGGTATTCGAGCTGGATTTCGAGGCGAACCTGCCGATCATCCGCGCCTGCGTAAAATACAGAAAACGCGTGCTGTTCCCTTCGACCTCGGAAGTTTACGGTATGTGCAAAGATGATGAATTCCATCCTTACGAATCCGAACTGGTCTTGGGCCCGCTGAACAAACCGCGCTGGATTTACTCCTGCTCCAAGCAATTGCTGGATCGGGTGATCTGCGCTTACGGTCAGGAACAAGGTTTCGATTACACGCTGTTCAGACCTTTTAACTGGATAGGCCCAGGCCTCGACAGCATCCATACGCCAAAAGAAGGCAGCTCACGGGTAGTGACCCAGTTTCTGGGCCATATCGCCCGAGGCGAATCCATCAAGCTGGTCGATGGCGGACAACAACGCCGCAGCTTTACCTTTGTCAGCGATGGTATCGACGCCTTGGTGCGCATCATCAAAAATGAAAACGGCAAGGCGACCGGCAATATATATAACATCGGCAATCCGACCAACGACTTGTCGATCAGGGAACTTGCCGAACTGATGCTGAAAATCGCCAAGGAACATCCGGAATACAAAGATCTGGCCGCCAAAGTCGAACTGATCGACACCAGCGCCAACGATTACTACGGCAAAGGCTATCAGGACGTTAAAACCCGAGTGCCCTGGATCGGCAATACCATGGATGACCTGGGCTGGAAGCCTGAAGTCAGCGTGGAAGACGCCTTGCGCAAAATTTTCGACGCTTACAGCCATGAGGTTGCAGCCGCAAGGGAACTGATCGATCAAGACCCAACCTTATGAAAATCGCGCTGAAAGTCGATGTGGATACACTGCGCGGTACGCTGGAAGGCGTACCCGCGTTGCTGGAGCTGTATCAACGCTACGGCGTGAAAGCCACCTTTCTGTTCAGCATCGGCCCCGACCATACCGGTCGGGCGCTGCGCCGGATATTCAGGCCCGGCTTTTTCAGCAAGGTTCAGCGCACCTCGGTGCTCAGCCACTACGGACTGAAAACCCTGCTCTACGGCACCTTGCTTCCCGGCCCGCATATCGGCCGAAGGGGCCGCGACATCATGCGCCAAGCCGAGAAGGCCGGACATGAAGTGGGCGTGCATTGCTACGACCATATCCGCTGGCAGGATTTCGTCGCCAACCGCGACGCCGAGTGGACCCGAAAAGAAATGCAGGCGGCCATCGATTCATTTCAGGACATTTTCGGCCATCAGCCCGCGACGCATGGCGCGGCCGGCTGGCAGTTGAACAAACACACGCTGCAACTGGAGCAGCAACTGGGCTTTCGTTATGCCAGCGATTGCCGAGGCCAGTCACCGTTTATCCCGCATATGGAAGGCGAAACGTTTCAATGCCCGCAAATCCCCACCACCCTGCCGACACTGGACGAACTGCTCGGCTGCAACGGCATCACCGAAGCCAACGTGCATGAAGCGGTATTCGCCGCCAGCCGCAAGCCCGCGCCGGAAGGCCATGTCTATACCCTGCATGCGGAACTGGAAGGCATGAAATTGCTGCCGGTCATGGAAAAACTGCTGCGACTGTGGCAAAAAGCCGAAGACGACATCGGTACGCTGGCTGATTATGTCGCAGATATTGATACGGCCACATTGCCTTGCCATGAACTGGTCATGTCGGAAATAGAAGGTCGTTCAGGTTTACTGGCTGTGCAAGGATCTAAGATCGCTATGTAGGGGCGATCCCTTGTGGTCGCCCTGGTACAACACAAGGGCAACCACAAGGGATTGCCCCTACGGGGTCTATTATACGCCTTACAGCGTTATACGTGACTGGGTTAGAGCAGCTTAACCAAAGCGGCAACAACGCCTATGGAAAGCGCCATGAGACCGCCTAGTTTAATGACCAGTCGCTGTTCTGTTTGGATAAAACGCGAATCCATATCGTGGCGCAAGACATCAATGTCGCGCCTTAAATCATCAATGTCGCGTTTAGTTACCAGATCGGCTTCGCCCTGCGCCTCTTTAAACGCTTCCGAGAAAGCCTCGGCTTGACTTTCCGGTACGCCAGCATCCTTGAGTGTCCGAACAAATTTATGGGTATCAAACGTAATGGCAGTCATGAGCTTACCTCTTGTTTTTGATTTAGCGTTCAGTTTACCATGCTTGGCAGCCAAGACAAGTTGCCTTGTAGGCCGAAATAAGCCTGTTTGAGTGGTAGCGAAAATAGGTGTTTCCGGCACTCATCGCGCGAATCCGCCGGAAACGCCACCTCGCGCTACGCGCTTGGATGGCCTTATTCCGGCCTACTTGGCTATTTTCGCCCATCAATATTCCCAGGACACGTTGTAATACATGTGGTTATCGAGGTGATCGTCATTATAAAAAGGCACGGCGTCTGGGTCATCCGAATATAAGACAGAAAAATAACCACATTCAATTTTAAATTCATTTTCTATTCGTTTTGCCAACTCTTTCGTCATTTCTTCGCGCTGGCGAAGACTTCTTGAATCGGAAAATCGTACAGTCTAACTAGGTACTTTCCGGATTCAGATACGACAATACGGTTATCTTCCAGTAATGAGCGTGTAAGTTTTGATGTGTTATCAAGAAGCCATAACCAGCAACCTCCGAATTCGCCACACTCTGGAACAGTCGACTCAGATTCGATTTGATTTGCGAGCACCGAAAACTTTTCTGAAAGAGATTTCAATTCACTCTTTTCATGTAAAAAGAATGGTTCAAGATCAATCAATGAGTCTGATATGGCTTTAGAAATCATATCGGGACTTCTTAATTCCGATGCAGAAGGAAGATTATCTGTAGTAAGAATAAATGTGTACTGATCCTTACCAATTAAGCCTTTGTCTACAAGAGTTAGAATATCGTGAGCCACCCACTTTGCTTGCTCTTCATTTTTTACGACTACACCCATCCCCTTAATGTTGTATTCGTAAAAATCAAGGCCTGGGATACTTAAAACATCATCGACCACGCCATATTTTTCCAAAGCCTCTTCAACATGACTATAGCTCTCCCTATAAGGCCAACGCCATTCCCTCTCATGACTCCAATCTATAGGTTTATGTGAGGCAGGGTTATATGTGACGTAGCGGTATTGTTCATTTTCTGACAGTACACTTGGGTCGATAATTCTTGCTTCACCATTTTTGCCGGAAGGTGGCCAGTAACTTCTATTGCCTAGACCATAAATAACGGGATTTGCACCTATTTCAAACAAGTCCTTTTTTGGGAAAATAAGAGCGAACTGACTCATTGCTTCGCCGCGTCTTGCTCGAGCTTCTCCAGATTCAAGAAATGCTGCAATTGGCATTTCAGTGAAGCACACTGCTGGGCTTGAGCCGTAAATAGTTCGCACGTTATTACGAAATGACCATGTTGCCCATAATCGTCCATGCCTCACCGCGCTCCTAAGCATAAAAAGCGCAGAGCCCCCAGCACCTTCATCAATATTGCCCCACCCCATATGTTCAGGATAAATAATTGAACTTGAGCTTTTAAAGTCGATATCCCGAAAAAAATGAATTAACCAATCGGACAGATCGAAACGAACCGTATTTAATGACATATGCTTATAAATTAATGAGCCAGGATAGTTTTGCATATCATCCCTGATCACCCCGTTCTAGGCAATATACTCAGCGATTTCTCCCTAACCTCTAACTATATATCTTCCCCGTATCAGCTGATAAATGCTTTCTTTTAATCTAACGACCGCCTGTTGTCTGGCAATAACCGCCAACCAAGCTATTACTGTAAATGTCATTTGTGGGTCGAAAACGGAAGTTCCTAATTTTATCTTTAAAAAGATCAACACACTTCCAA
The DNA here is from genome assembly GCA_036741905.1 of Methylobacter sp. Classification (GTDB taxonomy): domain Bacteria; phylum Pseudomonadota; class Gammaproteobacteria; order Methylococcales; family Methylomonadaceae; genus Methylobacter_A. The sequence goes on along the minus strand of DAINRH010000003.1, from coordinate 38,268 downwards.
AGAGGCTTGAGTAAAAATTTCGTATTCTTCGTATCTTCGTGGTGAGTTAATCTGTTTAAATCTTCCGCCAGCCTTGTCTCCCCTATCAAAAGCGACTGTGTGTTGTATAATCCCAGCTAAACCACCCATCTTGTAGCGGCCTACTTTCCGGTCCGCTCAAGATATTGTCCTATTCAACAAATAACCGAGTTAAGTCATGGACTATTCAATAGAAACCGCGCCACTAGAAGAACTGCAATGCGATTGTGTTATTGTCGGCGTTTATCAAGACCAACAGCTCAGTCCATCGGCAACCGCCCTTAACAACAGCACCAACGGATTGATTAGCAACATCGTCAACCGCGGCGACCTGAGCGGGAAAAACGGCGAAACCGTATTAATCAATGCGGTTCCAGGCAGCAAGATCGAACGCATTTTGCTGGTCGGACTGGGCGAGAACCAGCCTTTATCCGGCAAGAACTACAAAAAAGCCTTGGTGGCCGCCGTCAACAGCCTAAAAAAACCACAAATAAAATCGGTGGTCTGCTGCTTGGCGGAATGCGAGGTGACAGACCGCGACCGGCAATGGAAGTCGAAGCACATCATCGAGGTCTTTAACGATGCCGCTTACCAATACACGCATACTAAGTCCGATAAAGAAACCGAAAGCCAGCTGCAAAAAATCGCCATTGCCGCACCGGAAAGCGAACGCGCTTTAGCGCATTCAGGCTTACTGCAAGGCAAGGCCGTTGCCGAAGCGATGGATTTAACCAAACTTCTGGCCGATTTGCCGGGCAATATCTGTACACCGACCTATCTTGCCGAACAGGCGATAGCGCTGAGCAAAAAATACGCCGCCCTGGACGTGAAAATACTGGAAGAATCCGACATGGCGGCACTGGGCATGGGCTCTTTTTTGTCGGTTTCGCGCGGCAGCCGTCAACCGGCAAAATTAATCACCCTGAGCTATCAATGCGGCGATAAAAACGCCAAGCCTATTGTACTGATCGGCAAAGGCCTGACTTTCGATGCGGGCGGCATTTCATTAAAACAGGCTGCGGGCATGGAGGAAATGAAATACGACATGTGCGGCGGCGCGACTGTGCTGGGCGCCTTGCTCGCCGTAGCGCAACTGCAACTGCCGCTGAACATTGTCGGCCTAATTCCGTCATCGGAAAACATGCCCGATGGCGATGCCAACAAACCGGGCGATATTGTGACCAGCATGTCCGGCAAAACCATTGAAATAATTAATACCGACGCCGAAGGCCGCCTGCTGCTGTGCGACGCCTTAACCTATGCGGAACGTTACAACCCCGAGGTGGTAATAGACATGGCCACCCTGACCGGCGCGGTTGGCGTCGCTTTAGGCCGCGTAGCCATGGGCGTGCTCGGCAATGACGACGCCTTATGCAACGAGCTGGTTGCGGCCGGCGAGATAGCCAACGACAGTGCTTGGCGTTTGCCGCTCTGGGAAGAATACCAGGAACTGCTTAAATCCAATTTCGCCGATATGAGCAATTCCGGCGGCAAAGACGCAGGCACCATTACCGCGGCTTGTTTTCTGGCGCGATTTGCCGAAAAGTTCCGCTGGGCGCATCTGGACATCGCCGCCACCGCTTGGCGCACCGGCCCAACCAAAGGCGCGACCGGCCGCCCTGTCTCATTATTAATGCAATACCTGATTAGCCGGGCGGGCACCCAGAACATAAGTGGCTGAAGTCAGCTTTTACATACTGCCGACGGAATCGCTACAGGACAGGTATCTGTTCGCCTGCAAACTGATCGAGAAGGCCTATCGTAGCGGCAGCTTTTGTTACGTGCTGACCGATGACGCCGAACAAAGCCGAATCATAGACGACCTGCTCTGGACTTTCAGGGCGGGCAGTTTTATTCCGCACCAGATCTATACCGGCGAACTGCCGGATACCGAAAAAGTTATCCTGATCGGTTCGCCGGATGCGCCCGAACACTGGCAAAAAGTCCTATTCAACCTGTCTTCACACTATCCTGAGCTAGGACCGCAAACCGGGCGTATCCTTGAAATACTAGATAATAGCGAAACCACCAAAGAGGCGGGAAGGAACCGTTATCGGCAGTATCAGCAGTCTGGAATGAAGATTACCACGCATAAGGATTGGTAAAATCAATTTAACTGGGGGCAAACATGAATTTATCAGAAAAAATATTAACAACCATCGCCTCATTGCCCGAATCAAAACAGGTTGAAGTGCTTGATTTTGTAGAATACCTAAAACTAAAAACGGAAAAAGAAGAAAGCGGCAATTGGAATAGTTTTTCTATTGCATCCGCAATGAGGGGCATGGAAAATGAAGACGCCATTTATTCTGTTACCGATCTAAAAGAAACATACTGATGCTTTCAGAAGGCCAGATTGCTCTTTTTCGTTTTCCTCAAGCAGATCAAAAAGACGGAAAACTGCGTCCCGCACTTATCCTTAGAAAACTCCCAGGAAAATTTGACGATTGGCTTATCTGCATGATTTCCAGCCAACTTCATCAAGAGATTCCGGAACTGGATGAAATTATTAATCAGAAAGACTCGGATTTCCAGCAAACCGGTTTAAAGCAGTCGAGCCTGATACGGGCGAGCAGACTGGCTGTTGTTGATCAAAACATTCTCATGGGCAAGCTGGGTACCATTGATCCTCTCAGGCTTAATAAGATAAGAGGCAATATAGCTAAATGGCTACATAGCCCCTAATTAAATCCACCCGCCTGATTCCCACTCTTAATCCTGTTAGAATAATTAATTTTTCACAAAAACAATAACGCATCCATGGAAAAAACATACGCCCCGCATTCAATCGAACAACGCTGGTATCAAACCTGGGAAGAAAAAGGCTATTTTGCGCCCAAGCCGGAAGGTGAATCCTATTGCATCATGATTCCGCCGCCCAATGTCACCGGCAGCCTGCACATGGGCCATGCGTTTCAAGACACCATCATGGATGCGCTGACCCGCTACCACCGCATGAAAGGCTACAGCACTTTATGGCAGCCGGGTACAGACCATGCAGGCATCGCCACGCAAATGGTGGTGGAGCGTTTGTGTAACGCCGAAGGCAAGACCCGTCACGATCTCGGCCGCGAAAAATTCCTGGAAAAAGTCTGGCAATGGAAAGAAGAATCGGGCGGCACGATTACTCGCCAATTACGGCGCATGGGCTCTTCCTTGGATTGGGACAAAGAGCGCTTCACGATGGACGAGGGCATGTCCGATGCGGTGCAGGAAGTGTTTATCCGCTTGTATGAGGAAGGCCTGATTTACCGCGGCAAGCGTTTGGTCAACTGGGATCCGGTTTTACATACCGCAGTTTCCGATCTGGAAGTGTTATCGGAAGAAGAAAACGGCTCGATGTGGCATTTACGCTATCCGTTGTCGAACGGCCAGGGCCATTTGATCGTCGCCACAACCCGCCCAGAAACCATGCTCGGCGATGCGGCGGTGGCGATACACCCCAATGACGAACGCTATAAACATCTGCTCGGCGAATTCGTGGAATTGCCGTTAACCGGCCGCCGTATTCCGATTATTGCCGATGACTATGTCGATCCTGAATTCGGCACCGGCTGCGTCAAGATCACCCCGGCCCACGATTTTAACGATTACGAGGTTTGGACGCGCCACCGTCATAACTCGGTTATTCAGGATTTGCCGCATGGCGGCTTGATTAACCTGTTCACCGTTGACGCAGCGATACGCAGCAACGATGAAAACGAAATGGGCCTGATTCCGGTCAAATACTGCGGCCTGGACCGCTTTGACGCGCGTAAACAAATCGTCGCCGATCTCGATGCGGCAGGCTTGCTGGAAAAAATCGTCGACCACAAGTTGATGGTGCCGCGCGGCGACCGCACCAACAGCGTGATCGAACCGCTGCTGACCGACCAATGGTATGTCAAGGTTGCTCCGCTGGCCGAGCCTGCGATTGCCGCCGTCGAAAACGGCGACATCAAGTTTGTGCCCGACAACTGGAAAAACACCTATTTCGAATGGATGCGCAATATTCAGGACTGGTGCATCTCCCGGCAAATCTGGTGGGGGCATCGCATCCCGGCCTGGTACGACGATGTGGGCAATGTTTACGTCGGCAGCTCCGAACAGGACATCCGCGCCAAGCATAACTTGCCCGATGGCTATGCGCTTAGACAGGATGAAGATGTGCTGGATACCTGGTTTTCATCGGCGCTGTGGCCTTTTTCCACGCTGGGCTGGCCGGAAAACACCGAAGAACTGGCCAAGCATTATCCGACCAGCGTACTGGTAACCGGCTTCGACATCATTTTCTTCTGGGTGGCCAGGATGATTATGATGGGCCTGAAATTCCAGGGCGAAGTGCCGTTTAAGGAAGTTTACATCCATGGCCTGGTAAGGGATGCCGAAGGGCAAAAGATGTCCAAATCCAAAGGCAACGTGCTCGACCCGATTGACATTATCGACGGCATAGAACTGGAAGCGCTGGTTGCAAAACGTATTTCCGGCATGATGCAGCCGCATTTGGCGAAAAAAATCGAGCAGGATACGCGTAAACATTTCCCCAACGGCATCCAGTCTTACGGTACCGATGCGTTGCGTTTTACCTTTGCGTCCTTAGCGTCCACCGGCCGCGATATTCGTTTTGACCTCGCCCGCACCGAGGGTTATCGCAATTTCTGCAACAAACTTTGGAACGCGGCGCGTTACGTGCTGATGAACACTGAAGAACAGGATAACGGTTTATCAGACGCTCCTTGCCACTATAACCAAGTGGATCGCTGGCTTACATCCCGACTGCATCAGGTAACGGCGGTCACCAGCAACGCCATCGAAAACTACCGCTTCGACTTGGCGGCGCAAGCCATTTATGAGTTTACCTGGAATGAGTACTGCGACTGGTATCTGGAGCTGGCGAAAATATCTCTGCAATCCGGCGATGCGGCGGCGCAACGCGGCACACGTAAAACCCTGCTGACGGTTTTGGAATCGATTTTACGTTTGGCGCATCCGATCATGCCGTTTATCACCGAAGAAATCTGGCAGCGGGTCGCGCCGTTGGCGGGTTATGCCGCAGCAGATACCATCATGCTGCAACCTTACCCGGTTGCCGATGAGGCGCAAATCGACGACAAAGCCATCACCGAAACCAACTGGGTGATGAACTTTATTCTGGGCGTACGCCGTATTCGCGGCGAAATGAACATCGCCCCCGGCAAACCGCTGCCGGTATTCCTGCAAAACGGCTCGTATGCTGACCAACAAAGCTTAAACAGCAACCAGGTTTATTTGCGAAAAATGGCTAAACTGGAATCGATAGTCTGGTTAACAAGCACCGAAACCGCACCGGAATCGGCGATGGCCTTAGTCGGCGAGATGAAAATCCTGATTCCAATGGCCGGCTTAATCGACAAGGAAGCGGAACTGGCTCGACTGGAAAAGGAAATACAAAAAATCCATAATGACCTGCCCAGAGTCGAAGGCAAGTTAAATAATCCCACGTTTGTCGATAAAGCGCCGCCGGAAGTCATCGATAAAGAAAAAGCCAAGCTGGCCGATTTACGCTCAATGCTTAACAATCTCGAAGAACAGCAACGTAAAATCCGGACCTTGTAAGAAAGGCCGACCCAAGGCGCAAGGCTAAAGCGACTCTTTAGCCTTGCGCCCGCTACCTTGTACCTTCCCCCTTTATCATCTATATTCATTCAATCAACCGACAAGATACTCATCCTATGACTACCGCATCAACAAATTTACAATTTAGCGGCCTTACCCGGTGCTTGATTGAAAAAGGCTTGCTAACCGAGAACGATGCGCAAATCCATAGTCAGGAAGCACAAAAAAACAAGATCCCGTTAATTCGCTATCTTGTTACCCATCAGCTGATTAGCGGCAAAGCCTTGGCATCCCAAGCCTCGCAAGAATTCGGCATACCTTTTTTCGACCTCGATGCCATTGACTTCCGTAGACTGCCTATCAACCTGGTCAGTGAAAAGCTGATCCGCAAATGCCATGCGCTGCCGCTGTTCGTCAGAGGCAAAACACTGTTTGTTGCGGTATCGGATCCGACCGATTTTCGCGCCCTGGATGACATCAAATTTCACAGCCGGCTTAACCCCGAAGCCATTCTGGTTGAAGAAGACAAACTGATCAAAGCCATCGAAGCCTCCCTAGAGGCCGCCGATACATCGATGACTGATATGCTTGATGAGGATCTGGACAATCTGGAAATCACCGGCGGCGAAGAAGAGACCACTAAAGCCGATGTTAACTCCGATATTGATGACGCGCCCATTGTCCGCTACGTCAACAAAATACTGCTGGACTCGATAAAGCAAGGGGTATCCGATATACACATGGAACCCTACGAAAAAACTTTCCGCATCCGCTATAGATCGGACGGCATACTGCGTCAGGTCGCCGCGCCACCCGCCAGCATCGCCAACAGGCTCGTCTCCCGCATCAAGGTCATGTCTAAAATGGATATTGCCGAGCGCAGGGTTCCACAGGACGGCCGTATCAAAATGACCTTATCCAAAAATCGCGCCATTGATTTCCGGGTAAACACCTGCCCTACCCTGTTCGGGGAAAAAGTCGTACTGCGTATTTTGGACCCTACCAGCGCTCAGCTGGGTATCGAAAAACTGGGCTTTGAACCGGAACAACAACGGATTTTCCTTGAAGCGATTAACAAGCCTTACGGTTTAGTGTTGGTAACAGGGCCAACGGGTAGCGGTAAAACGGTTACGCTCTATACCGGTTTAAATATTCTCAACACCATGGAGCGGAATATTTCCACCGCCGAAGACCCTGTTGAAATTACCGTGGAAGGCATCAATCAGGTCAATATGAATCCTAAAGCCGGGCTGACTTTTGCCAGCGCCTTACGCGCCTTTTTACGGCAAGATCCCGACATCATCATGGTGGGCGAGATCCGTGATTTGGAAACCGCCGAAATCGCCGTCAAAGCCGCGCAAACAGGCCATTTGGTGTTATCGACCTTACATACTAACGATGCGCCGCAAACCTTAAACCGCCTCCTGCAAATGGGCATCCCGGCCTTCAATATCGTTGCAGCGGTCAATTTAATTATGGCGCAACGTTTAGGACGACGCTTGTGCGAACATTGCAAAATTCCCGCCGACTTTCCCGATAAAGTCCTCCTTGCCGCCGGTTTTAAACAAGAAGAGTTGCACGACCTTAAAATATTCAGCGCGGTAGGCTGCGAGTACTGCACCAATGGTTACAAGGGCCGAGTCGGCGTTTATCAGGTACTGACACTGACCGACAAGATGCGCACCCTGATACTCAACGGGGGTAATACCGATCAGCTGGCGGAATGCGCCTTGGCGGAAGGCTTTAATGACTTACGCAGATCAGGATTAAACAAAGTGCGCATGGGTTTGACCAGCCTGGAAGAAATTGACCGGATCACCAAGGAATAAGCATGGCAGAGCAAACAGAACAAATCGATTTCGTCTGGTCCGGAACCGATAAAAACAAAAAGAAAGCCGGAGGAATAATCTCCGCAAAAAGTGAAACCATCGCAAAAACCGAACTACGGCGGCAGGGCTATCGGGTCATTTCATTCAAGAAAAAACCCAAACCGCTGTTCACCGCAAAAGTGCAGGTCATCACGCCGGGCGATATAGCTATTTTTTCCAGACAGTTAGCCACCATGCTTAAAGCGGGCGTGCCTCTGGTTCAGTCATTCGACATTGTCGGCAAAGGCCACGACAATGCCAGCATGGAGGCCCTACTAATGGGCATCAAAGCCGATATTGAAGGCGGCGACACCTTGGCCCAAGCCCTTAACAAAAGACCGCTGTATTTTGACGAACTAACCTGTAACTTGGTTGAAGCGGGCGAACAGGCGGGGGTATTGGAAACCCTGCTGGACAAAATCGCCACCTACAAAGAAAAAACCGAGTCAATGAAGAAAAAGATCAAAAAGGCTCTGACCTACCCGATCGCGGTAGTCGTCGTGGCCTTTATCGTCACCACCATCCTACTGATATTTGTGGTGCCGGTCTTTGCCGACATGTTCAAAAGCTTCGGCGCAGACCTTCCGGCCTTCACTAAAATGGTTGTGTCCATGTCTGAATGGATGCAGGCGTGGTGGTATATTGTTGTCGGCATTATTGTCGGCACCGTTTACACGTTCGGCTATTTTAAAAAACGCTCGAAAAAGTTTAATCACTTCATGGATAAAACCCTGCTAAAAATACCCGTAATCGGACTCATTTTACATAAATCCGCTATTGCACGATTTGCCAGAACCTTGGCGACCATGTCGGCAGCAGGGGTGCCCTTGGTCGAGGCATTGGAGTCCGTTGCCGGAGCCTGCGGTAATATTATTTACACCGAAGCTGTTTTAAAGATGCGCGATGAGGTGGCAACCGGGCAAAGACTTCAATTTGCCATGCAGCAGGCAAATCTTTGGCCCAATATGGTGATACAAATGGTGGCCATCGGCGAGGAATCGGGTTCAATGGACTCCATGCTGCTGAAAGTCGCGGACTTTTTCGACGAAGAAGTCGATAATCTTGTCGATAATTTGAGCAGCCTCATGGAACCCTTCATCATGGCTGTATTAGGCATTTTGGTCGGCGGCCTGATTGTCGCCATGTATTTACCGATCTTTAAAATGGGTGCGGCTATTAAGTAGGTCTGCTGTACATAAACACCGCTGCATGACGGTGTGCCGACGACAGCGCAGGCGTGTAATTCCCGATTCATAATCTTTATTAAAAAACATATGCAACAGCTTAGTCTGCTTTTAAATGTACCCGCTCTATTTTCAGCTCTGGCCGGTGTTATCGGCTTGCTGGTCGGGAGTTTTCTCAATGTTGTCATCTATAGATTACCAATCATGATGCAACGGGGATGGCGCAAGGAATGCGCGGAATATCTGCAAATCGCTCCGGACGCTGCGCAGGCCGTCGAAGAACCCTTCAACCTGACATTTCCTTTATCCCGCTGCCCCGGCTGCAATACGCCTATCAAGCCTTACCAAAATATTCCGGTTATCAGCTACCTTTTTTTAAGGGGCCAATGCGCTAGCTGCGGCTGCCATATTTCAATGCGTTATCCCATTATAGAAGCTTTCACGGCGCTGGCCTCAGTCGTGGTGGCTTGGCATTTCGGCTACACGCCGCAAGCCGTTTTTGCCTTGCTGCTGACCTGGTCGTTGATGGCGCTAATTTTTATTGACGTTGACCACCAGTTATTACCCGACTCCATCACCCTCCCCTTGCTTTGGCTGGGAATGTGCCTGAGCCTGTTCAATGTATTTACTGATGCCCACGCCAGTATCATCGGCGCTGTTGCCGGCTATACCGCCCTTTGGGCTGTCTTTCATCTGTTTAAGCTGGCAACCGGCAAAGAAGGCATGGGTTACGGCGATTTCAAATTGCTGGCCTTATTCGGCGCCTGGCTGGGCTGGCAGTACTTGCCGATTATTATTTTATTATCGTCGCTGGTCGGCGCCGTTATTGGAGTAGGCATGATCGTTTTTGTCAAACATGACCGTAACGTGCCCATCCCCTTCGGCCCCTATTTAGCTGCCGCCGGATGGATCGCGTTGTTATGGGGAAATGACCTCAACCGCCTCTATTTAACCGCCGTAGGCCTATAAAGTCATGTTGAAAGTCGGACTAACCGGCGGCATAGGCTGCGGAAAATCGACGGTTGCCAAAATTTTCGCCGACTTGAATATCCCGGTGCTTGATGCCGACCAAATAGCCCATCGTCTGGTCGAAAAAGGGCAACCGGCACTGGCTCGAATACAACAGGAATTTGGCGCGTCCATCCTTAGCCCGGACGGCTCGCTGAATAGACCGCATCTCAGGGAAATAGTTTTTTCCGACCTTACGCAGAAACAGAAACTCGAATCGATACTGCATCCCTTAATCTATAAAACCATACAAGCAGCACTTGAACAGCTGGCCGCACCCTACTGCATTGTAAGTATTCCTTTATTATTCGAAACCGACATGACTCGTCTTGTTGACCGGATACTGGTTATCGACTGCCCTGTTGAAACACAGATCGAGCGCGTAAAAATCAGGGATAACCTGACCATTGAAAGAATACAATCCATAGTCGACAATCAAGTATCGCGCGCATACAGAATAGCGAAAGCCGATGATTTGATTGATAACTCAACGGCTGATTATAGACTTGCAGAACAGGTAAAAAAACTGCACAATTTGTACCTTTCATTAAGCGCTTGCCGGGATTAACTTGTCTGTGAACACCACGATTACCTATGAATTTCCACTCAATGAACGCATCCGGGTTTTCATACGGTTAGAACAACTTTTCCAACAATTCAGCCATTTTTTAACCGGGGAGACGGTCGCCGATAAGCGAGCGGCGATTAATGTACTGCTCGACATCATGACAATTTTCAGACGCAACGACCTAAAATCGGAAATACTGAAAGAGCTGGATCGCCATGCCAATGTGCTGAATAAAATCGCCCATAACCAAAGCGTCGACACCCAAAAGCTGGAAGAACTGCTTAACAAATTAAATGAAACCAGCAAAAAACTTTACGCCACTAACGGAAAGATCGGCACCCGCGTCATGGAAAGCGACCTGTTCCAGAGCATAGCTCAACGCAGTTCCATCCCTGGCGGCACCTGTTCCTTTGATTTACCCGAATTCCATTATTGGCTGGAACAGGATGAAGCAACTCGCTTAAAAGACCTGGAACACTGGAGCAAGCCCTTTGCCGACATTCGTATCGCAATCGACTTGATCCTTAATTTTATCCGTAATTGCAGCTCGCCTACCCAAGAAGTTGCTGAAGCAGGCTTCTTTCAATTTTTGCTGGATACCAACCAACCCAACCAACTGCTTAAAATAAGCCTGGATAAATCCATACACTGCTTTGCAGAAATCAGCGGCGGCAAACACCGCTGCACCATACGGTTCATGACGCCGTCTTCCGATAACAAGCGGCCGACGCAAAGCCCTGACGACATTCCTTTTTCCTTAACCTGCTGCCTTTTCTAATGTCGTCATCCAATAAACCGCTCATTGTAAAATGTCCCAACTGCGGATGTTCCGTACCTTGGGTCGCTGAACAGCAATCCAAACCCTTCTGCTCCGAGCGTTGTAAATTGATTGATTTGGGAGAATGGGCAATGGAAGAAAAAAGGATTCCCGGACAATCAGTGTCGTTGGAAAACGATAGCGAAGACGATACTTTTTTTCATTAACCGGGTTGCTGACTTTCTCCCATTGATATACTCGACACGGGCACAGATTGCGGCTTTTGTCCCCTCTCCCTTCGGGAGAGGGCTAGGGTGAGGGAATTCAAAAATGCGCAATTCATGACCGTTTGCAGTATAGCATCGCACTCGGCCACACAACGCAGCAAGCTATATATCCGCACTTCAAGTTGCCGGTCGAAACAAAACCGGCGCATACCGGTCCCATCTAAAAATGCTCTCTCCTTAAGTTCGGCTTTGCCGCGCGCCCCGTTCCACCGCTTGAATAGTCTTGCGTTACAACGTAATTTCATTTCAATTGACATAGCAACAACGCTATCTTCGCTTGCCGACAACGCTACCGCGGGAGAAACCGGCATACCTTTTCCATACGCGTATACCAAAATACTAAATCTGCCCCATGGCAGCCACTCCAAGGAAATCCAATCATGGCTATAGAAATAGAACATAAATTTTTGCTCGCCAACGATGCCTGGCGCACGCACATCAGCCGCTCGGTAAAATATCGGCAAGGCTATTTAAGCTCTCAGGCAACCAGCTCAATCAGGGTTAGAATTAGTGACGACCATGCCTGGTTGAACATCAAAACGGCGACTATCGGCACTCACAGGCATGAATACGAATATGAGATTCCGATGACCGATGCAACCGAGATACTAGATAGTCTTTGTAGAAAACCATTAATCGAAAAAACCCGTCATTTCGTCACCGATGACGCCAACCTTTGGGAAATAGATGAATTTGAAGGCGACAATCAAGGCTTGATAGTCGCTGAAATTGAATTGGACGAAACAGGGCAATCTTTTTCAAAACCGCTCTGGTTAGGCCTGGAAGTCACCGGAGATTTGCGTTATTACAACAACAATCTCGCGATACATCCCTATTCAGAGTGGCGTGAAGACTAAATATTTCATACACATATTGAAATATTATGAGTTTTGTTCTATATTTTCCGCATGAAAAAATTAGTTTTTGTTGTTTTATTGCTACTGTCGAGCCATTGTTTTGCGGAGAGTCTTAAAGACTCTTTAAAAAGCATTGAAACCGGATGGGCGTCTGTTTATTACAGCATGCCCAAAAGCAAACAAGGACCCGCTTATCTCCAATTGCTCGATAAGGCGACGAACTTAGCCCAACAATATCCGAACGCTGCCGAACCCATGTTCTGGCAGGCCGTGCTAAAAGCGACTTATGCCGAACAACAAGATGCATTTTCTGCGCTGGGCGCCATTCATGAGGCGCGTGATTTATTAATCAAAGCCATTAAAATCAACCCGGAAACCATGGACGGATCAGCCTATGTAACCTTAGGCACGCTGTATTACATGGTGCCCAAATGGCCTATTTCATTCGGCGACGACAATACCGCCAAACAAATGCTGGAAACCGCGCTTAAAATTAATCCTGACGGCATTGATGCCAACTATTTTTACGGCGACTTTTTGTTGTCGCATAACAAACCCAACGATGCAGCCCTTTATTTTAAAAGAGCAAGCGCAGCCCCGGCCCGCATCGAACAACCTTATGCCGACAATCGACTTAAAGACGAAGCAAGGCTTGCCTTAAAAAACGCTCAAGAGCAAAAAACCAACGGTGAAAAAGGCCTGTTTTTATCGGTATTTAATTCGGCAAGCGCAAAGTAAGCGCTATACATTCACCATCGCAGCCAATCCCGCTAAATGATGCCTTTAACAAACTCGGCATTCAATCGTGCAATTCTTTCTGCTAGAATATCGCATTAAATTAAAAATCAACTTTCCTGGTAAAAATTATGGCTTTTGTAGTCACCGAAAACTGTATTAAATGCAAATTTACTGATTGTGTAGATGTATGCCCTGTAGATTGCTTTCATGAAGGTCCTAACTTTCTGGTTATTGATCCGGATGAGTGCATAGATTGCACATTATGCGAACCTGAATGCCCTGCCAACGCAATTTTTGCAGAAGATGAATTGACGGAAGGACAAGAAGTTTTTATTGCATTAAATGCAGAGCTAGCCAAACAATGGCCTATTATTACGGATGTAAAAACGGCTTTACCTGATGCTGACGAGTGGAATGGCAAAGAAGGCAAACTCGATCTACTGGAAAAATAAGACGCTCTGCCTTAGGTTAAGCTGTTTGTGGGACGCAAACAGCTTAACCGGACGCAAGGCAACTATATGTTCCGCTCCACTGAAACTCTGCCGCCTTACCGTCGTCGCCCCTTAAGCTGATCACAATCCTGCCTGACGCTCGCTACAAAACGGAAACGACTAAAGCAAACACAAAGACGAAAATCACAAAAAGCGCGAACATTCCTCTCTTAGTCAGCCCCGCCCTTATCAACTTCAATTCGGCCAGAAGTTCATGCTTAATATCACCCGAGTTAAGGATTCTTTTGCATCGACCGCGAAATGTTTGCATTTCTTCCTGCGCTTCCTGCTCGGCAATAATCTCGGCAATTTTTGAATAAAAATTACCGCATTCAGGACATTTCATCTCGCCATCATTACCTTGGCGACCACAAACTGAACATTTACTCATTTAATTCTCCACAAAAACCATTTATTCAGAACTCTTCGACATAACCCACCCGGACGTGCAAACTATCCGCCCATGCCCTCGTCAATCCGGTACGGCTCCATCTGAATGGACTCGACCCGCCGCCCCAGCATAATACAAGCGCCGTTATACCGCTCATTTCCGGTTGAAGAAAACTCAAACGAAAATATCCGTCGCACCTGCATTTTTCCCGCTTGATCTCTTTTTAACCCGATACTGTTTAGAGCAACATACTCATCCAACATCTGGACCTCCAGATTCAGGCAATTGGCCCTAACCGCTTTAAGCGCAACCTCTTTCACCCTCTGCCCGTTAAACCAGTACAGGTATGCACTCAGCAATAAAGCTATTAAAATAAGATCATCCAGCATTGTTTATAGTTTAGTGTCGTTAAACGGGGCCGCTCTATTGTACTAAGATTTACCGGCCAATCTACAAAGAGAGAAACATGAAACTTCCCATTACCGGCGGTTGTCTTTGCGGCGCCGTCAGATATGAAATCTCCGCCCAACCCATCGGCGGCTTCAACTGCCACTGCCGAACCTGTCAAAAAGCGATTGGAGCCCCCTATTTTGCAGGCCTGTTCGTTCCAGCCTCCGCCCTCGCCATAACCGGGAACTATAAAGAATACCCAACCATTGCAGCAAGCGGCCGCACGGTTTACCGCGCTTTTTGCCCCGAATGCGGAACCTCGCTGTTTGGCAGGAACAGCGCCTTCATCGACATAAGACCGGTCGCCGCCGCAACGCTTGACGATCCCGGCATTTTTCGTCCACAACACGATATATGGGTGGCAGACGCCCAACCCTGGGACTATATGAACCCTGATTTACCAAAATTTGACGGCAATCCCCGGCATTAAGTTAAGCTACCCGCAATTTTTATTTATCCTGGGAAATTTATGAACGCTGAACAACTTAGCACCATCGAAATACAACCTGAAGCCGCGCATAAATATTCTGTGATATGGCTGCATGGATTAGGCGCGGATGGCCATGACTTTGAAAGCCTTATTCCGGAACTGCATTTAACCGCAGCAACGAATACCCATTTTATCTTCCCCAATGCCCCTGTCCAGCCGGTAACCATCAACGGCGGCATGTCCATGCGCTCTTGGTACGATATTTTAGAGATGTCACTGGAACGCAAAGTCGATATTGACGGCATCTATCAATCAGCCGCCTTGATTGAACCACTGATCCGGCAAGAAATTGACAAGGGCATTGACTCGACCCATATTTTATTGGCAGGATTTTCTCAAGGCGGTGTCATTGCACTCCATGCAGGATTAAGACACCCGCATAAACTGGCCGGAATTGTCGCGCTGTCGACTTATTTGCCGACCATTGATCGATTGCAAACCGAACGTTCAGCCGCCAATAAGGATACGCCTATATTTATGGCTCATGGCATCATAGACCCCATCGTAGCGGTGGAGTCCGGTAAAGCCGCATTCGATAAACTAAAGTCAATGGACTACAACATTGAATGGCATGATTACCTGATGGAACATAGACTTTGCGTTGAAGAAATAGAACACATTTCAGCGTTTATGAATTCAATTTTCAGATGACCTCCAGCCTTAACGTTCAGGGCAAAACGAAAACTAAACGCCGACAGTCAGATTGCGTTATATAAGACCGTTGATGTTAATGTCTTTAGCCAATTGGGTTTTACATATCGTGAGTTATTAGTTGCAGCAAATCCCTCAATCTGAGGTAATTGTAGTTAGTAGGCAAGATATGAATCAGGTTGAGCCGACTGCGGGCGCCGTATATCCCGACTTAGCGTTTAATAAACAGTAAGCTAACAGAAGAAATAATAATGAAAGCTATCGATTTAACTTCTTTTGATTTGTTTAAAGATGTGCCGCTAGAATTAATCGACAAAATACTGCCGGAATATTCAGTTCATACTATTCCTGCCGGGCAGCATTTAGTAAAAAAAGATTTAAAAAATACCGCGCTTTACCTGCTTCTTGACGGGCAAGTTGAAATTTACTTAGACGAAGAAGATCAGCCTTTAAAAACAATTTGGGCGGGGGACATCATCGGAGAAATATCCCTGATAGACCAAAAGTCCGCGACTGCTTCAGCCATTTCGCTTTGTGAATGCAAGGTTATTGTAATTAATGAAGAATTAATCTGGACGCTTGTCGAGCAAAGTCATTTATTTACAATAAATTTACTTCAGCTTATTGCTAATCGTTTTCGGGGCGTTAATTCGCAAGTAGTTTCTTCGATACAGAAACAACGTTTATCCGAGCATAGGGCGATTGTTGATGACCTGACCAAATTGTACAACCGGGGCTGGCTAAACGAAAATTTCGAACCCTTACTGGCGCGTTGCAAACAAGACCTACAGCCTTTTTCCTGTTTAATGATCGACATTGACCATTTCAAAAAAATCAATGATAGCTATGGACACCAAATAGGCGATTTTGTACTGCAACAAACAGGGGAAACATTAAAAAATTTATCCAGAGCAACGGATTATGTTGTTCGTTACGGCGGGGAAGAGATGGCTATGCTTTTACTGAATACCGAAACTGCCGATGCGCTCAGAATTGCCGAACGCGTCAGACAAACGATAGAACAAAAAACCGTCGAATACGAAAAAGGCAAAGCCTTGAATATTACGGTTTCAATTGGCGTTGCTGCGTTAACCATTTCAGAAACCAGTGCCGACTTAATAAAACGCGCCGATCAAGCCTTATATTATGCCAAAGGGCATGGGCGCAATCAGGTCAGATTTAACGATGGGAATCTGGTTTGACTCATTTCTTTAAATATTGACCTTTTAGCTGCGCCTTCCCAACAGCCGGTTACGGCAAAAAGCCCCATTAACCTGAAAAGAGCGGATGGACACGGATTTACGCAGCGATTCATTGACTCTTTGCGCCTCCCCTTTCAGTGCAGCGCTATTCCTGCATAAATGCATGATCAGATTTTATCCGTGTAAATCCGCGGCTAACCGATTGATTTTTTTTAATTACAGACTGATGTTACGCATTGTCCACGAAAAGCACGAAAGACACGAAAAAACAGAGAACAGTATATTTCTCGGTTAACGATGTAATGCCAAGCATTTAGCCACATTCCTTTTGACAACGTTCATGACAGGTATGTGGCTTGATACAGGCATGACGGACAGAGGGACGCGCTTTGTTCTCCTCTGTATACCCACTTTGTTTTTCGTGCTTTTCGTGCCTTTCGTGGACTACGCTTTAATTTATTAGATGCGTGCGTAGCATCAGTTACAGACTGATCCCTGCCTGTTTTAATAACGACGCAAGTTGCGGCGATTTGCTAGAGACCAATTTGTCCAAACTATCATACCAGTAACCTGCTCCCGCCATTTCAGCGGCATCAGTCAAAAGCTTTGCGGGAACTTGGTATTTAAGCATAGCGCTACTGACCACATCGCTTGAACGCTGTTCGGGGTTATTTACCAGGGCGACGGTCAACGTATATTCTTGACCGGGCTGTAATTTAATTCCCGAATCTTGAAGCCTAATCGCCTGAATGCCGGATTGTTGAATACCATTAATGGTCTTTTCCAGTAGCGGTTCGGCCTCGCCCTGGGTTAGGGTGATTTCCACGGGTGCCGGGCCGGTCTTGGATATAAACCAATACAGCGTTGGCGACTCTTGACTGGTCAATGCGGTTTGTTCAGGCGCCAGCACTTCAAGCCTGGCATCATGATCGCTGGAACCGCGCGATCCGCCGCCGACGCGGGTAGCGGGAGCCCCCATTTTGGGCGGCTTGAAAACCACCGCATTATCGGCCACCGCGGGAAAGGCCTGGAGCAGTATCAAAGCGGATAAGACAGTAAGTAGAGTTGGAATCGCGGCTATTTTCATGGGGCTCACCTTCTTGTTTTTAATGTAGTGTCGAGTAGTTAGGAAATAACTTGGTATATGTTGAGCATTTTGACTTTGCCTTTCAATTGGAATTCACCCACTTTTTCGGTGCGATAGCGGTCGCGGACCAACTCCCAGGTAGGTTCCCCAATAAGAATTCGGCAAGGGAGTTCCTGTGTTGGCGCGGCGATGGCTTTATCGAAACTTTCCAGTCTCGATGCCGTAATGGTAGTTTCGCCGGTTACCGCATATTCCATGCGTTGCTTGCACCCTAAAGTGCCTGCCACTGCAAGCCCCGTATGAATGCCTATGCGCATATACGCAGGAGGCAGACCTTGTTGCCGCCAAACCAGATTGAGTTCTTTAAGCCTCCGGTTCATGCGCAGTCCGCTGGCTACGGCGCTGAGGGCATCGGCCTTAATACCCTCGGCATCGTCTTTAAACGCAGGCGCCCCGAATACCGCCATGATCCCATCTCCCATATAGCCTTTGATCATACCATTCTCATCCATAATAATATTACTCATTTCTTCCATGTAGGCGTTCAGCCAGCTCATCAAGGCGACCGGAGTCATGGTCTCTGAGATAGGAGTAAATCCGGCCAGATCGGAAAATAAAACAGTCGCCGTGATTTGACAGGGTAGCACCCCCCCTGCATCGAAATACTTATCCCGGTTTTCCCACAAATCGGCAGCAACTTGCGGCGAAACATGCTGCTCAAAGATTTTAAGCAATTGTTGGCGTTCGTTCCGTTCTTGATTAGAAAACCAGACCACACAGGCGACTAACGTTAACATCCAACCCAAGGCGGGCGGCAACAAGGGAATCCACAGCGCCTGGAAAAATACCGCAATAACAAACAGTATTGTCAAACCCGCCGACAGTATCCCTGTCATATGGATTAGACCGCCGCGCTTGAGGCTGGCTAAACCGCCCAGAAAGCACCACAAAAAAAGCCAGCCGTACTCATAAATCTCCGGCCAATCGGATTGCAACGGATAAGTTCCTGAAGCGGCCTGAAGTATTTGGTCAATCAAATGAGCATGCAGCTCGACTCCGAAACGCGGTTCTTTGAATCCCGGCAAAAGTTTATAGTCGTTCAAGCTCGGCGCGGTAGAGCCTAACAGGACAATCTTATCCTTAAGGCTTGCGGCGGGAATTTCGCCATCCACTAATTGGGACAGGGTAAAGCCCGGAAAGGAGCGATGCAGGCTCGGGTAATTCAAAAAGACCTGATAGCCGCCCATATCTTCGTGAATATAGGGCCCGAAATGATCCGGCAGCGGTGAAAAAACCGCCTGCCCCAAACGCAGAAAACCCTGCTCGGTGCCTTCAGGATTGATATTTTTTGCACTCAGGTATTTCTGCGCGATTAACAAAGGAAAAGAGCTATAAGTTACCTCCTTGTCGTCCATGAACAGCAAGCCCCGGCGAAACACGCCGTCGGTATCGGGAAGGGTATTGTTAAAGCCGATTTGCGAGCCGTTTAGTAAAAATTGAGGCGCTGCAATGCTGCCCTGTTCAGGCGTGCCTACAAAAAAAATCCAAAAAAGAGTGTCATGCGCGGTTAAAAGCTGTTCCAGTTGTTTAGAGCCGGGCGCAACGGGCTGATCGCGATATTTATCCACCCCGGCCACAGTTACGCCGGCTGCCAGCAATTTTTCCAAGGCTTCGGCATAATAGCCGTCGTTGACAGGAAATCCGAAACGTTTCAAATCGGCTTCGGTTTCTTTGATGATGACTATCGGCGATGAAACTTCGCTGTCCGCTTTAAGCGCTAACAATCGGTCGTAAACGGATAATTCCATCATCTGCAAGCCGCCTGAAAAACGGATGCCCGCCAAACCTAAGAACACTATCAGGGCGAGAAAACCTACCACAACAAAGCGGTTTTTAAGCCATTTCATAGCGCTACATCCAATTGCCGATTAATAAAAATGGCGCCCAATAGGTGGCATGGCGGTATCTTGCATCCTTACGCAGTTCCAACTGAGCCAGGCGCAAGGCCTGGGCTTTGGATTGGTTATCTTTTAAATGTCCGTAAAAATAAGCCACCAGATCCGAGGAGGACTGGTCGTTGATAAACCACAGCGAAGCCAGGGCGCTGCGCACGCCCGCCTTAATCGCAACTCCCGCCATGCCTAAAGCCGCGCGATCATCGCCGGCCGCAGTTTGGCAAGCGCTCAGCGTCAACAGTTCCAGAGGATTGTCTTTGTATTTATTTTTCCCAAACAATTTTTCCAGAATATCCATCGTTGCCCGTCCGTTATAAGTGAGCAGAAAAGTTTTTTGCGGATCTTTATCAAATTGGCCATGAGAGGCGATATGGACAATTCGATAGGGATTCCTGGCCATCTCCGCTGTTAAACCGTCTATTTGAAACTGTTGATTTTTAAACAGCTCCCCGCCTAACTCCTTCTGTATAGTTTCCAGTTCATATTCGACATTCGGAAGCCAGGAAAAACCCTGTACCGCCTCGGTAAGACCGTTGAGCAGGATAGTCATGCCTTCAAAAGGGAGTTTCTTCGGGTCGGTTAACGACAAGCCCGGCGTGGTCGCAAAAGCAAAACGTTCAACCGCATAATGTCGGCCGTCATAAAGAGCGGAAAAGGGAATGGTGCGTAAAGCGCCGTCCGGGACAATGACCAAGGTATCGACGCGATGAGCTTCCAAATCGGCCAGCAGCGGCGCAAGCAGCCAGGAATACAATTGCTTGGCGGGTTTAAGATAGGAAAAAGTGCTGCGTTTTTCCAACTTTTGCCGAAAATCATGAATTTCGGCATTCATCCGCTCATTGCCGACCGGGACGATATACTGTTTAAGGCCGTCACTAAAACTGACAATAATTTCAGTCCGGTCCGGCAATAAGATGGGATAGACCACCGCGGTTTGCTGTAAAACCTGTTCCAAGCCCTGGGATTTTTCCTTAAACCGCACCACGCAACGATCCTGGAAATAATCCTGCAACTCGGCCGTTTTTAGTTTTTCAAGGGTAAAGCGCGCCTTATCAAGCAAGCGCTGCTTTTGCGCTGGATCTTGTTCAGAAGCGGCTTGTTTCAGCAATAAATCCGCAAGACCGGAATATAAAGGGCTCACTTCCTTGGAAAAAGATTGTTCGAAGCTCTGACTGTCGCGAATTTGTTGCAGGTTATCCACCGCCCTTTGAAAGGCCGACAAGGCCAAGTCGTCGTGACGTTGCAGGTGATGCAAACGCCCCGCCTGCCATTCCCAAAGATACAGGCTTTCCATCGCAAGCGCGTGTTGCGCGGCAGCGGCGGCTTTATTGGTAAGCGCCAAGGCTTTTTCGTAATCGCCTTGTTGTTCAAAGACCGTGCCTTGATAGCCTAAAGCGTAAGAATGCAAACGCTCGTCCTTAAGAACTAAACTGGATTTTTCTGCTTCCTGTAACAATTCCATCAGGCGCTTATCTGAAGCGGGCAACAGTTTGTAGGCTTGGGCAATCCTGACTAACCTGATGAATGCCATGGTCCGCCGTTTTGAAGCGGGCAGGTTTTGTATTTGGCTCGCTGTTGCCGACCAAAGATTTAAGGCTGAAGGGGCGTTTTGTTTCGCCAGCAAAGCAAGTTGCAGCAATTCGGCATTAACCCGCATCCAACTATCGCCGCCACGCTGCGCATAAGTCACCGCTTTTTGGTAATGCTGCAAAACCTTGTCATCCTGGGCATCAACCTTGTCCAATAACGCCAAACCCAGTTCAACTTGAGCTAATTCAGTCCAGAGCATCAGCGGTTCAGCCTGACGTTGAATGTTGCCCAGTCTCGACCGTGCCGAGTCCGGTTGCGACAACGTTAATTCGGCGAGCGCCAGTTCCAATTCAGCGTAAAGCTTTTTTTTGGGATCGGATGAAGCGGAGAGTTGCTCCAAAGCCAGCTGTGCCGACTGCAAGGCTTTTTTATTTAAACCAAGCTCGCGAAAGGCGCGGCTTTTTCTCAGTTCCAAGTCAAAGACAGCGTCGGGCGACGAAGCCTGAACGTGTTGCCAAGCTAACAAAGCATTGGCAGTATCGCCGCCGCTTAAAAGTTGGTCGCCGGTTTTAAGAGGATTGTTGGTGTCGATTGGCACAGTGCTACAGGAAACCAACAGCATCAGAAGAAATATTGCAGCTATAATATTCGCAACCTGGATACGAAAAGTAAAACCGGAAAAATGCACGGTATCTCCGAAAACGAGCTATGGGGGTGTCGGTTTCAATGATACATGATTCCACTTGGATTTAATCCAAAAGCTTTTGTCCCGTTTTTAATTTATCCTATCGTCTGTCAACCAAAATTCAAGTCGGCTAAACGCGTGTACATGCATAGATTCATATTTTTATTAACGCAATTTCTTGGCTTAGGCTTAATGCTTACCGCTATTAGCAAACCGGCAATCTCCGGCCCGGCGGAAACGATTGATAGACCGATACAACGTTACCAGGAAAAACCGCTGTCGCCGCAAAAACACCCCCAATCGCCGATAGCGCTCTCCAAGCCCGCGCCCCCGGTACTTCCGGCTTTAAAGCCATCATCAGGTCCCGGCTTTTATCTAAGAAAAATCCATATAACAGGCAACACCGTCCTTAGCGACGCCGAACTTCAGGCTATCAGCCGACCTTATGAAGGCCGCAATGTTAATGAAGATGAGCTGCGTCAGTTACGCCAGGATTTAACCGCTTACTACATAGGCAAAGGCTTTATAAACTCGGGCGCGGTGTTGCCGGAACAGGATATTAAAAACGGCGAACTTGACATCATGATCGTAGAAGGCCGTTTAACCGAAATAGAGCTTGAAGGACTGGATCATCTCAAAGAATTTTATATTCGCTCCCGGCTTCAGGGAGATGAAGACGCGCCATTAAACGTCAATGACCTGCAACACCGGCTGCAAATTCTGCAACAAAACGCTTTGATTCAAAAAATAAATGCCGACTTAAGTCCGGGATTGAAACCCGGCGCGGCGCGTTTACATGCCAGATTGCAGGAAAACCGCCCCTGGTATCTTACTTTCGGCGGCGACAATAATGGCGTGCCCAGTGTCGGCGCCGAGCGGGTTGCAGTCTGGGCGGGGCATCGCAATCTTTTCGGCATTGGCGATGCGGTAAACGGAAATTTCAATATTTCCGAGGGCCAAACCCAGTATGCGTTTGACTACGCCCTCCCCTTTACGCCTTGGGATACCCGTTTTATCACCAGTTATCAACACGCCCAGGCCGATGTGGTGGAAAAACCTTTTGATCAGTTAAACATTTTCAACGAATCCGATTCTATCGCCATTGGCGTTTCCCAACCCGTATGGCAAACTCTGGAAAATTCCTTGACCTTAGGCGTCACCGGCGAATGGCGGCATAGCAAAGCTTTTTTGTTGGACGAAGCGTTCAGTTTTTCGCGTGGCGCGATAAACGGCGTCAGTAATGTCAGCGTATTGCGCTTTAGTCAGGATTGGTTAAATCGTACCGATACCCACGTCTATGCGGCCCGCTCTATTCTCAATTGGGGTATCGATGCTTTCAATGCGACGATTAATCCCGGCAGCTCAGAGTTACCCGACGGCCGTTATTTTTTCTGGCTGGGTCAGGCCCAATGGGTGCAAAAGTTATTCGATACGGGCATTGAAATGCATTTACAGGGCAATGCCCAATTAGCCGCAAACCCCTTGCTGTCTTTGGAGCAATATGCGCTGGGCGGCATGTACAGTGTCCGCGGCTATCGTAAAAACCAATTGGTTCGCGATAACGGTTTTTCTTCAACATTGGAACTCAGAACGCCGATTCCTTATCTTGACGATTACTTAGGCAAAGATGTGCTGCGCTTTGCGCCTTTTATGGATTACGGCAGAGCCTGGTACACCGAATTCACCACGCCTTCACCTCATGTATTAGCCAGCGCAGGGGTTGGTTTGCACATAGATCCGGTTAAAGAACTGCACATGGAATTTTACTGGGCGCGTCCGCTTCGCAAGATCGAATATAACGGTTATGACTTACAAGACTCGGGGATTCATTTCCAGATGGCTTATACACCGTTTTAACCGCCCAGGCTTCATTCCATCGTAGAAAAGCCAAGGAGAATAGTGTTGAAAATGCAAAAGGGTTTGTTAGGGCTGCTGTTACTGGTGCGGCCAATGATTGTCTGGGCTGACATCACTTTCGACAACAGCAGCCTCGTACCGGGCGGCGTTCAAAATACGACGCTGACCGGTACTATGACCGTCCCCGCCAGTTCAGGAAAACAGCTGGGCGGTAATTTATTCCACAGCTTTAGCGCTTTTAACATTAACACCGGCCAAAGCGCGACCTTTACAGATACCGGCGCGGCTCCCGGCTCCATTAGCACTGTATTAGGCCGCGTAACAGGCAATGCCGGTTCCAGCATTGACGGCTTGTTAAAATCGACCATCCCCAACGCCGACGTCTACCTTATCAATCCCAACGGCATTACTTTCGGTTCCCATGCCAGTATCGATGTACCCGGAGCCTTTCGCGCCGGCACGGCCAATTCGGTAAACTTATCGGACGGCAAACAGTTTAATGCCTCAAAAGTCGATGATGCGCTTTTAACCTCTTCATCGCCTGCCGCTTTCGGTTTTTTAGGTAACTCGCCAAGCAACAATGGCAAGATTACCGTGGATGGCGCGCAGCTTAATGTAAAAACAAGCAAAACCCTGGATTTGGCGGCAGGCGAACTGGACATGAAAAATAATGCAAAGCTGAATGCTCCCGCCGGAGAAATTCGCTTAGTCGCATTAAAGGGGCAAGGAACCGTCACTGTGCAGTTAGACGGCGACGGCAAGATGCCCTTGCCGACCGCAACGCTTTCAGCTGGCAATGCCGGGAACATTACCCTCTCCAATACCGTTGTAAACTCGGATGGCAATGGCGGCGGCCGCGTGGCGTTATGGGGCGATGCCATTACCCTCGGCAACGGTGCAAAAATTAACGCCTCGAATACCGGAGCGAGCAATGCCGGTTCAGCCCAAGGCATTGAAATTCGCGGCAACAATTTAACCCTGAAAAATCAATCGTCAATTCATGCGGAGGCAGGCAACGCAGGCAAAGCGGCCAATATCAATGTGACCGTTACGGATCTGAATCTTGACAACTCGGCCATCACTTCGACAGCTATAAACAATAGTACCGGTGACGCCGGGGTTATAACGGTAAGCGCCGACGCGTTGAGTGTTCAAAACGGCGGTAATATTTCATCCAGCACGGCCGCGCAGGGCAATGCCGGTAAAGTTGCGGTGACCGCTAAGCAAATAATTATAGATGGGCAAAATAATGCCAACTTAACCGGCATCTACTCGGATGCGCTGACACATAGCCGGGGCAAAGCCGGCATCGTAGAGATCGGCACGGATACCCTGGACATTAAAAATGCAGGGGCTATCGGTTCAAATACGTTATCTTCCGGTGATGCGGGGAATGTCAATATTAGTGCAAACACGCTAAAAATTGACGGCCAAAATTACTCAGGGTTTACCGGCGTTACTTCGGCAGGTAACAGCGGAAATGCAGGAACAATAACAATCAATAGTGGTATTCTGAATATTGTTAATGGAGGCAGTATTTCAACAAGTACTTTTGGTTCGGGCGACGCCGGTGAAGTCATCATTAAAGCCAGCACGCTGGATATGGAGAACGACAGTAAGATTTCATCCGATACAAGTGGTTTCGGTAATGCAGGTAAAGTGACCGTGACCGCAGGACAGACAACCATCGACGGAAAAAATAATGCAAATAGCCCAAGCGGTATTTTTTCAGATGCCCTTTCACAGAGCCACGGTAATGCCGGAATCATAACGGTAAATAGCGACACGCTGGATATTCTAAATAGCGGACAAATTGCTTCAAATACTTTTGCCTTTGGTAAAGCAGGGGATTTAAGGGTTACCGCAAAAAGCTTAAAAATTGACGGTCAAAACAGTTCGGCGTTTACGGGGCTTTCTTCTTCTGCGCTTTCAGGCAGTAGCGGTGATGCCGGTACAATTACGGTAAATGTCGGCATACTGGATGTTGTCAATAGCGGGCGAATTTCATCAAGCACTCTAGCCCTAGGCAATGCAGGTGCTATCAATGTCACCGCAAACACTATTAAAATTGATCGGCAAAATAGTCAGGGGGTAACCGATATTTCTTCCGAAGCCAGTATCGGTAGCGTCGGTAATGCTGGGGCAATAACGATAAGCACCGACACACTGGATATTCTTGATAATGGCGTCATCTCAACGAATACCTTCGGTGCAGGCCATGGCGGTAATATTGCCGTGACCGCTAAAGACATAACTATTACCGGCAAAGACAGTTCACCATACGATGAATCCCTGCAAACAGGTATTATTTCCGAGGCCACCAAATCGAGTTCGGGTTATGCAGGAACTATAAACGTAAAAACCGACTCACTGACCATTCAGAGCGCCGGAAAAATTTCCTCGGATACTCAAGGCTCGGGTAATGGCGGCGATATTTCCGTCTCGGCGAAAAATATTTACCTTGACGGTAAAACCAGCCAACAAAAAACCCTGATCGCTTCGGACGCGCTTTCCGGCAGTTCCGGCAATGCCGGTACCGTCACAGTCAATACCGATACTCTGGACATCAAGAATAAAGCTCAAATTTCATCCGACACCTATGCCGGTGGCAATGCCGGCAATATAAACATTACTGTTAATGAAAAAACCGGCCTGAACAACGGCACTATCGGTTCATCATCCTATGGCAGCGGTTTGGGCGGCAGTGTCAGCTTGAGCAGCCCCTTATTAACTCTGGATAACGGCGCATCAATTAGCGCATCTTCAACTACTAGAGCAAAAGGCGGCGACATCGCCCTTAGCGCAAAGGTGCTTAGGTTACAAAGCCAATCCGTCATTTCTGCGGCAAATACGGGATCAGGAGAGGCCGGCACTATCAACATCACCACCAGCGATTCGACATACCTCACGAACAGCAAAATTTCCGTAGAATCTGCCCTGGGCGATGCGGGAGGGGTTAATATTATTGCTAAAAATATATTGTATTTGCTGAACAGCTCAATTAGCACCTCCGCCGCCGATGGCAAAGGCAACGGCGGCAATATTACCATCGACCCGGTCTTTGTGATTTTAAACAGCAGCAATATCATTGCTAACGCATCTCAAGGTTCCGGCGGCAACATTAATATTACCTCCACCTATTACTTCGCGAGCACCGATAGCGTCGTCCAAGCGTCCTCGCAATTCGGCTTGCAAGGAACGGTTTCTATAAATAGTTCCAACTCGAATATTGCGGGCAGTATTGGGGTGTTGCCTACAGATTTTACCGATGCTTCCAACCTCATGGATAAACAATGCGGAAGCGGCGACGAACAGGCAAGAAGCAGCTTTACCGCTTCCGCTCTCTATGACCTGGTTTTACCTAGCCCTGATAGCTTTTTTAATTATATTCCTGCTTCGGTCTCGGGATGCGGGGCTTAATCCCGCACTTTGATTTTTCGGCTTTGCAATGGACAGCTGATTTTTTAGATCCCTACCGTTTTTTGGGATGGCCTAAATTTTAGATATGACAAAAATTACCCGCCGATTACCGGCATGAAGCGGCTGGTCAGGATAAAGTAAGCGCGTATCGGCATAGCCGACTGCATTTAGATGATTGGCCTCTATGCCTAAATCTATCATCAACCTGGCTACGCGCGCGGCTCTTGCCGCGGATAATTCCCAATTGGTCGGATATTGCACAGTGGCAATAGGCGCGGAATCCGTATGGCCCTCTATTTGTATAAAAAAAGCTTCATGCATTAGAGAGGACGCAATTTTGCCTATTAAATCCTGAGAATTATCATTTAAATCCGCGCTGCCCGGCTCGAATAACATCCCCCCTTCTGTCGATATTTCTACCCCGGTTGTCGTCAGCCTGACTTGAGCATGGCTAGCCAGACCCTGACTTTTAATATACTCGCCAATATTTTGGTAAAGGCTGGTGTAATCCAGCTTTTCGACCTTGTTTGTACCGGCATCCCCTACCGCTTCGTGTATGGACTGGGACATTTTTTCGTGTTTACTGACATCTGCACTTTTTAACGTATACATAATGACGAAACAGCCCATTAATAGGGTTATCAAGTCGACAAAAGACAGCATCCATTCATCTTGGTCATCCCCATTTCGCGGCACGATGAATAAATCATCATTTGAGTTTTCTTGGTCATCATTCATGGGAAAAGCCTAAGTTAATTTTTCTAAAATGCATCGGAAACACCAGCGTCTACTTGCTGATTGCCCGCCATTGTTCGTGTTTAGTCATCATTTCCAATTCGCT
Source organism: Methylobacter sp. (assembly GCA_036741905.1). GTDB lineage: Bacteria > Pseudomonadota > Gammaproteobacteria > Methylococcales > Methylomonadaceae > Methylobacter_A. Next base: position 10,359 of record DAINRH010000003.1, on the reverse strand, counting down.
TTTGACTAAATCGATAGGCGTCTTTTTTGAAATCAATATACAGCCTTCCATGATGATAATCATGCGTTGAACTTGAGAGGCTATACGTCCCTCCAATTTAACCGCCATCGGAAAAAAAACCAAATTGGCCAATAATATGCCATATAACGTGGTCATCATGGCTAGCGCCAAGGATTTACCCATATTGCTGAAATTTTCATCCATGCTTTGAAACATGACAATAAGGCCAATTAAGGTACCGACCATTCCAAAAGCGGGCGCTAATTTAGCCATAGTGCGCAATAACTGCGCCTCGCTTAAAGTTTTCTGTTTTGCATTCTGAATAGAAAAACGCATCAGGCTGCGCATTTTCTTTTCAGGGTATTGATCAAGCACCATCTGTAATCCTTCGCGTAAAAAGGCATTACCCGTTTTGGCTATTTTAGTTTCTATAGCCTTTTCGTTACCGGTTAAGGTGAGTTCCGCGCAATCCAGAATACTTTGAATATATAATCGGCTGGCCTGATCTTCGCGATGAAAAACTTTGATCATTGACTTGAAAACGCCAAACATATCTTCTAACGAATGGCATATAAAACTAGCACCAACGACGCCTCCCACTACAATTGCAAGGCCTCTTGGGTTAAAGAAAATAGAAATATCGGCGGTGGCTTCGAGCATAGCCCCGACTAAAACGACAAGACCGATTATAACGCCTGTTAATGTTGCAATATTCATGACTTTAATTTTTTATAATTGAATTATTAACTAAAAATATATAAATAATACCTTATGTTTTAATCCGGCATTTGATCAACAAATGGCAGTATCTGGCATACGGATATTAAATTATAGCGGTAGATTATTGGTTTTTTTATATAATTAAGAAAGAGGAGGTTTTTTAATGCGTTTTATTATATCGATAAATGATTTCTCCAGCGCTTGGTTTTCTAAATCATCATCAATATTTACCTTATCGATTGTATTTTCAATAATACCTTTCATTCGCGATGAAAAACACGCCATAACTATTTCAGCTATCTCAGCGGATGCTAATTTTACTAATTTAGCCACAGTATAGGGTTCTAATTCCTGCAATGCGTGTTGAATTGTTTTTTTATCTATAAATATCAAATCATCCAGGGCATTTATTTCAGATATATCTTTTACGCTGGGTTTTTCGAAAAACTGTTTGCCCTTATCGTGTATTAAATCGAATAAAACAGGTTTGTTTATAAAAAATAAGTTGTCTGGGAAATCAGCAACGCACATTTTACTGTAAAACCTTTTTTGATTAATATCAAATAACTCAAGAGCTTCGTTAATTTCCATTAATTCCAACTCCGATGAAACTGAATCCGAAAACACTTTGCCGGGTTGGTTTTGAATATTTTTTGCCGCCTCTAATAAATTGTTTGAGACGAGGTATAACAGGACTTCTCCATCCTCTCCATGAGAAGTCGAATAACTACTGTTAACTTTTGATTTTCTTTTTTGGCGGATCAAGCCAAAGCCGGTAAGCTGCTGAAGAACTTCTTTAGCCTGATGGGGAAGTATGCCAAGCGTTGCGGTAATTTGCTTAATGACCGGCTCCGCTAATATCCAATCACTCGTGACGGCCTTGAAATTTAGATCGAGTAAGGTCGCGACTGCATAAAAAGTATTAACGGATGTCGTATTATTAATTGAAATATCTGTCAATCTTTTCAGACGATTCAATAACATCTTTATGATTTTTTCGGTTAAAGGATGCGAACTTTTTAAAAGCTTTTGAAAATCCTCATTGCTAACCTGAATAACTTCCACAAAAGTTGTTGCTTTGCAGGAGGCTGATCGAGGCGCATTGGAGATTAATCCCATCTCGCCAAAAAATGCGCCAGGCCCTAAGGTATTTACAACAAATCGCTTTTCATGTCTTTTAATTGAGACCTCGACCTCGCCTTTCTGTAGAATATAAAAGTGTTCGCTGGACTGGCCTTCTTGAAAAATAATTTCTCCTTTTAGGTATTGCCTTACCCGGTCTATTTTTTCTTTTTCACTCATTTAAAATCCACTAAGAATATATATTTTCATGGTATTAACTTATGTGTTAGCTGGTCGTTTATATTTTTAACTTTAATCGATTATGTTGCACCCTGATTCCTGACAAAATATTACCTTAAAAATTGTATCCCTAAAATATATTCAGCCTCTATTTCTTTCCAATCAAGCACATAAAAACCGGACCGCTCTATGAAAACGCCTGAATATGAAATGATGCGAAGATATGTCTTTAATAACTTAGAATCCGAATTGGATCATCGGCTTCATTACCACGGCATACATCATACAAGAGATTATGTATTACCGGCTGCCGAGCATTTAGCCTATTTAGAAAATATCAAAGGCGAGCAGTTAACTTTGCTTTTAACGGCTGCGGTTCTTCATGATATTGGTTATCTCAAGCAATACGCAAACAATGAGTTTATTGGTGCATCTATTGCCGCCGACCTCTTACCTCGGTTTTCTTATACGCCACAACAAATAGAAATTATCCAATCTATAATTATGGCAACAGCCTTGCCTCAATCGGCTAATACTATTTTAGAAAAAATAATGTGCGATGCCGATCTTTGCCATTTTGGTTCATCTAATTTTATTAGTCTGTCAAACAGCTTATGGCGTGAATTAATTGAATTTGGCTATACTATTTCAAAGGACCAGTGGAATAAAAATACTCTTGATTTTCTAAACTCACACTTATATTGGACAAAAACCGCATCCACAGAATGGAATAAAGTAAAAAAAGATAATATTAAAAAACTGTTAGAGCAAATAAAATACCCAGAATTATAATTATATATAATAGTATCTACTACTTTGCATACCGGCTTTTAATCTAAAAAAAATATCTGTTTTTTTGTTTAAGTTGATACTAATAAATTGGCGTTGAAACATACCCATTCACAAGCCTGAGCAATCCGTTTTTGCCGGAACTTTAGAATAAGTCGATTCCGGCTTTTTTCAAAAGCGCGTCGATTAACCTCGCTTAATATGCTGCGGCGGCACGTCGCGTCGCGTTATGCCGGTATAGAGCTGTCTTGGCCGGCCTATCTTTTGATCAGGGTCCGCGATCATTTCATCCCAATTGGCAATCCAGCCCACGGTTCGACCCATTGCGAACATGGCGGTAAACATGTTGCTGGGGATGCCTAATGCGTGCAATACAATGCCGGAATAATAATCGACATTCGGATAGAGTTTTTTCTCGATAAAATACGCGTCTTCAAGAGCGATACGCTCCAGCTCCAGCGCCAATTTAAATATTTTGTCGTCATGCAGACCCAGCTCGGTGAGCACTTCATGGCAGGTTTCGCGCATTAATTTGGCGCGTGGATCGTAATTTTTATAAACCCTATGGCCGAAACCCATCAGCCTGAACGGATCGCTTTTATCCTTGGCCTTGTTGATAAACTTATTGATATTCGAGACATCGTCAATCTCCTCAAGCATGTTGAGAACAGCTTCATTGGCGCCGCCATGAGCGGCTCCCCAAAGACAGGCGATTCCGGCCGTAATGCAGGCGTAAGGGTTAGCGCCGCTGGACCCTGCTAAACGCACTGTCGATGTCGATGCATTTTGTTCATGATCGGCATGCAGGATCAAAATTCTGTCCAGCGCTTTGACCAAGACAGGATTGGGCTCGAAGTCGTCGCACGGCGTGCCGAGCATCATGCGCATAAAGTTTTCAACATAACTCAGCTTGTTTTTCGGGTACATAAACGGCAAGCCGGTACTGTACTTATGACACATCGCCACGATGGTCGGCACTTTGGCAATCAAACGGATCGCGCTTATGTCACGATCCCTTTTAGATTTAATGTCCAGCGCGTCGTGATAGAACGCCGACAATGCGCCAACGACAGCGACCATAATGGCCATAGGGTGGGCGTCTCGACGAAAGCCTTTAAAGAAATTGGTCAGTTGATCATGCACCATCGTGTGCATGGTTATGGTACCTTCGAACTGCTGCATTTCATCGGCGTTGGGCAATTCGCCATTCAGCAACAGATAGCAAACCTCTAAAAAAGTACAATGTTCTGCAAGTTGCTCAATAGGGTAACCGCGATACAGCAATATGCCTTTTTCACCATCGATATAGGTTATCGATGAACTGCAACTGGCCGTGGAAGTAAATCCGGGATCATAGGTAAACATGCCGGTCTGTTGATACAGCGACTGGATGTCCACTACATCGGGGCCCGTAGTTCCAGATAAGACAGGCAACTCACATAAAGACTGAGTTTTCTCATTTAAGGTAACGCTGCGCAATTTAGTCATGGTTTTTCTCAGTTTTGAAACAGGGTCTGTAGCGTCATCAAAAGACCGGCTAAATTGCGCAGTTTCGCAGTTTAGCCGGCCTCTTGACCGGTATTTTAAAAGGAATTCGCTTATAAAATAACAAGCTCCGGAAAATATCTTTCATTCATGCAACGGCCATGCAGTCCTATCAATGACGACCTGGAAAGTGCGCCATTAAGCTGAAACCGCCCTCTCTATGGCTTGTTTTGCCAATTCAGTCACCTTAGCCCAGTTTTTCGATTTTACCACATCCGCCGGCGCCAACCATGATCCGCCCACACAGGCAACGTTGCTTAACTGCAAATAACTGTTGTAATTTTCCGGAGAAATGCCGCCTGTCGGACAGAAGGTCGCGCCAGGGACAGGCCCGGCTATCGATTTTAGCATCGGTATGCCGCCCGCCGCTTCGGCCGGGAAAAATTTGAAATGATCCAGGCCATATTCCATTCCGAACATAAGTTCCGACAGCGTCGATATGCCCGGTATCAATGCGATATTTCCGTCGATGGCGGCGGCCAAAAGCTTCGGCGTTAAGCCGGGACTAATCGCGAAAACGGCTCCGGCATCTTCCGCCGCCTTGAGTTGCTCCGGCGTAGTGATAGTGCCCGCACCGACAATCGCGCCTTCAACTTCCTGGCTGATAAGCCTGATCGCATCTAACGCTATCGGGGTGCGCAACGTTATCTCCAGCACTTTAATACCGCCTGCGACCAACGCCTTCGCCAGGGGAACCGCTTCATCAAGATTCTGGATAACCATTACAGGCATCACCGGGCAAGTATTTAAAATAATAGTAGGTTGAATTTTCCAGTTATTTTTAGTCATGGTTATACCAAATTTTTATAGTTATCGTTATTAATCGGCGACAAACAAATTGCAGGCGCCGGTTTCAGCGGAAGACGCGCCCAGACGGAAAGCGCCGAACAATTCGCGGCCCATGCCGAAATGGTGGCCCTTGGCGCTATTCGCTGCTGGAACGCGGGCATTAAACTCATCCGCGTCCACCAGCACATTAACCTCGCCGGTTTGAGTGTTCAAATGGATAATGTCGCCGCTGCGCACTTTGGTTAACGGACCGCCCTCTTCACATTCGGGACACATATGGATAGCCGATGGCACTTTGCCCGACGCGCCGGACATCCGCCCATCCGTGACCAGCCCGACCTTGAAGCCTTTATCCTGCAATACGCCCAGAGACGGCGTCAATTTGTGCAATTCAGGCATACCGTTGGATTTCGGCCCCTGAAAGCGCAGCACCACGATAACATCCTTTTCCATTTCGCCGCGCCTGAAGGCCGCCACCACATCGTCCTGATCGTCAAACACCATCGCAGGCGCTTCAACGATCTGGTGTTTTTCCGCCACCGCCGACACTTTGGACACCCCGCGTCCCAAATTGCCGTGCATCACATGCAAGCCGCCGCCGGCCGCAAAAGGCTTGGCGACCGTGCTGATAACTTCCGCGTCCAAAGAGGCTTCCGGGCAAGGCGCCCAAACCAGTTTACCGTCAACCAGTTTGGGTTCCTGATGATAATTATTCATGCCGCGCTGGTCTGCTACGGTCAGAATATCTTCATGCAACAGGCCGTTGTTTAACAGCTCGGCAATCAATACGCCCATGCCGCCCGCGGCCTGGAAGTGATTAATGTCCGCTTGGCCGTTCGGATAAATACGGGTTAACAACGGCACCGCCCTGGACAGCTTATCAAAATCATCCCAATTGATAATGATGCCCGCGGCACGCGCAATGGCGACCAGATGGATCGTGTGATTAGTCGAACCGCCCGTTGCCAGTAAGCCGACAATGGCGTTCACAATCGCTTTTTCGTCGATCGCATGCCCAATCGGACGAAAATCATCGCCCATCGCGGTAAATTTTAAAACCTGTCTGGCTGCGGCTTTGGTCAGTTCATCGCGCAATGGCGTGTAAGGGTTGATAAACGAACTGCCCGGCAGATGCAGGCCCATGATCTCGACCATCATCTGGTTGCTGTTGGCGGTGCCGTAGAACGTACAGGTACCCGCGCTGTGATAGGACGCGGACTCGGACTCCAGCAATTCTTTACGGCCGATTTTACCTTCGGCGTAAAGCTGGCGGATACGTACTTTTTCCTTATTGGGCAAACCGCTGGGCATGGGACCTGCCGGTACGAACACCGCAGGCAAATGGCCGAAACTCAACGCGCCGATCAACAATCCCGGCACAATCTTGTCGCAGACGCCCAAGTACAGCGCGCCGTCAAACATGTTGTGGCTTAAGCCCACGGCCGTCGCCATCGCAATCACATCGCGGCTGAACAACGACAGCTCCATGCCGGGACGGCCTTGCGTGACCCCGTCGCACATCGCCGGAACGCCGCCTGCAAACTGGGCGACGCCGCCAGCTTCCTTAATGGCGGCCTTGATCAACGCCGGCGCGTCTTTGTACGGTTCATGCGCCGACAACATATCGTTATAAGAAGAGATAATGGCGATGTTGGCTTTTTTGTGCCCGGTTAAATCGCTTTTTTCACCGGCTCCGCAAGCGGCGAACGCATGGGCCAAATTGCCGCAAGCCAGCTCGCCGCGATGCGGCTCTTTCTTCGCGGCCGCATCAACTCGCGCCAGATAGGCTGAGCGGGTTTCGCGGCTGCGTTCAATAATTTCGTTAGTTACGTTTTCTAATACGGAATGCATAATTGTTCCTTCTAGTCTGAGCGGTCAAATTTTCGGCTTTTTCAATTCACCGTAGGGTACGCTGCGCGTACCTTTTGCGTTGATTTTTTATGGTAATTTCTAAAGGTACGCACAGCGTACCTTACCTAAAAAACCGAAAATTGACCGTTTAAAGTCTATCGACGGTTAATCAGGGCCAAGTTAAATTGATTTATCGGCCTCATCTTCCCAAGCCCTTTCGTCCCTGGCAATTAAATCATTAGCCGCCTCAGGGCCCCAAGTCCCGGCCGGGTAGGGTTGCGGCGCGGCATTGGTATGCGCCCAGGCATCCTGTATCGAATCGATCCAGGTCCAGGCCTGCTCGATTTCCTCGCGGCTCAGGAACAGCGTGGGATTGCCGCGCATCGCTTCAAGCACCAATTTCTCATACCCGCCGAAAATCTTGCTGTTTTTAAAGGTGTCGGAAAAACTCAAATCCAGCTTGGTTTTTTGCAGCTTAATGTTTTCATCGATACCCGGTATTTTGTTAAGTATTTGGATTTCTACCCCTTCATTCGGCTGCAAGTGAATAATCAGCTTGTTCGACGGCAGATCCTCAAAACTTTCTTTAAAGATGTTATGCGGCAATTGCTTAAAATTAACGACGATTTCAGTGCGTTTATATTTCATGCGTTTTCCAGTGCGCAGATAAAACGGCACACCGGCCCAGCGCCAGTTATCGATAGCCACTTTCACGGCGACAAAACTTTCCGTCGTGCTTTCGGTATTGGCGCCTTCTTCTTCGAGATAGCCCGGCACCTGCTTACCCTTGAGCTCTCCCGCCGTGTACAACCCGCGAACGGTTTTTTGCGCGACATTTTCTCTCGTAATGGGCCGTAGCGAAGAAAGAACCTTTATTTTCTCATTGTGTATGCTGTGCGCCTCCAAATTGACCGGCGGTTCCATCGCCACGAAGGTCAGAATCTGCAACAGGTGATTTTGCAGCATATCCCGCAGTTGTCCGGTTTTATCGAAATAATCCCAGCGCCCTTCAATACCGACTTCTTCAGCGACGGTAATCTGAATATGATCGATGGTATTGTGATTCCAGTTGGTCGTAAAAATGGAATTGGCAAAACGCAACGCCAATAAATTAAGCACCGTTTCCTTGCCCAGATAATGATCGATACGATAGACCTGCTTTTCGCTGAACACCTCGGCAACGGCATCGTTAATATCTTTTGAAGATTTAAGATCGTGACCGATCGGCTTTTCCATCACCATACGCGATTCTTCATTCAAAACCCCGCACTTGGCCAGCCCCTGACAAATATTGGTAAACAAGAAAGGAGCGACGGCAAAATAATTCACCATAACCCTGGATTGCCCGTCAATGGCGCTATTCAACAGCTGGTATTGATCCGGTTGAGTTAAATCTATTTTCAGGTAGGAAAACCGTGCCGAAAACCGCGCCCATATTTGTTCATCGACAGCCTCATTTAAAAACTCTTGCAGACTGTTATGAATAATCCCGACAAATCCTGAATTATCCCCTTCGTGTTGATCTATGCCGATGATGCGGGTATCGGCTTCGATCAAATTGGCTTTTTCAAGCCGATACAAGGAAATAAGCAACTTGCGGCGGGATAAATCGCCCAAAGCGCCAAAGATAACCAGATCGCAAGGTTTAAATGTTGTTTTTTCGTTCATAGATGCGTTGTTGAATAAATAGTTATAGCCGACATCGGTCCGGCACAAATAGGCAGAAATCTTACGTTATTATCGCAGAATTTGCTTCAGGATGCAGTTCCGGATGCACCGCCTTGGCGCTGAGCGAGTTGTTTTGGCTTTAAAAAAGGAAAACGGTTTAACGAGCCGGCTTGTATCGAATCGATATTTAGTTGACAGCATTCTTGCGCTTCTTTTATAGTATTGATCCGCTACTATCACAAAAGAAAATGTTTTACGCGTCACGCGCTTGCCGACACCCACCTTGGCAGACGGCATTGTCGACCGCTCAAAAATACCAAGGTGGAGTAGTTTATTCCGGCGTTGATGAAAGCCATGATTTTCATATCAACCGTGGCGCATCCATTGGTACTTTAAAACAACAAGAGGTATAAAAAATGAACGAAGAAACACAAGTAAAAGACAAATTCTGGCTGTATGTCGGCTGTACAGTCATTACATTATTGATAGTCATCGGCATGGTCAAACAAAGCGAGAACGAAAAATTTGCGCCTATCAAACAGCAAATGGAAGAGGAAACGGCCCAGATGAATATCCGTGTTTTGAACTGAACGGCCATTATCTTCATGACAAGGCGTTCTTTATATTTAGCCGCTGCATCAGCTTTAGATTGGCTCGCGCACTTGCTATGGCTAAGCCGCGGTTCTTGTCGGCCTTAGCACGACCATGCACCACTTAAAATAATAATCAGGAGAGTACTATGAAACTTAATTTGATATGCCTTTGCGCCGCGTTAGCCGGTTTTTCCGGAACAGCGTCGGCGACGGAATATATATACCGGGATCTTATGGCCAACACATTGCCATCGGCAGGCTGCGAAGTTGAATCCGAAGCCATTGCAACCGCGTCAAAACCCTACAACATATCCCGATACAGCAAAACATTCTGCCAGTCGCAAGGCTACGGTTGGCATGTTGAGAAAGTAAAAGATGAAGGCAAGGCGGCATGTACGCCGTGCAGCGGCGCCAATCAAGGCAAAAATCAGTGCCATCTGGAAGATGTGGTTGTCACCTGCAAACGCATCAAGCCCGGTTCGGTCGGGATGTTGCCTGGAAAAAGTTAATGCTGATCGGCGTGAGCAAGAGGCGTGACCTGCTTACTCACGCTCATCCTAACTTAGGGCTCCATCAATAATCACTGCCGCTTAGAGTTCCCACGCAGAGAGTCACTGCCATTAAGTTAAGTGCCCGCGATGAAGGCGCTACAAATCTCAATCGCACCGCTAAAATGTCGCGGGCGCGGCCCGCTCCTACTATGTCAGGGTTCTTCGCGGAGCGTGGGAACAACCTGCGCGGAAGTTATTTTTGGCGAAATCCTAAGCTTTAAAAAGCAATCGTCGTAGGCTGGATAAGCCTACGTTTTTTTCTTAACTTAAGAGTGTGCATGAAATAACGTGGACAACTCGCGCCGATAAAATTTTCAGCACGAGCGCAAGCGAAGCCTGCACTCCGGCTATTAGCAACTTGACCACGTTATTTCGCACACATTCCTAAGCCCACTCCACGCTCAAACTCTCCGCCTGCTCCAGCACCAGTTGAATGGCCTCTTCCTGTTTGGTGGGCATAAGTCTCTACACAAGTACCGGCCCCTTCTCCCTTGAGGCATAGCTATCTACACAACTTTTCTGCATTATAAATACAATGAGTTACAAAGCAG
>DAINRH010000002.1:66319-71794 GCA_036741905.1 Methylobacter sp. | reverse complement strand
GCTCAGAGATTGGGTGACCAATGTCGATAATACCTTTTATATTATCGGTACGGTGGCGGGACCGCATCCTTATCCGGCTATGGTCAGGGATTTTCAGGCCATTATCGGTCGCGAAGCAAGGCAGCAATGTCTGGATCAAGCCGGGCGTTTGCCTGACGCGCTGGTTGCTTGTGTTGGCGGCGGATCGAATGCAATCGGTTTGTTTTACCCGTTTATTGACGATAGCTCAGTTAAAATGATCGGTGTTGAAGCGGCCGGCGACGGCGTTGAAACAGGCCGTCATTCCGCGCCTTTATGCGCAGGCCGTCCCGGCGTACTGCATGGCAACCGGACTTATCTGATGGAAGACGACGACGGTGAAATCATCGAGACGCACTCCATTTCAGCCGGTTTGGATTATCCGGGTGTCGGCCCTGAACATGCATGGCTGAAAGACACCGGCAGGGCTCAATATGTCAATATTACCGACACTGAGGCCTTGGAAGGTTTCCATGCCTTGACCTGCATGGAAGGCATTATTCCGGCATTGGAATCGAGTCACGCGATGGCTTACACGATGAAGCTTGCGCCTACCATGAAAAAAGACGAAATTATCATTGTCTGTCTGTCCGGTCGTGGCGATAAAGACATGCAAACAATGGCGCAACGCGAGGGGATAGCACTGTGAGTCGATTAGCCGCTACATTTGAACAGTTATCCAAAACAGGCCGCAAGGCGTTAATCCCATTTGTTACTGCCGGCGATCCTCGGCCTGATTTCACCTTGCCGTTAATGCATGCGATGGTTGAAGCCGGTGCTGATGTGATCGAGCTGGGCGTGCCGTTTTCCGATCCTATGGCGGACGGCCCGGTTATTCAACGAGCCAGTGAGCGCGCTTTAGAACATAAAATGAGCTTAAGACGCACCTTGGCTATTGCGGCGGAATTCAGGAAAACCAATCAACAGACGCCTGTAGTGCTGATGGGTTATGTCAATCCTATTGAAGCCATGGGTTATGAAGATTTTGCCAATGCCGCACAACGCGCCGAGATCGATGGTGTTTTAACCGTCGATTTGCCGCCGGAAGAGGCGGAAGAATGTGCCGCATTGTTAAAGGCGCGCGATATTGATCCGATTTTTCTGTTAGCGCCCAATAGTACCGATGAGCGTATTAAAATGATGGATGCCGCCGGTAGCGGGTATCTTTACTATGTTTCGTTGAAAGGCGTAACCGGCGCCGGGCATTTGGATACCGCGGATGTCGAAACCAAACTCAAGCAAATCAGGGCGAATACGCGATTGCCTGTAGCAATCGGTTTCGGTGTCAAAGACGCACAAACCGCCAAAACGGTTGCAGATTTGGGCGACGGCGTGGTCATCGGTAGCGCCCTGATCAGCAAGATTGAAGCAAATCAGGATGATTCGGAACGCGCTAAAAATGAAATAGTTGAGTTATTGGCCGCCATGCGCCAGGCAATGGATAGCTAAAAGGCAGGGGTACAATACGATGATGAAATACAATGGGGCATACGCATGAGTTGGTTTGAGAAGTTAATCCCTTCAACAATTAGAACCGAAGGGTCGAATAAAAAAGGCGCCGTGCCTGAGGGATTGTGGAATAAATGCCCTAGCTGTAATGCAATTCTTTATAACATCGAGTTGGAAAGAAATTTTAGCGTTTGCCCGAAATGCGAGCATCACATGCGCATTTCTGCCAGAACGCGGTTGAATATGTTTCTGGACGAAGGCGACCATGAAGAAATAGGCAAAAATGTTAAGCCTGTCGACCCGTTAAAATTTAAAGATAGTAAAAAATACAAAGACAGAATTACTCAGGCACAAAAACAGACTAAAGAAAGCGACGCGCTGGTGGTGATGAAAGGTCAGCTAAAAGGCCGGGATATTGTTGCCGCGGCTTTTGATTTCGGTTTCATGGGCGGCTCAATGGGTTCGGTGGTCGGCGAAAAATTTGTGCGCGGCGTCAACAAGAGCCTGGAACTGGGCGTACCGTTTATTGTGTTTACGGCCAGTGGCGGCGCGCGTATGCAGGAATCGCTGTTTTCCTTGTTCCAGATGGCGAAAACCAGCGCCGCATTAACCAAGCTGTCCGAGGCGGGTCTTCCGTATATTTCGTTTATGACCGACCCGACCATGGGCGGCGTTTCAGCCAGTTTGGCGATGCTGGGCGACATTAATGTTGCCGAACCCAATGCCTTGATCGGTTTTGCAGGTCCCCGTGTAATCGAACAAACCGTTCGGGAAAAGCTGCCCGAAGGCTTTCAACGTAGCGAATTTTTACAGGAACATGGCGCTATCGATATGATCATCGATAGACGCGAAATGCGCGATAAAATAGCCGCCGTTTTAGCTATGCTGATGGCCGGTAGAGACAAAATCCCCCTCAATCCCCCTTTGGTAAAGGTGGAGGTCGAAAGCATTGAGGAAGTTGAAGCGGATGATGTTCCACCTCAGTCGGATCAGGAAGACTGATTTTAATATCGGAGCAATGATACGTTTTGATTCGCTACAGGGTTGGCTGAACTGGCAGGAAAGCTTTCATCCTTTAGTAATTGATTTGGGTTTGGAGCGGGCGGCACAAGTTTTTCATGCGCTCAACCCCGATTATGTCAAACCGCCGACCATTACCGTCGCCGGAACCAACGGCAAAGGTTCGTCTGTTGCTTATCTTGAAGCCATTTATACTGCGCAAGGCTATCGGGTAGGGTCTTATACGTCGCCGCATATTCTGAAATATAATGAAAGAATAAAAATAGACGGCAAGCCGGTATCGGATCACGCAATCTGCGAGGCATTCGCAAGAATAGACTCGGTACGGGGCAATACCTCATTAAGCTATTTTGAATTCGGCACCTTGGCGGCATTGGATATATTCCGGCGTGCCGGGGTTGATGTGCAATTGCTGGAAGTGGGTTTGGGCGGACGGCTGGACGCAGTCAATATTGTCGATCCCGATGTGGCATTAATCACCAGCATCAGTATTGATCATATTGAGTGGCTGGGCGGTACGCGGGAAGCCATAGGACGGGAAAAAGCAGGTATTTTTCGGGCCGCGACTCCCGCTATCACCGGTGATCCGGAACCTCCTGAATCATTGATGCAAAGCGCTATTGAGCGGCGCGCCTTGTTGTATTGTATCGATAAGGATTTTGGCTATAAAAAGCAAGCGACAGGATGGGATTGGTTTTTTGCTGATCGGCAAATGCTACAATTACCCGAACCTGCTTTAAAAGGTGAACACCAATATCGCAATGCGTCCGCGGTTATTTTAGCGGTGACCCAGATGGCGGAAATCTTGCCGGTAACCGAAGCATCGATTAAACAGGGATTGGAACATGTCCGGCTAGCCGGGCGCTTTCAACTGATTAACGGCGAAATCCCGGTATTGTTGGATGTGGGGCATAACCCTCAGGCAGTCAGGACACTGGCTGATTACGTGACGACTGCTTTTCCAGGCAGACGCATCCATGCTGTTTTTTCAATGATGAAAGACAAGGATATCGCCGGTGTTCTTGAAATTATGAATTTTGCGGTTTACGACTGGTTTTTTGCACCGTTGGCAAATCCTAGGGCCGCTACGGAATCGGTTATGCGTGATGTTTTTTCACAAAGCCCGGTGTCCAGGGTTTCTTTTGGCTATGCTGATTTTACCGAAGCATTTTCCGCTGCAAAAAAACAGTCGCAACAAGGCGATCTGTTACTGGTTTTTGGATCTTTTTTTTTGGTATCTGAGTGCTTGGTTGCATTTGAGAATAAGTGAGTAGACGAAATGGATCATGAATTAAAACAACGTTTGATTGGCGCCGTCGTTGTTACGGCGCTCTGTGCTATTTTTATCCCCATGCTGTTCGATGATCCCGTCGATAATAGCGGTCAGTTAGTAAGCGAGTTGACTATTCCCGCCCCAACTGCTCCGGATTCAAATACGGCCGATAAGTTACCGACCAGTGCTGAACAGGTTTTAAAGTTGCCTGATTCGGAGCCTTTATCTGCTGAAACTGCCGGCGATACACTTGAGAGTACCGGCGCCGCAGAGGAAATTATCGATGAACCTGTAGCCGGTCAGTCGAAACAGGGGCGTTCTGAAGAGTCTTTGTACGCCGAATCCGAAGGCTATACCAAAGAGGATACTGGTGCTGAAGAAGCCGTTGAGCTTGAAGATATTCAGCCGAAGACACGCATGAAGCAGGTTCCTGCGGAGCAGTCTTTGCCAGCGGAGATTGCGGACGGCGCCCACAAAACCCTGATCCCCAAAGCGCAGCCCAGTGTCGAAGCAATGGCTAAGGAGCCTGTAAAGGTTAAAAGGATCCAAGACACGATAAAACCGGCGACTGCGAAGAATGACGCACCGGTTGCAATCGATAGGGAGCCGGTACGTCCGACGCTTAAAAAACCTGACAAATCCGCCGGGAGCGGATTTGCACGCGAAGCGTCCGAAGGGGGGCGGGCAGGGATAGTCCAGCCTGAAAATGAATCGCCGATGACCAGCAAGATAGTGGGCGCTTTAGGCGATGCTGCGCGGCAACCGAACGTTAAGCAGCCAAGCAGCGCGAAGAGTTTGGCTGCCGCCGTAGCTGACGCCAAAAAACCGGTTGTTGCGCCGAAAGCGGCTCCGAAACTGGTGCGTTGGTACATTCAATTAGGTAGTTTTAGTAAAAAAGAAAATGCGATGTCCCTGTGGGAGAGTTTGCACGAACAAGGATTGCCCGCCTCATTGGATACCGTGCAAACAGACAAGGGAACTTCATATCGGCTCAGGGTAGGCCCGGAACTTGACGGAAAAAAGGCGGCCGCCATGAAGGCAAGACTGGATAAGCAGAACATAAAGGCAATCCTGATTTCTGAGTGATGTGCTTAAAAACAGCATGATCTGGATAGATTTTACCCTTATCGGGCTTATTTTCAGTTTCTTTGTAGGCGGGTTGCTGCGCGGTTTTTTTAAGGAAGTTTTTTCATTAGTATTCTGGCTGTTGGCAATTTGGGTAGGCTTGAATTTTAGCCCTGAATTTTGTCGCATCGGTTCCTCACCGATTGCGGCACTTCCGCTATCTCTGGCGGTCGCCGGCTTTCTGGAGTCGACTATCAGTCAACCGTCAGCCAGGATGGTCGCCTCGTTTGTGGCTTTATTTGTCATCACGTTAAGTCTCGGCGGTTTAATCGGTTTTCTATTGAGCGTATTGGCTAAGAAAACCGGATTGACCTTTATGGATCGTTTCGGCGGGATGGTTTTCGGCGTTGTTCGCGGCATGATCGTTGTTACGGTGGTCGTGATACTGGCGGGATTTACGCCCTTGCCCAAGGATTCCTGGTGGACAGAATCAACATTGATTCCACCTTTTCAGTCGCTCGCGGTATGGTTGCGAGATCATCTTTCGTCAGGCATGGCGGAATACATCAGTTATCGTTAATTTCGTTCGCTAATCTCTACAAAACAATTCAGGTTAAAAAATAATGTGTGGTATTGCTGCTATCGTTTCA
>DAINRH010000002.1:52116-66239 GCA_036741905.1 Methylobacter sp. | reverse complement strand
TGTTTTTACCAATGCCCAGATGTTGAGATTGAAAGGCAATATGGGTATTGCTCATGTGCGCTATCCAACGGCGGGTTGCACCAGTTCCGCCGAAGCGCAACCTTTTTATGTAAATTCTCCTTTTGGCTTGACGCTTGCGCATAACGGCAATCTGACCAATACCGAGGAGTTGAAAACAGCGCTGTTCGTAGAAGATCAGCGGCATATTAATACCGATTCCGACTCTGAAGTTTTGTTGAATGTTTTTGCTCACGAATTGCAGAGCTTGGGTAAATTGCAATTAAGCGTGGATGACGTTTTTCAAGCGGTATCCGGCGTACATCGCCGCTGTCGCGGAGCTTATGCGGTAGTGATTATGATTGCCGGAGTCGGGATTTTAGGTTTCAGGGATCCTCACGGTATTCGGCCGATCGTGTTTGGCGAAAGAAAATCCGAGCAAGGTTCGGAATTCATGATTGCCTCTGAAAGTGTCGCCTTGGATGTGCTGGGCTTTGATCTTATCAGGGATATAGAGCCCGGCGAAGCGGTATTTATAGAGGAATCAGGCGTATTGCATACTAAACAATGCGCCGAAACAATAGATCACTGCCCGTGTATTTTCGAGTATGTTTATTTTGCCCGGCCGGATTCTATTATCGATCGTATTTCGGTCTATAAAGCGCGTCTGCGCATGGGTGAAAAACTGGCTAAAAAAGTGCTCAGAGACTGGCCTGATCATGATATCGATGTGGTTATTCCTATTCCCGATACCAGTAGGACCGCGGCGTTGCAGATGGCGAACATTCTGGGCGTAAAGTACCGTGAAGGTTTTATAAAAAATCGTTATATCGGCCGGACGTTTATCATGCCCGGTCAAAAAATGCGCGAAAAATCGGTCAAGCAAAAGTTAAATGCGATCAGTCTTGAGTTTGAAGGCAAGAATGTATTGCTGGTCGATGATTCAATCGTCAGGGGCACGACATCCGAGCAGATTATCCAAATGGCCAGGGATGCCGGCGCCAAAAAAGTCTATTTTGCCTCTGCCGCGCCGCCGGTTCGTTATCCCAATGTTTACGGCATCGACATGCCGGCCGCACATGAGCTGATTGCCCATGATCGTACTGAAGACGAGGTGTGCGTGGCTATCGGTGCGGATCGGGTGATTTACCAGGAACTGAATGACCTGATCGATGCGGTTCGCAAAGGTAATCAGGGCATCGAGCATTTCGATACTTCTTGCTTTAGTAAGGAATACATCACCGGCGACATTGACGATGAGTATCTGGAGCGGACTGAGGCTTTGCGCAACGACGGCGCGCAAGCGGAAAGAAACTCGGAAAATTTCATTATCGGAATGCAAAACGGCGATTGAGGAGCATTTTGCCTGATCTTTTTAACAAATAAAGACCTTTAAAAATAAATGAACGATATTAACTGGAACGACTACTCTCTGGAAACCCAGGCCATAAGAGCCGGGCATAAGCGCACTCATGAAGATGAGCACAGCATCCCGATTTTTGCCACATCCAGTTATGTATTCAAGAGTGCCGAAGAGGCCGCTTTGCGCTTTACCGGGCAAAAGCCCGGCAATATTTATTCCCGTTTTACCAATCCAACAGTCAGCGCTTTTCAGGAGAGACTGGCGTTAATGGAGAAGGGCGAACGCTGTCTGGCGTTTTCCTCCGGCATGGCGGCCATTATGGCGGTCGGTATGGGCTTGCTTAAAGCCGGTGATCATGTGGTGTGTTCACGCGGCGTGTTCGGCAATACCGTGCTGATGTTCCAGAATTATTTCGGCAAATTCGGGGTCGAAACGGACTTTGTCGATTTAATAGATGCCGCGGCTTGGGAAGCGGCGATTAAACCGCATACCCGCTTTTTGTTTTTGGAAACACCGTCCAACCCCTTGACTGAAATTGCCGATATTTCGGTGCTTGCCGACATAGCCCATAAACACGGCTGCTTGCTGATTGTCGACAATTGTTTTTGTACGCCGGTGTTGCAAAAGCCTTTGGAATTAGGCGCGGACATCGTCGTCCATTCGGCAACCAAGTATATAGACGGGCAGGGACGTTGTGTCGGCGGGGCCGTTGTTGCCAATGAAGAGATCATAGAAAAACATATTTATCCCTATCTTCGCACCGGCGGCTCGACCATGAGTCCTTTTAACGCCTGGGTGTTTTTGTCCGGCTTGGAAACGCTGGCGGTCAGGATGAAAGCGCATTGCGACAGCGCTTTTGAATTGGCCCGTTGGCTGGAGCAACAGGCCTGTGTCGCCAAGGTGCATTATCCCGGTTTGGCATCGCATGCGCAGCACGAATTGGCCAAACGTCAGCAAAGTCATTTCGGCGGTATAGTCAGTTTTGAATTGACCGGCGGCAAGGAACACGCCTGGAAGTTGATCGACGCTACTGAAATGCTGTCGATTACTGCAAACCTGGGTGATGTTAAAACCACCATCACCCATCCTGCTACTACCACGCATGGTCGGTTAACGCCGGAAGTCAGGGCGGCCGCCGGCATTAAAGACGGTTTGGTAAGGATTTCAGTCGGCTTGGAAAATGTTGAAGATATTAAAAAGGATATTTTAAGGGGTTTGTAGATCGGGCATGTCATTTATGCCCGATATTTTTTCGCTTCAATGTGAGGCGAATTCTCTCATCGAACACTTAAAGGCGGGGTAACGAAAATCCGTTACCTCGCCTACCCAAGTCACACAAAGACATCGCGAAGAGGCGAAGCATGAAACATAAATCTTCGTGCCCTTCGTGTTTTCGTGGTGAAAATTTATTTAAATTTAATACCTACGCAGCTTTCAGTAAATCATCCAGCTTTTTTTGTTGATCCAACGCATACAATTCGTCAAAGCCGCCGACATGATAGTCGCCTATATAGATTTGCGGGACCGTCCGCCGCTTTGTTTTGAGCATCATTTCTTCCCTTAAACCGGGTTTTGCGTCCACATTGATTTCTGTATAGGAAGCGCCTTTTTTATCGAGCAGGCGCTTAGCCATCATGCAATAAGGGCAAATATTGGTCGTGTAGATTTGTATTTCCGGCATATTTAATTAAGAGTTGCTAATATAGAGCCGGGCATTTTATCGGTTAATGCGTTGTTGTTCAATGCCGATAGCCAGCGATAAATATTTGATCAGTTCCCAAGCCGCCGCCTGCATGTTTCTGCCGAAAGCAACGACCCCGTCTTCATGTCCCAACATGGTAAATAATGAACTCTGAATTAATTGGCCTGATTGAAATAATCGCTCGACAGCCGCCGCCATCTCAACCGTGCCGTAAGGGACGTCGGCGCTCGTGTGGGGTAGTCCAAGCGCCATGGTATGCTGCCAAATCTCGGGACTGTGAGCATGAATAACGGCTTGAATAGCATTACTCTGGGCGTAAATGCCGGCGTGGGTCAGCGATTCGGAAGAAGGTTTGCACAGGCCGCAGGACTGAAGCCGGTTTTGACGAGGGTCCGCTTTGACAATAAGGCAATAATGTTCGGGACTGAGGTGCTCAATATGTCCGGTTTGAGTTCCGCTGATAATGAACTGATCGCTGTGAACATCGATTCTTTGGCTGATATTGCCGAAGCCGATATTGTCGTATCGTTCAGGCGTTTGCCCGATAAGATCAAGGCGGACGGCAATAGTGCGCCAGGCGTTGATTTCGGTCAGCGATAACAGCGGGTTAATCGCCTGCTGCGTATGATGTAGCTGGTATTTTATGACGCCTTCTTGTTCTTTCATGTGGCAGGAGGTTGAGTAGGCAGGAATGCGGCTACAGTATAGTTTGAAAATAACTGATGTTACGCACTGTCCACGAAAAGCACGAAAGACACGAAAACTCCCTGCATGAACGGCGTAATGCCAGGCATGCGAGTGGATACCCCGGCATTCATGGCAAGTATGGTGCCTTTTGCTTGCACCCCGTTTTTCGTGCTTTTTGTGTCTTTCGTGGACGACGCTTTTTTACTAGCTACATGCACAACATCAGAAAATAAAATACAGATAAAATGCAGAGTGTTATAAAATTAACGGTTTTCGAGTTTGAAGGCCGATTTTGCCGCGATTGATTTCGGCAGTCGTCGGCATTTCCTCCATTTTCGGAGGTCGTCGGTAAACAAAAAACAGTGGCTTAACTATGCGATGTCCGTTTTGTGGGGCGCAAGATACGCGGGTTCTTGATTCCAGATTGGCAAATGAAGGCGATCAGGTTCGCCGTCGGCGTGAATGTAATGTTTGTAAAGAACGATTTACGACGCATGAAGTGGCTGAGTTAACATTGCCCCGGATTGTTAAGCGCGACGGAATCAGCGAACCTTTCGAGGAAAATAAGCTGCGTTCGGGCATGTTAAGGGCGCTGGAAAAACGGCCGGTAGGCAGCGATGATATTGAAGCCGCGATCAATCGGATAAAAAAGGAGTTGCGGGCGTCGGGCGAGCGGGAAATATCGGCGCAGGAGTTGGGCGAAAAAGTAATGAAAGAATTAAGTTTACTGGATCATGTGGCTTTTGTGCGCTTTGCCTCGGTTTACCGGAGTTTTCAGGATGTCAGTGAATTCACCGACATGATTAAACACCTACAAAAAGAATAATGTCAGCGCCGCGCGATGCTTTTTATATGGCGCAAGCCATTTCCCTGGCTAAAAAAGGCCGTTATACGACCGACCCGAACCCTCGCGTAGGCTGTGTTTTAGTCAGGGATGGGGCTGTGATCGGGCAAGGCTGGCATGTTAAAGCCGGTCAGGGGCATGCGGAAGTTGAAGCGTTAAAAAATCTACCGGATGCTACAGGCGCAACCGCCTACGTAACGCTGGAACCTTGCAGTCATCAGGGTAGAACCCCGCCGTGTTGCGATGCGTTGATAAAAGCCGGAGTCAGCCGGGTCGTTGCGGCCATGCAGGACCCCAATCCTAAAGTGTCGGGCAGCGGACTGGAAAAGCTTAAAGAGGCCGGAATTGAGGTTATCTGCGGCGTATTGCAGGAAGACGCGCAGGCGTTAAATCGGGGCTTCATCAAGCGGATGACGGACAATCGCCCGTTTGTGCGCAGCAAGCTGGCGATGAGTCTGGATGGACGCACAGCAATGGCATCGGGCGAAAGCAAGTGGATTACCTCAAATGAGGCCAGAGCCGATGTGCATCGGTTAAGAGCGGAAAGCTCGGCGATCTTAACCGGCATCAATACCGTGTTGTCCGATAATCCTGCGTTAAACGCCCGTATAGATGAGGATGTCTTGCAACCGGTCAGAGTGGTGCTGGATACGCATCTGAATATGCCGGTTACCGCGCAGATGGCTAAACTGCCGGGACGCAGCCTGATTTTAACCTGTGCGGAGGATCAACAAAAACAAGGCGCGTTGCAACAGGCTGGTTTTGAAGTCTATCAGTTGCCCGATAAAAATGGGCGGCTTGATTTGCATGCGGTGATGGATTTTTTAGGCCAACAGCAAATCAATGAGCTGCTGGTCGAGGCGGGTTCCGTGCTTAACGGTGCGTTACTGGCTGAAGGTTTGGTTGATGAGTATGTCATTTATATGGCTTCTTGTATTTTAGGCGACCAGGGACGCGGATTATTTAATCTGCCGGGATTACAACGGATGGCCGATAAAAAGCAGTTAAAACTGCGCGATGTCAGGCAGGTCGGCCAGGAGTTGAAATTAACTTATACACCATTGTAAGGGCGGCTTCAGTCGCCCTGGGCGAATAAATTCACCCCTACAACTTAACAGGGCATCCATGTTTACAGGCATAATCTTGGCAGTGGGTAAAATATCGGCCATCGAGCGGAAAGCCGGTGATTGCCGATTGACCATAGCAACCGGAAAATTACCATTAAATGACGTCGTGCTTGGCGACAGTATTGCCGTTAACGGCGTGTGCCTGACCGCAGTGGAGTTAGGTAAAGATTATTTTTGCGCCGATGTGTCCAACGAAACATTGTCCAGAACCATCTTGAACGCCGCAACCGTGGGTACGCCGGTTAATCTGGAGTTGGCTTTAACGCCGACCACCCGCTTGGGCGGGCATATCGTCAGCGGCCACGTCGATGGCATTGGCACGGTTATGGAAAAGCGGGCGGACGGGCGCTCTTTCCGCTTTAAATTTAAAGCGCCCGATAACCTCGCTAAATATATTGCCGAAAAAGGCTCTATTTGCATTAACGGCATCAGCCTGACCGTCAACGACGTCGATGGTGCCGTGTTCAGCGTGAATATTGTGCCGCATACGCTCAAAGAAACCACGCTGGGCGATGCGACGGTCGGAACTAAAGTCAATCTGGAAGTGGATTTATTGGCTCGCTATCTGGAACGATTAATCAAAGGGGATGCGGCGGCTATAAGCCATGGCGGCATCACAGAAGAATTATTGCAAAAAAGCGGTTTTTTCGGCTAACGGCCCAAAGGTAACATGAATACCATTGAAGAAATTATAGAAGATTTACGCGTAGGCAAAATGGTCATCATTATGGATGATGAAGACCGGGAGAATGAAGGCGACCTGGTGATGGCGGCTGCTTTCACTCGTCCGGAAGACGTGAATTTTATGGCCCGTTACGGCCGCGGCCTGATTTGCTTGACCTTGACCAGTGAACGATGTCAGCAATTACGCTTGCCGTTGATGGTCAATGAAAACAAAACCGCCCATTCAACCAATTTCACCGTGTCTATCGAAGCGGCAACCGGCGTAACCACCGGCATTTCAGCCGCCGACCGGGCGCGTACCATTCAATGTGCAGTGGCTGCGGAGGCTAAAGCCGATGACTTGGTACAGCCGGGACACATCTTCCC
The DNA here is from genome assembly GCA_036741905.1 of Methylobacter sp. Classification (GTDB taxonomy): domain Bacteria; phylum Pseudomonadota; class Gammaproteobacteria; order Methylococcales; family Methylomonadaceae; genus Methylobacter_A. The sequence goes on along the minus strand of DAINRH010000002.1, from coordinate 59,469 downwards.
GTTAATGGCGCAATCGGGCGGTGTATTAAATCGCGCCGGGCATACTGAAGCGGGCTGCGATTTAGCCAAGCTGGCAGGCGTGGAACCGGCGGCAGTTATCGTCGAGATACTCAATGAAGACGGTTCGATGGCAAGACGGCCCGATCTGGAAGTGTTTGCCAGGCAGCACGATCTTAAAATCGGCACGATCGCCGATCTGATCCATTATCGCATCCAGCACGAAAATACCCTGGAACGCATCAGCGAGTGCATTTATCCCACCGAATTCGGAGAGTTCAAGCTTTATGCCTATCAGGACCGGAATGACAATAACCTGCACTTGGCACTGGTCATGGGCCAGGTTTCCGGCGAAGAGCCTGTTTTAGTCAGGGTCCATGCACGGAATTTGCTGGATGACTTGTTTGCCTCCAAGCGTAGCGATTGCAGCGTCCCATTGCGTTCGGCGATGCAAAAAATAGCGGAGGAAGGACGCGGGGTATTGGTCGTTATCAGGCAAAGCGAGGACAATAAATCGCTGGCGGAACTGATACATCACTATCAGTTGGAAGATCACGGCATTGTGAGTCCGACTCAGGCTGTCGGCGCGGTAGATTGGCGCACTACCGGAACCGGCGCCAGAATACTGGCCGATCTGGGGGTGCATAAGCTGAAGGTGTTAGGCACCCAGAAGAAATATGTCGCCTTGTCCGGGTTTGATTTGGAAGTCGCCGAGCATGTGGGTTGAAGATTCTTTACCACATTAAGCATTAACTAAAAAATAACACCACGAAGGCACGAAGAACAGGAAGAGAAACTAGTGTTCTTAGTGCCTTCGTGGTGAATTAATCAATCTTCCTACGCGGCTTCAACAACATTACACGTTAATCACACAATAGAGAAACATCATGTCAACATTAAAAACCTTTGAAGGGAATTTACTCGTTCAAGGCGGAAAATTCTGCATCGTCGCTTCGCGGTTTAACAGTTTCATCGTTGAACAACTGGAAGCGGGTGCGATTGACGCGCTGGTTCGCCACGGCGCCAATAAAGCGGATATTCATTTGGTAAAGGCCCCCGGTGCGTTTGAGCTGCCGATGGTGGTGCAACGCGTGGCGGCGGCTAAAAAATACGATGCGATTATCGCCGTAGGCGCGGTTATTCGCGGCGGCACGCCCCATTTCGAATATGTCGCCGGCGAATGCGTTAAGGGCTTGGCGCAGGTTTCCCTGCAATACAATGTGCCGGTCAGTTTCGGCGTATTAACCGTTGACAGTATTGAGCAGGCGATTGAGCGCGCAGGCACCAAAGCCGGCAATAAGGGTGCGGAAGCGGCACTATCCGCCATTGAAATGGTAAGTTTATTTAATAACCTGGAAATAGAATGAGTCAAGCTCGAACCAATGCCCGAAAGGCTGCTGTACAGGCATTGTATCAATGGCAAATGGCCGGCCAGAATCTTAGCGAGATTGAACGGCAGTTTCTGGAAGAAGAGCGCTTGAAAGACGCTCAGAAAAGTTATTTTGTCGAGCTGTTTTACGGCGTGCCTAAAAATCTGGATGCGATCGATCAGGCGTTGTCGGAATTTGTCGATCGCCCTGTCGATACGATTGATCCGGTCGAAAGGGCTATTTTAAGAATCGGTGTGTACGAGTTGTTGTACCGGTTAAATATGCCGTACCGGGTTGTTTTAAATGAAGGCATCAATCTCGCCAAAGACTTTGGCGCCGACGGTAGTCACAAGTACGTTAACGGCATACTGGATAAGGTCGCGCAGCAAACAAGGGCGGGGGAAATTAAGGCAAAAGGCGCAAGGTGAAGGGCATATACCTTTAGTCTTTAATCCAATCTCATGCCACTCTCCGAATTCGCCTTAATCCAGCGCTTCTTCACTCAGCAGCGAATCAAAAATCCTTCAACGCACTTGGGCATAGGCGACGACTGCGCGTTGTTGTCGATTCCCAACGGTTACGAACTGGCCGTGACCACCGATACCATGGTCGAAAACGTGCATTTTTTTGCCGGGACCGACCCGGAACTGCTGGGACATAAGCTGCTGGCCGTCAATTTGAGCGATCTTGCCGCAATGGGCGCAAAGCCAGTCTCGGTGACACTGGCCTTAACCCTACCCAAGGTTGATGAAAACTGGCTGACGGCATTCGCCAAGGGTTTTTTAAAGTTGGCCGAACGCTATTCTGTGGATTTAATCGGCGGCGATACCACCTCCGGTCCATTGACCTTGACCGTTCAGGCGATGGGTTTAGTTCTTAAAGGCCAAGCGCTGATGCGATCAGCGGCCACGCCCGGCGATTTTATTTATATGACCGGATTTTTGGGCGATGCGGGGTTGGGCTTAAAGATAAAGCAAGGTTACACCTGTGCCGATTCCGAAGCTGCGTTGACGCGATTTAACCGGCCGGAGCCGCAAGTTGAAGCCGGTCAGGCTTTACTTGGCATTGCCAATGCCTGCATCGATTTATCGGACGGTTTGGCAGGCGATCTGGGCCATATTCTGGAACAAAGCCATGTAGGCGCGTGCCTCGATTGGAACGCGTTGCCGTTGTCAAAAGCGGTGTTGGCCTACATTAACGATACCGGCGATTGGTCTATGCCGCTGACCGCCGGTGACGATTACGAGCTGTGTTTTACCGTAAGTCCGGAGCAGGCGGCTCAATTGACCATAGCGGCTACCAAAATCGGCATCATTGAATCCCAGCCTGGTTTACGCTTGAGTAAATCGGGTCATATCCAACCATTAGAGGTCAAAGGCTTTGAGCATTTTTCTTAACACCCAGTTGGGTAAAAACAAGCTGACCCCCAAACAGATATTGTCCGATCCCATCCTGTTTCTGGCCTTCGGCTTCGGCTCCGGTTTGGCAAAAAAAGCTCCGGGCACTTTCGGTACATTGGCGGCTATTCCGGTTTATTGGCTATTTGCGCAAACCAATCCGGTCGTTTATAGCCTGTTGACGCTAATCGTGACGGTTGGCGGGATATGGATTTGCGACATCGCCGCAAAAAAACTCGATGAACATGATTTTGGCGGCATCGTTTGGGATGAGATTGCCGGTTACCTGATAACGATGTGGCTGGTTCCCTTTAGCTGGCAGGCTATGGTGCTGGGCTTTATCCTGTTCAGGTTCTTCGACATACTCAAACCGTGGCCGATCAAGTGGATTGACCGGCAGGTTCATGGCGGATTGGGTATTATGTTGGATGATGTGTTGGCGGGCGTGTTTGCCGGTGTCTTGTTGTTAGGTTTTTCAAGCTATTTTTGAATTGAGAGGGTAGCAAAAACCTCTCGGCGGGGAGCGCCCTTATCGTCTCTCCGTTGACAATAGGTTGCCATTAATTATCTGAAGCTCTAAAGCAGTCCGCCGCCGTTTGTATCGGCAATAAATTTGATCCGTTAATCGGTAAATTCTTTCCTCTCGCATGATTGAAAAGTCCGATATGCGCTCAATGTCTAGAATTCTCAGATAAAGAATCCATGCCTCTTCTGTTAATTTCCTAAGCATTATTTTTTCCTTAAGCTATCAAAAACGGCACAATGAGTCTGTAAGGTTCCTTGGTGTGATTTTAAAGCTAACACATATAAGGGTAAGCAATCCCCTACAGTGAAGAATAAAAAGTTGCCAAGTCGTCGGGATCAAAAGAACATGGGATTACGGAGAGTATGCACACGGCAAGCTCTGATAGCGCTCTAGCATTAATGCCGCTTAAAGATCATTAGCGTAATATCATCGTTAAAGGATTCGTTGCGGCAAAATTGTTTTAACCGTGCCAGTAATATTTCAATGATGGCCTGCGGGGAGTGTTGCGCATATTGAACGAGAATATCATTGACGCGCTTTAGGCCAAAAAACTCGCCATCGGCATTTTCCGCTTCGGTTAAGCCGTCGGTATAGAGCAGGATTAAGTCGCCTTGGGATAACACCGTGGTTTTTTCTTCAAAAACGACATTTTTGTTGATACCCAGTATTAATCCTTCCGCATCCAATTGCCTGCATTCGCTTTGAAAAGGGCTAAGTAACAAGGGAGGAGGGTGGCCTGCATTGGCAAAGCTCAGTTGTTGGGTGCTGCTGTTGTATTGCAAATAAAATAGCGTAATAAAGTAGTCGGATTTATCCAAATCTTCAAAAAGAAAATTATTGAGGACGCTTAAGGTTTCCGCCGGCGTAGCCGAACCGCCGGCCTGAGTTCGAATGGCGCTGCGGGTCTCCACCATAAACAGGGCGGGGCCGATTGAATGACCGGAAACATCGGCAATAATCATGTCCAAATGGTCTTCATTGCGGTAAAAATAATCGAAATAATCGCCGCCGACTTGATCGGCCGGCAAGCAGTAGCCGGTGACTTCAAAATGATTGGATTTGATCGGCGCCGAGGGGGAGAGTGAGGCCTGAATGCGTTGGGCAATCTTGATTTCACTTTGAGCAATGGCTAGATTGATTTGCGCTTGGCGAATAGCCGCTTCCGTGGCTTTTCGCGTGGTAATGTCGACGATGGTGCTCAGCACCAATGTTTCTTCTTTGCTGTCGATTAGGCTGAGGCCTATTTCAACGGGAAATTCCGTTCCGTCTTTGCGTAACCCGTAGAGGTCTTGGCCCGCTCCCATAGGCCTGGATACAGGGGCCTTGAGGTACGCTTGGCGAACGCCAACATGCGCATTGCGAAAGCGCTTAGGCACTAATATTTCAACCGGTTGTCCAATTAATTCAGCGCGTGAGTAGCCGAAAAATGCCTCTGTCTGCGAGTTGACCATTTCAATCGTCCCTGACTTGTTCACCATGACAATCGCATTGGGCGCCGATTCAACCGCTTGTCGGAAGCGTTGCTCCAAGCGCTTACGCTCGGTGATGTCGTGGATAAAGCCGCTGAATATGTACGTATTGCCCAGTTTTAAGGGCGAGATGCTCAGTTCAACGGGGAATTCAGTGCCGTCGCGGCGAATCGCGGTCTGCTCAAGCAATTGATTTAACAAAGGGCCGGAACCGGTGCGCAGGAAGCGTTCCAAGCCCCGTCGATGCGCATCGCGAAGCTGTGGTGGGATAATTAACTCATCAAGACGTCGGCCGATAGCTTCATCCGTAGTCCAGCCGAATATTTTTTCTGCCGGGTGGTTCCAGTCGGTAACGATGCCGTAAGAATCCATAATCACGATAGCGCTTAAGGAGCTTTCAATAATCAAACGGATACGTTTTTCACTTTCGATCAGTGCATCCTGAAAATGGATTCTGGCGGTAATATCCCGATCAACCCCTCGCCATTTCAGCAGCTTTCCTACTGCATTGATTATCGGTAAGCCGGTCGATTCGGTCAGTATCTGGCGACCGTCTTTGTGCCGGTAGTGGGACAACAACGCGTAAAAAGGCCGACGGCTGGTCGCGTAGTGCTGCTGGTTGGCTTTATCCTGGGGCGTTAAAAATTCGGTATAGTGTTTGCCGAGCACTTCATCCGGACTATAGCCCAGTATTTGGCTAACTGCGGCACTGCTATAGCTGTAGTAACCCTCGGGATCTTGCTCCCATAACCATTCGCCGGCCATTTCCGCCATTTGTCGAAAACGTTCTTCGCTTTCGGTAAACGCCGATTCAACGTTGAAATCATCGACAGTTCTACCGACTCCGCTGTCCTGAATCAGTAAAGCAATGTCGGTTTTATCGGGCATTGGCTTGGATAAGACGGCGAGCGATATTAATACCTGGATTTTGTCATTGGCCTTGCTGACTATGTCACCGATAAAGCTCGCCCTGAGCGGAGTCGAAGCGCTTTGTCGAGTTACCTTGGCAAGGGCTGCTTGCCATAGCGTATTGCCGCTTCCGTCAGCGAAGATAAGGTCGATAGGCTTACCGATGAGTTCGTGCTCGGTATATCCTAAAAACGTAGCGGCGCAGGGGGTAAGCTGTTTAATACGCGGCGCGGTATCATATGGACCAACCAGCTCAATAATAATGATGCGAGTTGTGGGCTGATGCATGTTTTTTCAATCGAACAGGCCATTAGAACATTGCCGGCAAAGGATGCTCATGTATGATTTTACGGGATTTAATTCGATCAGTTTAAATGAGTTCATAGCCCGTTCATCCAGATAGCCGCTAAAAGATAGATGTAAGGCACTCAATCTGGGTCAGTACAACTAGGCTTCGATGATAAAAAACTCAACATCATTTAGCAATCTATATTTCGCGGGGTGTTCCTGGGGGACTTATTCGGCAGGTTCAGGTAAATCGAACCTACTTTGAGTTCAGATGCATGGTGGCTTATCATTTAGTGCATTGCTTAGTGTTTTTGGCTTTTTCGGCAGTGTCGCTTAGAGATTCGCCTGCGCTATTATTACTGCTGTTACTACTACTCGATTGGTCAGCTAACGGCTGTGTTATCTGGGGCGTTGTTCCCAGCACCACTGCGGTAGCTTCCTCAATGGAATTGGTTAATGTATTTCCGCCAGACGCAGTATTGAAAGATTGTAGATATGAAGCTGAGCCGCTTCCGGTAAGCGTACCGCCGGTCAGAGTAACGCCGTTGGCAGCAGAAATAGGCGCATTAATGGCGAGCGTGTCACCATTACTGGCCGTAAGACTAACACTGCCGCTGGCCGAAGAAACTGTCCCATTAACCGTAAGTGGAGACTTGGCCTTGATCACAATATTTCCAGCAGCATTGGCTACCGTTGTGCCCGAGTTAACGGCAGTTGAACCAAGAATAAATCCTCCAATATTTTCAACATCAATCCAGCCGTTGGGTGCATTTAAGCGGTTTATCCGCGAAACGCCCTGAGTGCGTGAGTAAATATTACCGCCTGCACTGATGTCCAGCACCTGGGTAATAGCGTTTACTCCGGCAAAGGTGACATCGCCGTCACTGGATGCTGTGAGATTGGCGGCATTGATGTTACCTGATAGGCCCTGAGCTATAGCGTTGACGGTGCTGATGGCCATGCTATCGGCTGTGATTGTGCCGCCGTTCTGGTTAAAGGCGTTGCTGACATTAAAACTGCCAGCTGAAAGGTTGCCGCCGGATTGGGTGTATTGAGCCGTATTAAATATGCCGCTGATTCCAAGACTGCCTCCGGTCATCTGAAAATGACCCAAACTGCTCAAACTATTTAGAGAAGTAGTGCCCGCTAAGGAGTCGTAAGTTACTGTCACTCCGGTTGGAATAGTAGCGGTCAGCACGTTACCGGTTGTAGGGATAATGCTATTTTCCCAGTTGTCGGCTGTCGACCAATCGCCGTTTCCACCAATCCAGGTTATGCTGTCCAGCGCATTAATGGTGAAATCGGCGACGGTGTAACGGATGTTGTAATTACTGTTGGCTAAGCTGCCTTGATTAATGCTGTAAGGTCCGGCGGTTACCGTTTCCCCTGCCGTTCGT
>DAINRH010000002.1:0-52016 GCA_036741905.1 Methylobacter sp. | reverse complement strand
CAACGCCGATGACGATTAAGTCGTGAGGCGTGACGGTAAGTTGGCCGTCTATGCCTGTAAACGTGTAGTTGCTGTTGATGAGTTTCGGCGTGATCGCATAGGTGCCCACGTTGGAGAACGGTGTCGCCAAGGTCGTGTAGCTAAGGCCGATGGAATCAAGCGTGTCGCCATTGACAAGTTCGCCAGCCGCAATATTGCCGGTAAAAACAGGGTTGGCATCGCCATAAACCCGCGTGGCATCATCCGCTTTAATGTTCAGGCTGAGCAGGGCGGGGGTGATAGTGAAGTCGGCACCGGTGTAACGGATGTTGTAATTGCTGTTGGCCAGGCTGCCTTGATTAATGCTGTAAGGTCCGGCGGTTACCGTTTCCCCTGCCGTTCGTGTCAGCGCGCCGGTTAACACGGATGAGGATTCTCCGTTGACAAAACCGGTGGCGTTGTAGGTAAACACAGGGTCAAGCGCACCGTAGGTTTTGCCGGCGGCAACGCCGATGACGATTAAGTCGTGAGGCGTGACGGTAAGTTGGCCGTCTATGCCCGTAAAAGTGTAGTTTCTGTTGGTGATTTGCGGCGTGATCGCATAAGTACCCACGTTGGAGAACGATGTCGCCAAGGTCGTGTAACTAAGGCCGATGGAATCAAGGGTGTCGCCGTTGGAAAGTTCGCCAACTGTAATATTGCCGGTAAAAACAGGGTTGGCATCGCCGTAAACCCGCGTGGCATTGTCCGCTTTAATGGTCAGGCTAAGCAGAGTGGGGGTGATAGTGTATTCGGCCACGCTTGCTGTATTATCAGAAATGATATACCCCAGAGCATTGCTTAATCCTGCATTATAGGCGATGTTATAACTGCCTACCGATGAGCTTGACGTTGCAGTAGTCGAGAAGCCGGCTGTGCCGCCAATATTAGCGCTGCTCTCTGTATCACCGTCAATGTAACCGCTCAATGTATAACTTAAGTCCGCTAGATTGACGGCGCTCCCGTATCTGCTGCTGGCGGTACCGGGCGTAATGTTCAGCACCGGTGTAATGCTGTAAAGCAGGCCGTTGCCGGTGCCGGGTATAGTATAATTTGTACAGCCGGTTAGGTATTGGCAACCATAATGCTTGAATGCCGGGGTTAGTCCGCTCAGCATGTTATTGGTTGGAGTGGTTGAATAAATCAGCCAGCGGCCGCTGCCGGAAACGTTGAACGCATCGATACCGACATTGTTGGTGTAATTGACGCCGGTGTTCAGTACGATGTTGCCGCCACCGCTCGAGGCCAACATGGCGTTTTGGGTAATGGAGCCGCCGGCATTGATTGTGATATCGGTTTGTGCCGACAAGACCGTGTTGGTGGCTGAAAGATTAAATCCGGTGGTGCCTGTATAAACAGGCGTGGTGCTAACAAGTGTGCCGCCAGTCGCTGCGACAGCTTCTGTATAGCCGCCGTTAAGCGGGGTGAAAGTCGTCGATTTCAGATTGTTGAGCGAAGTGAAGTCGGTCATCAATTGAGAGGTGATGGCAGAAGTTCCGTCACTCAGGCCGATGGTCACGTCCCCGGCGAAGCTGTTGTTTGCGGCTCCGTAATTAAATGTGATGTTTCCTGTAGAATTCAACACCGCCTCAAAAATTGCCGTTTTTCCGGAGTTGTAATAGCGCTCAACGTTCCATTTCACAGCCCAATCTGTGTCAGTCGGGCGAGAGATAAAGATGTTTTTTCCGGATGAAGTATGCAGCTCCCAATCATTCCAAGCCGGCGCAATGGCCTTGTAGTAGGCTAGACCTTGAACGCTGTCGCTATAAGCGCCTGTTCCGTCGCCGAATGTGATTAAGCCATTGCTGCTGATGTAGGCTTGAGAATAGGGCGTTCCAAAGAAGGTAAAGGTGAACGGCAGGTTGTAAGTGAAATATCGGTCGTCAACGTAATCGTTGGTTGTCGGGAGACCGAGGTTAACATTTCCCAAGGCATTGAGAATAATATGGTGCTGTGAACGCACATCAGCGAGCGTGAGATTATTCCCGCTTAATGTGACATCGCTGCTGCCAGTGACAAGGCCGGTAGCGCCAAGATTGGAGATGGTAGTGCCGTCGGATTGCAGCAGATCGCCTGACGATCCATTACCGTTGGCGGTGATATTCAAATTTCCGCCGCTAACGACTTTCGAGTCGTTGTAGAGATATACGCCCTTAGTGTTACTACCGCTACCCGTGCCTGTGCCGGTGATGCTCATTGCTCCGCCGGTGCTGAGCGTGCTGTTATCAAGGTAAATGCCGTGGTTATTGTCCAGCCCGTTGCCACCCGTTCCAATGAGGCTTATGTTGCCGGTGGTAGATATTAATTGACTTAAGGCGTCAAGGTAGATACCGCTGGCGGAGTAAGTTCCGTCCGTGCCGGTCCCGCGTATATTTATGTTACCCGTGCCGGCGTTTAGAGTGGCGTGGCTTATCAGTACGCCATGAGGATTGCCGGCCAATCCGCGTGCCGGTGTCGTCAGTGGATTGGCTCCGCCTCCCAGCGTTATATCGCCGCCATTACTGATGACGGAGGAACCGGTGTTCATCTGAATATTGCCCGCGCCGCTGGCATCGGCATCGGCATTGAGGATGACGTTGAGCTTATTATTAGTAGAGCTGATACCGATGTTGTTATTGATGATGATCGCGTTATCGGCTTTAAGATGCAGAGTAGCGTCGTCCCCTGACGTTTTGCTGATATTGGCCGCTACGGTGATGTCGCCTACTTCTGAACCAACAATAGCACTACCCGTGTAAATAGTGACACTGGTACCCTTGTTGAGTTGTGTGTTTATTGCGGAGTTTCGAAGGTACGAAGAATCTGAGGTCGCCGTCCAACTAGGGGAGGAAGTGAAGGGGTCGGTAACAGCTGAGACATCGGCCTCGCCATCAACAATAGTAATGTTGAAAGGATCAAGCAACCACTCGCCACTCAGACCATGGCTTGAGGAAGCGTTGATTCTAATACCCGCCGTATCCAGCCAATGCGCCGAGGTTTCGATAAAGCCGCCGTTGCCGCTCAGGCTGCCGCCTTTGGCGCTGATGTCGCCGTAGGCGCGGGTGGCCTCGTTCGCCCAAACGATGACTTTACCGCCGTTGCCGTTGGTTTTGGCATCGGCTTTAATGGTTGTGGAGTGGCCGACATAGGCGGCTTTAGCGTTATGTACGGCGGGATTTTTACCCTGATAGTCGCCGCCTATTAAAACCTGCCCGCCGCCGTTTACGGCGCTGGCGTCGATATGCGCCTGATCCAACAGCCCAACCCGTTCGCCGAGCAGCGCTATGCTGCCGCCTTTACCGCTTTGGCCGGCTTGAGCCTCGATTGAGCCTTGCGCCAGGGTTGTGCCGGTTTTACTGTCTATATGAACGGAGCCTGCATCGCCTTGGCTGTTGTTAGCCGATATTTTGCTGTCCGCAGTTAAAGTTGTATCCTGCTGCGCGACTAGTTGGATACGGCCTTGTTTATCTATTTGGACGCTGTCGGCATTAATTTCGCCGCTGTGTTTGATGGTGCTTGCAAACACGTTGATTGCACCGCCTTCGCTTAGCAGTTTACCCAGATTAAGCGCGCTATCGGCGGGGGCCTGGATTTGAAAACGAATATCCGGCGAATCCAGGTTGGTAATGGTCAGTTCCTGTCCGGCTGCCAGGGTTATGGAGCCGCCCTCGGTTTTGATAATGCCGTTATTTTCTATTTTTGGGGCGATAAGAATAATGTTGCCGTCTTTTCCTGCCCGGATAATGCCTTCATTAACAATGTTTCCGGCGCTGGAACCGGCCATAAAATGGTAGTTGCCGCTCAGAAAATCCTGGTCGCTCAGGTTAAGACTGGAAGCGATCAGGCCTTGGGTATCAATCGCCGAACCTGCGCCGAATACGATGCCGTTCGGATTGATCAAGAACACTTTACCGTTGGAAGTCAACTGTCCTAAAATTTCGCTGGGATTTTGGCCGATAATGCGGTTAAGCACCGCGCTTTGTCCGTTTTGCTGAATAAACTGGGTAAGTTCGTTTTGGGCGATGCTGAAATTTTGCCAGTTGATAATCGCATTGGGGCTGTTGGTGACGGCGGTCACGCCCGGCGTAGAGTTATCAATGCTGACTTGGCCGCTGACAATTTGCGCGCCGTCGGGATTGGCGTAAGAGAAGGACGGGTAGAGTACCGCTAAAATAGCCAGATTAAGCGCGCGACGTAGCGGTAAGCTTGCACCAAGCAATGACCGGTGGTGCGCCGACTGTTTTTTAGGGTTTATTTTCATCGTAACATTCTGAGTTTAATGCGTTTAATTGTTTTTAACTGGTATCGGCGGTTAAGTCAATATCTTAAGTTTAATATAGTAAAGCGTGTTCCAATTTTAGTATTTAAATACAATATTGGCATGAATGCGATTGTTGCCCGCTTTGGTCGTTCCCGCCTCAACAGTGTCCAGCGCAGTGGCAAAGGCAATATTGCCCAGGAAATATTCACGCCATTGATAGCGCGCGCCAATTCCCGCGCCGCTCAGATTCCAATCCTTGGTTTGCCCTGGCGTTGTGCTTTGCAGGCGGCCATGTCCATAATCATAAAAGGCAAAGAAATTAATTTTTTGCCAGGCGGGCGTAGTGACTTCAAATTTTACAATTTCACCGCTGTCCGCTCCGGTTTCCCGTTGATCGTAGCCTCGCACATCGAAACTACCGCCAATGCCGAGCTGTTCTCCGGCAATGAGCGGGCTGTGGCTATGCTGACCGGTGAGGCTGGTTTGTACCAGCCAGTCTTTAACATTGACCGAAAAATTGCTGCCATAGCGCAACAGATCCCAATTTTGTTTGGCATTAGCGCGCGCCGCTTGATAATGTGTCTGGGTATTATGTCCGCCGAAGTTGGTATTGCCCACCCATTGCACATAATAGCCGGTGTGGGTGTTTAGCCACGGATATTCACCTTTATAAAGTATGCTGAATGGCGCACTACGGACATTGGCGCCCACCTGGATATTTTGAAATTGAACATCATTGATGAAATAGCGATTATCAATACCTAAATCCAAGCTGTGTTCGTACTTGCCCAATTTGGGTAAAAACTGCTGATAGTGGATACCATACATTTCACCCGACCCGGTCACCGTTAAGTCGGTTGCCACCGTACCGGTATTAACCGAGGAATTGGCATAATAGGCGCTCAGCCAGCCTTTGAGCCGATAGATAGGCAAACTATAGCTTGCGCCGTATTGTTTAACCGTATCGGCGTGATCAGGGGAGGTGGAATAACTGCCGTTGACAATATGATCCAAGCCCCATAAGTTGCTGTATTGCAGTGCGCCGGTTAAGCGGTAATCGCCCGAACTGGCCGTGCCGTAATTATTGGCGATTAAAGAGGCTTGATAGGGGCGGTGTTCGGATACCGTAATATTGGCGTCTAATTTATCGGGAGTTTTGCTGGGTTTAAAGGTTAGTTGCACTTGTTTTGAGGGGTGTTTGTTGGCCACTTTAATCGCGTCGGCCAACGCTTGCGTATTGGGGGATTCAGGCTTATTAAGAACCGGTAAGCTGGCAATAATGTTGTTCCGGGTAAAGTAACTATTGCCGTTCACTTCGATTTCACCCAAGGTAAAAGAGATAACTTGCAGTTTTATATCGCCGGTAGCCAATGTTTGCGGCGGCACTATAACGCGATAAAAGGGATAGCCCTGTTCGCGAATAATCAGCTCAAGCGCCTTGCTGACATTCTGTAGCTCTTTGAGCGTATATAGCCGATTTTGTAGCGGTTTAAAATAGTCGTCAATAAATGATTGAGAAAGCGGCGACAAGCCCTCGACCGAAAAATGCTTGATATTAAACTTGAATTCCTGGGGTGCAGCCGCTGCCAGGCAAAGTGCTTGGGGTATTAGGCATAAACCGGCAGCGAGTAAGGTCGATCTAGCCAGGCGGACACTAAACCAATGAATTCTTTTATCCGTTTTATGTTGTTTTTTCATGATTTTTTACGTTGTGTACCTGAATCATTTTAGGCATTACCCGCGTAGGGACATCGTACTGTAACGCCCCTGCTGCGATATTATATTGTACAACCTTCGAGTGAGTTGTCTGCATCGTCGAATGAACTATCACTGCTGGATGGATCGTTAGGTGTCGAATTATCCGATTGCTCGGTTGTTGTTATTTCACCATTCGAATTTGCAGAACTGGTTTCGTTTTCTTCTACTGTTGTGGCGCTTTCACCGTCGTTAGACTCAACGGTGGCGCTTCCGGTATTAGCATTGACCAGTGTAGCGCCTGCGGCCGGCGGCTTTTCCTCAAACACTTTTTTGGGGTCGGATTGATCGGTATCCGGCCTGGGTTCGGGGGGCGGGGGGGCGTTCGGCGGCGTAGGATATATCTGAGGTATGCCGTTTTGACCGGAAGTGGAGCTGCTGCTGCCCTCCGGCACATCAAATTCTCCCGCCTCATTGTGTATAAAGGATAGTCCTTGCCATGTGGAATGATCGAGATTCACTCCGTCTGTAGAGGTATCGGTGCCTGTGCCTCTTATACCAATAGTGGCGACCGGCGTATCCAAGGCAAAGGCATCATGATCGTTTTTTCCTATACTGCCGGTCAGTGCGCGTAGCCCTCCGGTAGTTAAGCGTAATAAAACCTGGTCTTTTTTGTCTTTAATCTGATAGTTATATTGTTTAATATCCAGATCGCTATTGGCTTGCAGAGTAACTTTTTCACCATCAGGAAAGACCAAAAGCGCATAACTGTCTGTTTCGCTATGAATGGAGTCGGCGTTATACACCGGTTTGCCCAGTGACAGCGGACGCTCTTTTGCGTTTTTGTCGGCACGGTTGATGGCGCTCACCTCTCCTTTAATATCAACTACACGGGCCACTACGCTTTGCTCGGTTCTTACCGCATTGGCGGCCGCTTCTTTGCCTTTCTCTTCGCAATCTTTGTCGCAAATACGTACAGTAAACTCGGCTTTTTCGGATTTGGGTTTAACAGTGGATGTCGGTGTTTTTATTTGAAAGTTTTCCGGGTGATCCTTGGCAATATCACCGGTGCTGGTGTTAACGCCGCCTTGATGCAACACCAGTTGTGCCGTTTTATTGGCGGATTGGGTGTCGTAATGATCGATGCTGAAGTTACTGTTTGGACGTACGGTGATCTTGGCGCCGTCGGTAAATTCGACAATGACAAAACTGCGTTCGGTCGTTTGGATATTGTCGCCCTGAAAAATTTCCGTATCCTTACCGAGAATTCGAGGCGCAGCCCCCGGTTGCTGGGCGGCATTACTGCCCTTCACAAAGCTAATGTGACCAACGACTAGAGGCGCCGCATGAATAGGTAGGGCAACGGTTAGCAAGAACAGCCATAAGCCATAACTTTTAACGAGTTGAGTTATTTGAATAGGCATAGTGGTTATATAGAAAGAGGATGAATGATCATTTAATGTACTGTTGAGTTTTTTGTCTTTTTCCATTGAGAAATCAGTCGATCCGCCAACGCGACTAACCGATTAGTCCGATAACAGCAGCCCTGATTGGGGCGTTGTTCCCAACACTACCGCGGTAGTTTTTATTCGTGGAATCCGTTACGGTTTTGGTCAACTTTTCAGTAATAACCGTTGTAGTGTATTCAGTCAAGTTTACTGTATCATCAAAGTAACTGCTCAGTGAATATATTGCTGGTATTTCAATGAGTTGTTAAATATGAGCATAATATATTAAATTATAACTTATTGAAAAATAATATAGTTTATTTTTCGTCGTAAAATATATGACAATCAAGTCATTGATATGAATACGCTGAGTGGTTGCGTTATTTCATTACATTATAGCGTGTGTTAAGTCAATTCCTTAAGGCCGGCGGTAAAAAATGCGAGCCAATTGTCAAGTGTTATTTGCTGGTATGGGTAAAGGCGCCATCCCAATCGATTTCGGGGGGCGCTTCAAGGTAGTAGGCTATCCGTTCAAGATAAATGGGATACAACTTATCATGCGGATAGCGCTCCGCTAATTGCTCGAAAATGAGCTGGGCGGCGGCCCATTGTTGCTGCCGGTAACCGTGCAGGCCCTGATTTAATAAGTCGAGAATCTGCAATTGTTCGGAGCTGATGTCTTCTGTTACGCCCAGCGGCTCATAAATGGTAATAGGTTTATGCTTGCCTTTGACGCGCACTTTGTCCAGTTCCCTGTAGGTGAACTCCGGCGCCGCCAGCAAGGTGCTCTCGCTGACGATCATTTTTACGCCGTATTGCTTGGTGAGCCCTTCCAGGCGTGATCCCAAGTTGACCGCATCGCCCATGATTGTGTAGGCGATGCGGAATTGCGAGCCCATATTGCCGACGCTCATTGTGCCGGTATTAAGGCCTATGCCTATATCAACTTCCGGCCAGCCTTTGGCTTTAAAATCCTTTTGAATGGTTTTTAAGGCCTGCAAGATTGCCAAGCCGGCTCTTACCGCGTAGCTGGCATGTTGCGGATTTTGCATCGGCGCGCCCCAAAACGCCATGATCGCATCGCCGATATATTTATCGATAGTGCCTTTGTGCTCGTGAATAACGCGGGTTACCGGCGTTAAAATGTCGTTAATCAGTTCGCACAGTTCCTGCGGTTCCATGCCTTCGGAAATGGTGGTAAAGCCCCGGACATCGGAAAACAACACGGTCATTTCCCGGCTTTCGCCTTTTAATGAAAATTCTTCATCCGATCGGCTCATTTGCTCGACTAATTCGGGCGGAATATATTGGCCGAACATATTGCCCATTTGTTTTTTCTTTCGGCTTTCGAAGAAAAAACCGAAAAATATTTGGATGCCGTATAGTAAGGTTAATAAGGTAATGGGACTTGCCAGCACGGTATCGATGTTCCAAATCGCCCAGCAGTAAAAATTGAAGGCTATGCCGACGATAAGTAACACGCCGAATATAACGGCGGATAAAAATACCGGTAAACGGGGAAATATGAAAATGGCCAACAGGCAGATTAACAGCAATTCGGCCAACTCAATCCCGAGAATATAACTGGGTCTGGATTTAATCGTTTGATCTAGCAAGCCGCTAAGAATATTGGCATGCACTTCCACCCCGGCGTAGACATTTTGTACCGGCGTTACCCGTAAATCGAGCAAACCGGCTGCCGATGTGCCGACAATGACAATCTTGTCTTTTAATTTGTTTACGTCGGTAACGCCGTTAAGCACATCGGTTGCCGATACATAGGGAAAACTGCCTTGACGGCCGCGATAGGGCACCAACAGGGTGCCGCTTTGATCGACAGGAATATGAAAGCCTTCAATTTCAAGGCCTTCCAGGTGGCTATCGGTGTTACTTTTGCCATAGCCCTCGCCGGTAATAAAGTTAACCTTTGGCATGTCCAACAAGGTCCTGAATAATGCCAATGACAGTGCTTCATAAAGTTGGTCGTTATAATTAATTAATAACGGCAGTCTCCGATAAACACCATCCTCGTCGACGCTGGGATTGTTAAAAAAACCGCCTGACCTTGCCGCTGTTTGCAATTTCTGCAGGTTCGCAGCATAGCTTTTTTCTTTGGACAGTAAAGGGCTGAACGGTAATCCATTTGTCGCTATCAAAGGCGTTGGCAACATGCCCACCTCCGGCGTCTTTTCGATCTTAGGGCTGGTAAAATAACCCAAAACCACCGGCCGGTTTTCCAGGCTTTGGGCAAACATGTCATCGTAAGACAGTTGCGGGCGCATTGTTTCCAGCGTCGATAAAAAAGCAGCATCCTGTTGCAATGGGCCGGATGCCATTTTCTCCAACAACTCAACGCCTGCGCTGGTATCCGGTTCGGAAAACACCACATCGAAGCCCAGCAGCTTAACATTGTAGTAATCAAACAGCATATCGACCAAATAGGCCAATTTATCCCTGCGCCAAGGCCAGCGGCCTTCTTTGGCCAGGCTTTCTTCGTCTATATCGATAATGACAATGCGCGGGTCGACGGTATTAGCAACCGTGGTCCGCAAGCGCAAGTCGTATAAAATATTTTCCATGCGTTGCAGGGTGGGAATATTCAGCCAATGCGCGGTGTGCGCCATGAATAACAGCGTGATCAGGGCACAGGCCAGAAAGCGATATGATTTAAGCCATTTATTACTGAGTTTCATCAAAGAAGCCAGGTTGATAATGATTAGTTTGACAGGGGACGCATCGCATATTTTTATGAAACTTGGGAGGGTGCTTGGAAAATGGCAGGCGAGGTAAAGTCCGATTCGGTGCGGGGCCTTTACATCCTCTATTCAGTCGGTATCGATTTGGAAATCATCCAAAAACCTTTCAGCATATTTTTTATAGATCTTTTGCGCGATAAATGCGTCGTAGAGATCGGGGTCAATATGGCCTTCTTCTTTCATTTTTTTTAAGATGAACAAGGCTTCAGAAAGTTTTTTTCCGGCCTTGTAAGGCCGGTCTTTTGCTGTCAACGCCTCGAATACATCCGCTATTGCCATCGCCCGTGCAGGGATGGACATTTGTTCGCGGCTAAGTCCTTTGGGATAGCCCTTGCCATCCATGCGTTCATGATGGCCGCCCGCATATTCAACAACGTTTTGTAAGTGCTTCGGAAATTTAATGGCTTCCAGCATCGAAATGGTAACGTTGATATGATTGTTGATGATGCTGCGCTCCTCCGAGGTCAAGGTGCCTCGGAATATGCTCAAATTGTAAACTTCTTCATCCGTTAATAAGGGCGTATCGACATTGTTGAGGGACCATGTCCGTTTTTGTAACGAATGAAGACGGTTAATGTCGTTATCCGACATGGCTTCTCCACCGGTATTGCAAATGCGGATAAACGCTAAATCATCCTCTAAGCGAGCAATATCAGTTTGGTAAGATTGTTCTAATACAGTCGGCGAGACCTTGTTGTCTTGCAGATCGGCAAGCTGCCGTTTGAGAAATGCAATTTCACGATCGCGTTTTAGTACTTCAAAGCGTGTTTCCAGTAAATGAATGCGGTCGAAAATCGTTTCCAGTTTTGTCGCTTTGTCAATGACGTATTCGGGGGTGATGATTTTACCGCAGTCGTGCAGCCAGCTCGCGATAGTGAGTTCGTAACGATCGGCCTCGGTAAGTCTGAAGTCTTGTAAATAACCATGATCGGTATCATGGGCCGCTTCTGTCAGCATTAAGGTCAATTCCGGGACGCGGCGACAATGTCCGCCGGTATAAGGCGATTTTTCGTCAACCGCAGTCGCTATTAATTTGACCAGAGACTCAAACATGTTTTCCAGGTCGGTAATAAGTTGTTGTTTGGTTAAGACGGTTGCCGCTTGTGAAGCCAATGCTTCGGCAAAACGTTGCGAGACTGAATCGAAGGTGATGATTTCTTTGGTTTCAGGATTAATCGCATTAATCAGTTGCAGGATTCCGATAATTTCACCTTGGTGATTGCTCAAGGGAATGGAAAGGAAGGATTTTGAGCGATAATTGTTTTTTTGATCGAAAGCCTTGGTGCCGGTAAAGTCGAAATGAACCGAATCGTAAGCGTCATCAATGTTGATGGTTTTATTGTTATGGTAGGAATAACAGACAACATTCTTAAGGTTGGGTTCTCCATTTTCTTCGAACAGCGGGATATTCGGGATGTTTATGGTATTTCCGCCGCCGCCCAAAGAAATGCCCAGGCTATCGGAACGGATGATTTCTATTTTAATGGTCTTGCCATCAACCCGGTATATTGTTCCGCCATCCGAGTTGGTAATGGATTTTGCTCCCAGCAGGATTTTTTCTAGTAATTGCGCCGTATCTTTTTCGGAGGAAAGTGCAATGCCGATGTCAGTTAGCTTTTCAACTTGCCCAATGATTTTTTGTAAATCGGCGGAAAACTCGTTACTAATAGCGGCAAGTTTTTCAAATGGGGTGATGATCTTTTGCGTAGTCATGTACTAAGTACTGAGATTTTAGAAAAAAATTGGTTTAACTATAGTTCATGTGTGTTAACGACGCAAAAATAGATTGCCATTTATTAAACGCTTTTTTAACGCCTCAACGTTCTTAAACACAATGGAACGCAAATGCCAAAAGTAGGCGACGCCAAGCGATGCGGCACAGTTAAATCTTAATTTAATCATCATTATCCGCGTCATCTGCGTTTCGTTTTTTAGTTAAAAACGGAGCTAATATTTTCTAGCCTGTCATTAGGGTCTTAACATGAATGGCAACACTGGCCGCTAACGCGTTAAGATTGTAGCCGCCTTCTAACGCTGAAATAACCCGGCCTTTACAACAGCTGTCCGCGATGGTCGTTAATTGTTGAGTAATCCATTTGAAATCATCTTCAACCAGCATGATGGACGCTAACGGATCGTCCTTGTGGGCATCGAAACCGGCTGAAATCAACAATAACTCAGGTTTGAAGCTTTTCAGGGCTGGCAAAATAATGCTGTCGTATTTTTGCCTGAACTCAACGCCGGAATCACCCGCAGCCAAGGGCACATTAATAATGTTGCCGACGCCGGTTTCTGCCGGGTGTCCGGTGCCGGGGTAATGCGGCATTTCATGGCTGGATGCGTAGAGCACATTGGGCTGATTGTAAAAAGCCGCCTGCGTGCCGTTACCGTGATGGACATCGAAGTCAACAATGGCGATACGTTCCAGTTGATATTGTTGACGGGCATAATTAGCCGCAATCGCTATATTGTTAAACAGGCAAAATCCCATTGCCAGATTGGGTTCCGCATGATGGCCCGGCGGGCGTACCGCGCAAAAAGCATTGTCAGCTTTGCCGGTCAAGACTTTATCAACGGCATCGCAAACGGCACCGACCGCGCGAAAAGCGGCTTGTCCTGACCCAGGCGACAGCACCGTGTCATGATCCAAATAGTGTTGGCCTTGCTCGGGGATGGCTTCAAGAAGGGCGTCAATATGGAATTGGGGATGAATCAGCCTGATTTGCCGCTCGGTGCCGAGTGGCGGGGATTGCCGGATCAATGCTGAGAATTCCGGCGCGGCCAATGCTTTTTCTATGCTTCTGAGCCGGTCAGCGCATTCGGGGTGCCCAATGCCTGTTTCATGAAAAAGAAAATCCGGGTGACTGTAATAAAGTGTCTTCACAACGCCTCGCTTTAGCGTCTTCCCGTTATTATCGACTGCTTTTGCCGCTCTTTAAGATGAACCGCGTGCATTATTTTTCTAAATGCCCAGCTGATTTATGTTAGAAGGCGCTGCCGCATTCAGCTTGTAGCCAAAACCTTTCACTGTCAAAATCCATTGCGGGTTATTCGGATCGTTTTCAATTTTTTTTCTTAATAGATGCATGTACTGATAAAGATCCGATTTGGTTGCCCGGTTATTTTCAGGCCAGAGATGCTTGATAATTTCGTCGGTCATCAACACGCGATCAACGTCCTGTGCCAGCAACTCGAAAAGCTCAAATTCTTTGCGCGTCAGATTCAGCAGTTTGCCGTTAAACAGAACGGATTTGGAGCGCTGATCAATCTGAAAAAGTTCGACCGTAAAGCAGTCGGCGTCAGCATTTTGCGGCGAGTGCTTAGTTGATCGGTTATTGCAGGAAGTCTTATTTTGCCGCTCAATCATCAACAATCTTCGATCATTAGCGATACGTCTTGCATGGGTCCTTTTTTCTTGAATAAAACGATGATGGTGCTTGAATTTGTTGCACAGATAGGTATCCAATTGATTGACATCAAGAGGGGCGTCCAGAATTGCGTCAACCCAGCAAGCCGCTTGCTTATCTATGTTGGCGGCATTATTAATGTCGCGTAAGTAACATACCGGAATTTTATGGTTAATGCTCAGGTCGCGAATCAATTCAACCTCCGTTTTTTTGGCCTGATCTTGAGTCAGGCTCACGGCAACAAAAATTATGTTCGGTTGTTGCGGAATCAGCGTATTGATCGATTCCATGTCGGTTGCTAATTTTAGAATTTTATAACGATGAGCTTGGCAATAGCCATTTAACAAACCCAGATGATAGGGGTCGTCACTAATCAGTCCAATTCGGAAGTCTGTATTCATAGGAGTCCTCGTAAAATCCATTAAAGCGAACAGGCAGCGGGCCTGAACGGACAGTCAGAACAATAATTTTATAAATTATAAAACAACGTTTTGATAAATAAAAAAAACACTATATATCAGTGTGTTATTGTAAACAGTAGCACAATATCCTGGCAATGTACAAGGTTGTTTGCTCAAAATGCTTGACATTGGTAATGCTACGTATTCGATAATTTACTAATTTCAAGAGGATTTTTTTAAGTACAAAATCACGGTGTAAGCCGGCAGTATTGATTCCTAATCATTTTTTAAAAATCATGCTATTCAAGGCTAATCATTTTTAATGATTAGTATGTATTGTCACGTATTTTGTTTGTGCGCTTGCTTTGTTAGGGTTAATAATTCTCTAACCCAAAGTCCTTATCCCGGAAATAGTGATTCAGGGCCATGCCGGGTTGGGCAGGTTGCTCCGATCTAAGCGTTGCAAGTTAGACCTTCCAGGTTTTAAAAACCTGGAAGGTCTGCATATCGGCCTAACGCTAGGTAAGAGGCTGTCGGAATAACGACAGTCCGCAGATACTCGTGTATAACGATGAATAATGAACGTGGAAATAGTAAATTCATGTTTCGGGAAGTTATATTAAAAAATTTAGGGTCAGCCGCTTATGAAAATTGCCATCATCGGAACAGGTCGTGTCGGCTCTACGCTTGCTTATGCCCTGGTGATAAAACAGGTTTGCGACCATCTGGTGATTGCCGGTCGTACCTATGAAAAAGCCAGGGGAGATGCGCTGGATTTGCAGCACACTTTAGCTTTTTGCTCACGACCCATGCACATTGAGGGATGTACGAATGAGCAGGTAAAAAATGCCGATATTGTCGTAGTTACGGCATCGGTTGCGGCCGAGGATCAGGTCTTGACTTCTCGTCTCCAGTTAGGCGAAAAAAACACGTCCTTATTCAGAGAGTTGATTCCGGTATTGGCCGCCAATAATCCCAATGCCGTGTTTATCATCGTGACCAATCCGGTCGATGTAATGACTTATGCGGCATGTAAATTATCCGGTTTTTCCGCCAATCGGGTGATGGGTGTCGGAACGCTGGTGGACTCGGCCCGATTTCGCGCCTTGCTGTCGCAGGAAGAGCATATTCATCCTGACGATCTTCGCGCCTATATTCTGGGCGAGCACGGCGCCAATCAATTACCGATATTAAGCAGCGCGGAAGCGGGAGGCGAACCCCTCGGCGATACCCCCATTCATCGACAGTTATTTGCCCAGGTTACCGAAGCCGGTTTTGAGGTTTACCGCCTCAAAGGTTATACCAATCACGCTATCGCCACGGCGGCATGCATGGTTATTGAAGCGGTAGTGTTCGACGAATACCGCACCATGCCCCTTGCTACCCGGTTCGACGACTGGATGGGCATCCGAGATAACTGTTTTAGCATTCCGGTGGTAGTAGGGCGTGCCGGCATTATCCGTCATTTGCACCCTGAGCTGAACGATAACGAGCAGCAAACCCTGCTAACTGCCGCGACCGCTATCAAAAGCGCTATTGTTTCGTTAGTGCCCGATTTGGTGGACGACAGCCGTATCGACACTTGATGTCCGGCATTAAGAAATAATGCCTGTTATCACCATTCCAATGTCGTAAAGTTAATGGCAACCACCCAGCCATCTATGGATTTATCTGCGCGCACCACCCGGCCTTCACAGCGAAGACGGATGATATGGGTACCCATTTTTTGCATGAGAATGAAGCAGCGCAGCATTAAATTCGGTTCCAGCGCATTATCGGTCGTAAAGCAAACGCCCGTAGTGCTCAAGTTGCGCGTCAAGCCGGTACCTGAATCAAGTTCAACGGTACAAAAAGTAGGATAGCGTCCTGCTGATCGATTTTCTTTGCTATGTGTCATATCTTGCTCCGTATTGATGATGTGGGCACGGTGGCGTGTTGCTAATAAATGCCTCTGTAACCATGCAGGGCAGAAACCTGTCCCAAAATTTCCGCGGATAATAGACTTTTTTTATTCGCAAGACAATTTTTATAGCGTTAAATAGATACCTCATCAACCGAAAAAACGATTGCTTCCGACCTTGAAAAATGGATTGAGACGGTGCCGTATTTATACGGGTATGCGATGCTTTCAATCAATAAGCGCGATTACTTAATCTTATGATGTTAGGTACTGCCCGCGAAAATCGCGAAATAACTTAATAAGTTTCCTTTAGCCGGAGTGTAGGCTTCGTCTGCAAGCGCAAGCACCCAAAGTAGGCGCCTGGCGGGCTTGTTCAATCTGCCTGGTCTGTCATGAGCTGCGTTGAATGCTTGGTATCATGACGAGCATAGACTCATTCTGTATTGGCAGCGGCTGAGGCTTACTTATTTTATGTGAATTAGGTAAAATCAATCGGTTGAAGCTACGTCAGTATTGTTAAAAAAATCCTTATTGACAAGGTAAGCTTTCAATCATCCATTTCGTCCCCCCATACAAAGGGGTACTCTTTTTGTTGTGTACCGTGTGCGTACCTATTTTTTGCATAAAACATGTCGATTACTGAAATAAGCTCCGAAACCAAGCGTCGCAGAACCTTCGCTATTATTTCCCACCCGGACGCCGGTAAAACCACGCTGACCGAAAAATTGTTGTTGTTCGGGGGCGCAATCCAGCTTGCCGGTTCGGTAAAGGGCCGTAAAGCGGCGCGTCATGCGACCTCCGACTGGATGGAAATGGAAAAGGAGCGGGGCATTTCGGTAACCACCTCGGTGATGCAGTTCGAGCATAAAGACAGCATTATCAACTTGCTCGATACGCCCGGCCATGAAGACTTCTCCGAAGATACTTATCGCACCTTGACGGCGGTCGATTCCGCACTGATGGTGATCGACGTTGCCAAAGGCGTTGAAGAAAGAACCATTAACCTGATGGAAGTCTGCCGTCTGCGCACTACGCCGATCCTGACCTTCATTAACAAGTTGGACCGGGAAGGGCGGGAACCTATTGAGTTGATGGACGAGGTTGAAAACGTCCTGAAAATCAAATGCGCGCCGATGACCTGGCCTATCGGTATGGGCAAACGCTTTAAGGGGGTTTATCACCTGTATAAAGATGAAATTCATTTGTTCAGCGCCCAGCACGGCGGCAAGATTGCCCAGGCTGAAATCATCAAAGGTTTGGATAACCCGAAGCTGGATGAACTGCTCGACGACCAGGCCCAAGAACTCCGGGATGAAATCGATTTAGTCAAAGGCGCCAGCCATGAATTCGATCTTGAAGACTATCTGGCGGGCAATCTGACGCCGGTATTTTTCGGTTCCGCTATCAACAACTTCGGCATTATCGAATTGCTGGATGCGTTCGCCGAATATGCGCCGCCGCCAAGGCCCAGACAAGCGGAGCAGCGCGAGGTTTTACCGGAAGAACCCAACTTTACCGGCTTTGTGTTTAAAGTGCAGGCTAACATGGACCCGTCTCACCGAGACCGGATCGCTTTTTTAAGAGTGTGTTCCGGCAAATTCGATAAGGGTATGAAGATTCATCATGTCCGGATAGGTAAAAACATCCAGGTTGCCAATGCCATTACCTTTCAGGCCGACAGCCGGAAAAGTGTCGAGGAAGCTTATCCAGGCGACATTATCGGTCTGCATAACCACGGCACCATCCAGGTTGGCGATACCTTCACCCAGGGAGAAACGCTTAAATACGGCGGCATACCTTATTTTGCGCCGGAGTTATTCCGCCGCGTGGTGTTAAAAGACCCGTTAAGAGCCAAAGCCCTGCAAAAAGGACTGGTGCAGTTGACCGAGGAAGGCGCGACCCAGTTATTCAGGCCGTTAAAAAACAACGACCTTATTTTGGGCGCGGTCGGTGTGTTGCAGTTTGACGTCACCGCGTTCAGGCTTAAAAGCGAATACAATGTTGAATGCGTTTATGACGCCATTCCCATCTCGGCCGTGCGTTGGGTAAGCTCAGATAAACCGGCCAAACTGGAAGAGTTCAAGAACAAAGCCTTTGATAACTTGGCCGAAGACGGCGGCGGTTATCTAGTGTATGTCGCCAACAGCCGGGTTAACCTGCAACTGACCGAAGAACGCTGGCCGGATATTAAATTTAGTGCGACGCGGGAGTTATAGGAATCCCGGTATTCACGGAGCCAAGGATGGTACTGCTTTAGGCTCTTGCTTGATGTTTGCGCCGCCGGGGTTCCCGTATCCTGCCGGGATAACGGACTTTTTGCCACGGGCTAAAGCCGCTTTTGCTAAGCACGTTCTTTAATGGGAGGTCATAAGCGTGTTGATTAAATCGTTGTTGTTTTATTTGGCTATTTTAAGCTTTTTAAGCCTAAATCCCTGGCTGCTTCCCGATCCCAGCCGAGCCATCGGGTTCATTACCTGGGATTCGCTCGATCATGCGGCGGCTTATGGTTTGTTATCCGTCTTAATGATGTTTGCGTTCGTACCACAGAACCGGACCTGGACGAAGACCGCCATCGTTGTGTTGATCTCAAGTCTGGCCGGCGTTTTGTTTGAATATTGTCAGTATTGGTTTACTTCCGCTCGGCAATTTTCATTTTTCGATGCTGCCGCTAATGTGTGTGGCGCGATGTTGGGGGCGATTGTTTTTTGTGGGATTCGGATGTATCGAGAACGTTCCGTGTAAAGCGCGGTATTTTTCATTGATAAAGCGCCTAAGCCTTATCATCAAACAGCTTTTTTTCGGACAGCCGATGCGCGGGCTGGATTTTTTGGGAACCCGCGTGGGCATCCATATGTCCCGTTTTTAATCCTGATTCTTCAAGTTGGTTTTTCAGATAATCCAGATTGTGTTTGATGAGTTCCGTCGTTTGCGTGTTTTGGCTTTTGAAAAAGGTATTGATAACATCGTTCTGATAGGAAACGATGCAATGAATCGTGCCCAGTCCCGGCGGCGTAATGGTGATATTAACCGACCAGTCGCCGTTGCCGGATTGTTGTTCGTTTTCCTTGCCTTTGTCCTGCTGCACTTCAATCCTGACCGATTCCGCTTGTTGTCTGTCAATAAAGGGGATGTCGATAATCCATAGTTGCTTTGGATTGTCTTCCTTGGGCAGCGACATCAATTGGTCCAGCACCAGTTTGGCAACGGTATTTTCGGTTTTATGTTGCAGGTTTTTAAGCAGATCAAGATCGACTTGCTTTAATGGCTGCTCGTCCTGAGCGGTAATTTCCTGCTTTAAGGCTTGAATAAATTTAAGTAAATTGGCTTTAAAATCTTCGGCGCCTAACGCGCCTGCTTTGGGTGCGTTATTTCCCGTGTCCGGCTGACTTAACTGTGCAGGTACTAATTGACTTCCCTGAAGGGGCCTCGAATGAATACCCGGCCCGTTGTTGACTAAGGACTCTTTTGGGGTCAGATTTTGCAGAATTTCCGCGGCAATGCGTTGCAATGATTGAGGCACGCTTTCGTTTTTTATCAGTTGGGGCAGTTCTTTAATTAATTCCGCTTGAGTCATCGCGGACGGCACTTTGGCCTCAAGAAACAATCCGGAATTAACAATTGCCGACTTAAGGCCCTGACTGGTGATCAACTGCTCTTTTGGCGGCAGGTTCTGGACTATTTTTGCGGCAATATCCTTCAAGGCTTGGGGGATGCTTGCGTTTTTCATCAGTTGCGGCAAATCTTTTATTAATTGATTTAAAAAAATCGGGGAAGCTTCATGTCGCGGCAGAAATTGCTTGGTGAATTCGGTTATTTTTGCTTCGGGAATGTTATTGGTAGCAGGCGTAATCTTAAATTGCGGCGTGATTCCGGTTTTTACGACTTCCAGATTGAGACTTTGTCCGACTTTTAAATTCGAAGGCGCATTGCTCAGTTGAGCTCTGTCAATAGTGATCAGGGTAGCTTGCTTGTTGCTTGTCTGCGTTGTCGAAGGGGTATTGGTAAAAACCTGTAGCTGGATTTTATTGCCGGCAATACTGATTATTTTTGCCTCTAATGGCTGTTTTTCACCGCTTGCGGCACTTCCTCCATCCCTGGCGGTCGGCCGCATCGCTTCCTTACCGCTTGCGGTCGGAATTACTTTTAAACGCAGTTCGATGGCAGGGTTTTTTAGTTCGGGCGGCGGTTCGAGAACTTTAAATTCGATGGCAGGGGAGACCTGGGTAACCTGGATTTTTAAATCCTGTCCGGCGTTTAGCGTAGTCGGCTGGTTGCTTTGTACGGCGACCTCTTTGCCGCCCAAGGATAAGGTAACCGCGTTTTTTGCTGATTGTATATCGGCGTTGAGCACTTTTACATCGAGCTGTTGCCCGATTTTCAGGTTTAAAGGGTTTTCCGGCAGCCTGCCGGCTGACAGGGATTGGGCGCTGATTGTCGAATTAATATCCATTGAATAATACCTTAAGCCAACATTTGTTGAATATGCTCGATTTCATCTTTGGCGGTATCCAGTATATTAATAGTGTCGTTTGCATCCAAATAGCCGGCCAGCTTTTTATAAGCGGGCAGGTTATCTATCTTGGGTATTTTTTTAATATCCACTTTGCCGATAAAGCTATACAGCTGCGAGATCATCACGATGTCTGAGTAACTGAACGGTTTATTGTCATTGCGAAACCAATTTTCGGCATTAATCACCACATCTTCAAAATCATCGGGAAAGTCCCACTGCCGAATAATTTGCATGCCAATATCGGCGCGCAATTCCTTTACCGTTTCGACCAGGTCTTTAGGGTGAGCAATAATATCAGGATGGTTATCGGCATAAGTCAAAATAGGTACAATACCAATATCATGCATCAACCCGGCCAACATAGCCCGGTCCGGGTCGAAGCCCGGAATTTTATGGGCAAAGACGGCGCTGATGGAGGCAATATAACTGCTATGCGCCCACAGCTCCTCCATTTTGTGACGAATGACCGCGGACTTGGCGTTAAACACCGATTTCATCGCAAACGCGGTAATAATATCTCGAGCCGCTTCCAAGCCCAGTCGAGTCAACGCTTCGGGACAGCTTTCAATTTTTTTTCTACCCAAATATAAAGAACTGTTGGAGATTTGTATCAGTCTGGCTGTAATTGACGGATCCATTTGGATGACTCGCGCTATTGAAGAGATATTCGAGTTATCGACATTAATGGCGCGGCGAATTTTAAAACATACATCGGGGATAGTCGGCAACACCAGGTCATCGGATTGCATATGCCGATAACAGTCGGTTAAAAGTTTGTTTTTAGCCAAACTTGCGCTGATATTGCTAAGGTTGCTGTTAATTTGTCCCATGTTGCATCGAGTTAATATTCAAACAAGCTCACAGAGTTTAGTTTAAAATCCACTTCTACGTCGAACCGTATCGCCTCTTTCTTACTTTGCCCCTGCAATGAAAACAACACCCTCTGAAGTTTTAACAACCTTATCAAGCATTCGCGATTACATTCGCTGGGCCGCCAGCCGTTTTACCGAAGCCGAACTGTGTTTCGGTCACGGCACCGAAACCGCGTTGGATGAAGCGGCGGCGCTGGTTTTACATACCGTTCGCCAGCCTTATAACTTGGCCGATGCCTACCTGCAAAGCGTGTTGACGCTGACTGAGCGTCAAGCTGTGATCGATATGATCGACAGACGCATCAACGAACGCATACCGGCCGCTTATTTAACCCATGAAGCCATTTTTGCCGGTTTGTCGTTTTATGTCGACCAGCGGGTGCTGGTGCCGAGATCGCCGATTGCCGAATTAATCGAACAGCGTTTTTCGCCTTGGGTGGATGAAGAACAGGTCGTCCGCATCCTGGATTTATGCACCGGCAGCGCCTGCATCGCCATAGCCTGCGCTTATGCATTCCCCGACGCTAACGTCGATGCGGTGGATTTATCGGCGGATGCGCTGGCCGTCGCCGAACTGAACGTCGCCAAACATCAGCTGGACGATGCGGTAACGCTTTACCAGTCGGACTTGTTTAATGAATTACCCGAATTTCGCTACGATGTGATCGTCAGCAATCCGCCTTACGTGTGCCTTGAGGAATGGGAGCAATTACCCGCAGAATTTCGCGCCGAGCCCGATATGGGCTTTAAAGGCGGACACACAGGGTTGGATATTGTGTTGCGTATTCTGGTCGATGCCGATCGGTATTTGGCAGAGCAGGGGATTTTGATAGTGGAAGTGGGCAGCAGCGCGGAAACCTTGCAGAGCGCCTTCCCCGAAGTGCCTTTTTACTGGCTGAGTTTTGAGCGTGGCGGCGATGGCGTATTTTTGCTGACGGCCGAACAAGTCAGTCAATACAACGAATTATTTTTAGCGGCTTTATAACTATGTCTGGAAACACAATAGGAAAATTATTTACCGTCACCTCGTTTGGCGAAAGCCACGGCCCTGCGATAGGTTGCATCGTCGATGGCTGCCCTCCGGGCATGGCCTTGACCGAAGCCGATTTGCAGGAAGACCTGGACCGTCGGAAACCCGGCACGTCAAGGCATACCACCCAACGGCGCGAAGCCGACGAAGTCAAAATCCTGTCCGGCGTGTTCGAAGGCAAAACCACCGGTACGTCGATCGGCCTGTTAATCGAAAATACCGATCAACGCTCCAAGGATTATTCCAAGATCGCCGATACCTTCAGGCCCGGCCATGCGGATTACACCTATCAGCAGAAGTACGGCATCAGGGATTATCGCGGCGGCGGACGCTCATCGGCTCGCGAAACGGCCATGCGCGTCGCGGCGGGCGGCATCGCCAAGAAATACTTGAAGGAACAGGCGGGCATAGAAATACACGGCTATTTATCGCAGCTGGGCCCGATAAAAATCGAAAAAGTCGATTGGTCTATTATCGACAGCAATCCTTTTTTCTGTCCCGATGCCGATAAAGTCGAGGCAATGGAAGCCTATATGGATGCCTTGCGCAAGGAAGGCGAATCTATCGGCGCGAGAATCGAAGTGGTCGCCACCAACGTTCCGCCGGGGTTGGGCGAGCCTATTTTCGACCGGCTCGATGCCGATCTGGCCCATGCCTTGATGAGTATTAATGCGGTCAAGGGCGTGGAAATCGGCGACGGTTTCGATTGCATCGACAGCAAAGGTACAAAGTTTCGCGATGAAATCACCCCGGACGGTTTTTTAAGCAATCATGCCGGCGGTATTTTGGGCGGTATTTCCAGCGGCCAGCATGTGACGGCCAGTATCGCCTTAAAACCAACCTCCAGCCTGCGCCTGCCGGGTCGAAGCATCAACCTGCAAGGCGAGGCGATTGACGTAGTCACCGAAGGCCGCCACGACCCCTGCGTCGGCATACGCGCAACGCCGATTGCCGAGGCGATGATGGCGATCGTGATTATGGATCATCTGTTGCGGCATCGGGCGCAAAACATCAACGTGCAATCGGGATTGCCGGTTTTAAGATAAGCGTGTTGCTTTGGCATAAAGAGGGTGGGTTAGAAACATACGCCATATATTTCCTATGCAACAAGCTAAAATTGTAGTTATACATTTTAAAATTCCATCATCTTAGGCTTGTTGTAGAAGAGGGGCTGCTTACCTTAGAGGAATATTCTAAATGTTTGCAGTGATTTCTGACCACCGTTGTTCTTGGTATCCAGAAATTGCAGATACAAATTTTAAAGGGAAGCGTGGCTAGTGGGGATGTTAGAATGCGCAGAGTTGGTTCGCATATCTCAATGGCCACACTCGACAAGTACAGCCTAATTTATCATTACAACTTGAAACATGGAAAGTCTGCTCAAACCTTTTAACGCCCAAAGACTTGATTTAGTTACCATAAGATTTTTGCTTAACCAAGAAATTTCAGGTGAGTAAAGTCAGGATGAAAAATTGTGTCTGATCGTAATGAGTCCTTAACTAGAACTGAATTAATCGACATCCAACTTGCTCGCTCAGGCTGGTCGAAAAGTCGGTGTACGCTTATCGAAGAAGTTTTGCTCCAAACAGCAGACCCAAGCGGGACATACGGTAACGAGCAGTTTGCCGATTATGTCTTACTGGGTTCGGACGGAATACCACTTGCCGTCGTCGAAGCCAAACGCACGTCTCGTGATGAACTGTCGGGTAAACGCCAAGCCGCCGATTACGCAGACGCCATTAAAACCAAATTTGGTGTTGCCCCCTTCATTTTTCTGACTAACGGCAAAGAAATCCAGTTCTGGGATCGCGACCGCTATCCACCCAGGAAAATTGCAGGTTTCTACACACGGGATGATCTTGAAAGGCTGAGGCACCAGCAGCGCTATGCACAGCCCCTGCATGATGTAGCCATTAATGCCGATATTGCAGATCGCGATTATCAGAACGAAGCGATCCGTCGCGTTACGGAAGGAGTCGATGCTGCCAAACGCCGGTTTCTGCTGGTAATGGCAACCGGCACAGGCAAAACCCGCACGACCATTTCCCTTGTAGATACTCTGTTGCGCGCCAAACGCGTACAGCGAGTATTGTTCCTGGCGGACCGCCGGGAACTCGTGCGCCAAGCCATGTCCGAGTTCAAAGCCCACTTGCCCAATGAGAGCCTCGCCCGCATCGAAAGCGGCGAGACAACCGGCGCGCGTATCCAGTTTTCCACCTATCCCAGCATGATGCAGGTATACGAACGCCTCTCGGTCGGTTACTACGACTTGGTCATCGCTGACGAAAGCCACCGCTCGATTTATCAGCGTTATAAAGCCATTTTCGACCATTTCGATGCGATTCAGCTGGGGCTCACCGCTACCCCGACCGACTATATCGACCACAACACCTTTGAACTTTTCGACTGCGGCGACGGCGCACCCAGCTATTACTACAGTTACGATCAAGCCATCGGGGACAAGAATCTTGTCAACTATCGTGTGCTGGATGCGCAAACCAACTTTCAGATCAAAGGCATTCAGGGTGATACGCTGCCGGAACCTTTGAAGCAAATGGCCCGCGATCAGGGCGTGGAATTGGATGAGCTTAATTTCGATGGCAGCGACATCGAAAAAGGCATCGTCAATCAAGGCACCAACGATGCCATGATTCGCGAGTTCATGGACAAGAGCCGTAAGGATGTCCGCGGCCTGCCGCATAAAAGCATCATCTTTTCCGTCAGCCATGCCCACGCCAAACGCCTGTATGAAAGTTTCAACCGCCTCTATCCTGAACTGCAACGGCAAGGCATGGCCGAGATCATCGACAGTCATATGGAACGCGCCGACGCCACGCTGGACGATTTCAAATATAAGACCATGCCGCGTGTCGCCATTTCGGTGGACATGCTCGATACCGGCGTCGACGTGCCCGCCATTCAGAACCTCGTGTTTGCCAAGCCGGTGTTCAGCCGCGTCAAATTCTGGCAAATGATCGGGCGCGGCACCCGCCTGCACACCGACAAGGCGAGCGGCAAAGTTAAAAAGGACTTTCTGATCATCGACCACTGGAAGAACTTCGCTTATTTCAAGCTCAAGCCCGATGGCGAAGTCGATCACCCCAGCGAGCCGTTGCCCGTGCGTTTATTCCGGCTACGCCTGGAAAAGTGGCTACTCCTACATGCACAGCAACTCGACACCGATCCCGCTGTAACCGAGTTACAAGCCATGCTTGCCGCACTCCCGCGCCAGAGCATCAACGTGCGGCCGCATTGGGATGAGCTGGATGCCTTGATGCAGCAATGGCCCACGCCCAGCCAGACCGTGCAAGAACAGCTCTCGCAAACCATCGCGCCGTTGATGCGTCTCGCGCCGTTGTCGGGACTGGATGAATTGCAATTTCGTGTCTGGTGCGAACGGCTTACCGTCGCATGGTTGAAATCCGATGAGGCCGAACAGGCCAAAGTGACGGAGCGCATTCAAGAGGCCGTCGTTAGTCTCGCCAACAACATTCCCGAAGTGCAACGCGTTCAAGAACAACGCGCCTGGGTGTGTTCGGCAGGTTTTTGGAAGCATCTCGATTTGTCCAGGCTTGCCACATTGCAAGCCACTTTTGCACCGTTGATGCGTTACCGAACCTCTACGCCCAGCACCACGGTCGAAATCAACTTGCCGGATTCCATCACCCAGCGCAGTTGGATTATTTACGGCCCCACCGGGGAAGGCGCTTTTGCCGAAAGTTATCGCGAACAGGTTGAAGTGTTGGTGCGGCGTTTGGCTGACGAGTTGCCTGCACTGGCCAAGCTCAAGAGCGGTGAGAATTTATCCGACGATGAGCTCGACAGTATCGCCGCCACGCTTAACCAGACCGATTTGTTCGTCACCGAAGACACATTACGCAAAGCCTTCGAGCATCCCGCCGCTTCGCTCTCTGATTTTTTGCGCCACATCCTCTGCGAAGAAGATGCCCATCTGCCCAATCGGGAACAGCGCATTAACGCCGCTTTCGACAGCTTTATCGCACAGCACGGTTATCTGCGCGCCAATCAACTCAACTTCCTGCGCGCGGTAAAAACCGCCGTACTGCGCCACGGACGCATCACTCGTGCGGCGCTCAGCGAACCGCCGCTGTCGCGTGTCGGCCGCGTCGAAGCGCTGTTTCCGCCGCAGGATATAGAAGAACTCGTTGCCTTCGCCAACCAATTGGTTGACGAAGCCGCTTAAACCTAAGGAAAACCATTAAATGCTCGCCCCACACATCAAGAAAAAAGTCGACAAACTCTGGGACCGGTTTTGGTCCGCCGGTTTGACCAACCCGCTGGTTGCGGTCGAACAAATCACTTACCTGCTGTTTCTCAAACGGCTGGAGGACATTGATAAGAAACGTATCGAGAGAAAGCTGCCGTCAATTTATGCGCTGACAGCGACGGAACAAGCGCAGATTCAAGCCCGCGCAACCGGAAGATCGTGAGGCGCTACGCAAGCAGCTTGATGCGGAACCTTGCCGCTGGAGCTATATCCGTCAAGAAAAGACCAATCCGGCGCATCTGATTGAAAAGGTCTTTCCTTGGCTGCGAGGAATCGAGGCGCGTTTAACAAATGAGGATAACGACACCGAGCTAGGCAGCCTCAACAACCGCATGGCCGACGCTTATTTCCAGCTCGACCCCAACAAAGGCCAAGTGCTGGCGGACGCCATCGACCTGATCGACCAGCTTTTCGCTCGCGCGGGCGACGGTTCCGCCGCTCAAGACATCATGGGCGACACTTTTGAATACCTGCTCAGCGAAATGTCCACGGCAGGCAAGAACGGCCAGTTCCGCACTCCGCGCCATTTGATCCGCTTCATGGTTGAACTACTCGATCCGGAACCCGGCCAACGCATCATCGACCCGGCAGCGGGTACCGGCGGTTTTTTGTTCAGCGCCCAGCAATACCTGATGCGCAAATATTCCGCGCAAGACAACTTGGTGCTGGAATGGGATGGAACGCCGCATCGAGCTCATGGCACAGGAGCCACGAAGGAGCAATACGCCGCTATCCACCACGGCGCCAATTTCGTCGGTCTCGACAACGACCGCACCATGGCCCGCATCGGCTGGATGAACTTGGTACTGCACGACGTCACCGATCCGCACCTGTTGCAAGGCGACTCTTTAAGCAAACGCGACGGCAAACCCAAGCTGGCCGAACTGCTCAAGTCCGAGTCTTACGACTTTGTGCTGGCTAATCCGCCGTTTACCGGCACCGTCGATACCAACGATTTGGAGAAAGACTCCATCCTTTTTCCCCGTGTCGGAGGCGGAGGCAAGAAAAAAGACGAGGCGCTCACCAACAAAAGCGAATTGCTGTTCTTGTGGCTGATGCTGGATTTGCTGGATGTCGGCGGTAGCTGCGCAGTCATCATTCCCGAGGGCGTCTTGTTCGGCAATACCGATGCCCACAAGAACCTGCGTCGTGAACTGCTAACCGAGCATGTTGTGGAAGGCGTTATTTCGCTGCCGGGCGGTGTGTTTCAACCCTATACCGGCGTCAAGACCTCCATTCTGCTGTTTCGCAAGGAAACTCGCCGCGAGGAAAAGCAAAGTTTTACCGGTCAGAATCCGCGTACCGAATACGTCTGGTTCTACGAGGTCGAAGAAGACGGTTTTTCTCGCGATGCCAAGCGCAATGGTCGCCCCGGACAGCGCAACGATCTGTGGGATGCGCTGGTCAAGTTCAAGATATGGAAGAGCGAAGGGCGTACCGGTGCTCAGCGTTTTGAAAAAATCTTGCTTCAACCGAGCTTTCGCCCCGAGCGCTGGCGACAAGCATTGCTACGCGACACCGCTGATCATCTAACACCAGCTGGTGAAG
Source organism: Methylobacter sp. (assembly GCA_036741905.1). GTDB lineage: Bacteria > Pseudomonadota > Gammaproteobacteria > Methylococcales > Methylomonadaceae > Methylobacter_A. The sequence goes on along the minus strand of DAINRH010000002.1, from coordinate 23,900 downwards.
CTTTTGCAAGTTTGCCCAACACCGGTATGTGGGATGGTCAAGTATGGAGTATTCATGAACTGTTTCCCGAACTTCCATCGGTGCCAAATGATGCTGTAATAAGTGTTCGTTTGTCACAAAGCAGGACACTTGATGATCTTTTCCGAAATCTATTTCTGCACATTGAAGACCAATTATGGGGACAAGTAAAAGACTCTGCCTTACGTCTCGAAACTGCAATGATCCGTCGCGATGCAGAATCACGGGAACTTAAAAGTGAGATCACTCGCAGTCTTAAAACTTGCCGTAAGTTTTTCGAAGAAGAGAGCGCGGCCTATAGGCTCTTCGTAGATAAGGTACTTGGTCATTTTGAGAGTTGGAATGACCAGAGTCATCGATTTGTCTCGAATTTTTATGAACATGACGAATTCCCTGGTGTTTTAACCGCACTCGACGTAAATGCCTCACTAGCCGTAGTTGCGCGCGAGTATGCCAAACTAGACGGTTTTGATGTGACATTACGTAGTCTCACCATCGACCAAGAGACTGATCTTACCGCTGCCAAACATTGGGTGGTGCCGGTGCGCGAATGGCTGCTTAATGACGAGTGGCAATCGGCCGAAGGCAGCCTCAATGGTTCACATGATGCCAACGGCTTGGTGCGTCCGCAATACGTCGAGGCCATGCTGGCCGCACGGCTCTATGACGAAAAAGGTCAGTTGAAAGACGACCTGCTTGATCCCGACTGCATCGAAGCCCGCGACTGGAACCTCTCCTCCGGGCAGTATAAACCTTTCGATTTTACTCAGCTCAAAAGCGACAAGAGCGTGACAGAGCTGATAGGCGAACTGCGTCAAACCGAGCAACAGATCATCAAGGATTTGGACAAGCTGTTAGCAATGGTGGAGGGACGGGAATGAACCTGCCCGAGAGCTGGGTTGAAGTCCGCTTGGATGAGATTTGCCTACTGAACCCTAAGCTCGCGTCAGATGAACGCCCAGGGGATGATACTAAGGTCACTTTTGTTCCCATGTCGGCAGTGGATGAAAACGCAGGCGTAATCGCTAAGCCCGAAGTTCGAACCTACAGTGAAGTAGCCAAAGGATACACCGGTTTCAAGGAGCACGATGTTCTCTTTGCCAAAGTCACGCCTTGCATGGAGAACGGCAAGGCAGCCATTGCGGGTCCGTTGATGAATGGTCTTGGCTTTGGCTCGACGGAATTTCATGTATTGCGTCCAACCGAAGTTGTGCTACCTGAATACCTGTTCCACTTCATTCGTCAACCAGCGTTTCGCGCACGTGCGGCATCGGCATTTGTTGGCACGGGTGGCTTACAGCGGGTGCCTCCTAATTTTTTGGCCCGTGTAAAGTTTCTACTCCCGACACTCCCAGAACAACAGCGTATCGTCGATGTGCTGAGGCAGGCTGAGGCATTAACTAAATTACGTCGACAATTCGATGACTTACTTGTCAGGACTAAACGCCAGCTATTTGTGGAGATGTTTGGCGATCCAAACCCTAAGGGTAATAGCATTTGGCCTGTCATTAAACTCGGGAATTCGGTAGTCGTCGCAACTGGCGGCACTCCATCTCGTGAACAACCCGACAACTTTGGCGGTGCAGTTTCTTGGGCTAAATCCACTGATCTGACTGACGCGCCTATTCTACATACCGAGGAGTGTGTGACCGAGCTTGGCATCCAACGCAGTAATGCCAAGGTCTATCCAAAAAACACTATCCTTCTAGCGATGTACGGCCAAGGTCAGACTCGCGGACGCACCGGAAAACTATTGGTAGAGGCTGCCTGCAATCAAGCGTGCGCAGCTTTACTGCCGAGTGAGGAATTGCTACCAGACTACCTGTGGGTTTGGCTACAACTATCTTACGAACAAATCCGTTCACTTGGGCGTGGAGGCCAACAGGAAAATCTCAACCTCGATATTGTTCGGGGGATCAACCTGCCTAAACCTCCGATTCCGTTGCAGAAAGAGTTTTCAAGAAGACTACAGCAACTTTTGGAAGTGGTGAACACGATGCAGCTTGCTAAGCGACAAGCTGAAACTTTGCTTGCCTCAGTATGTATTGAAGCGCTGACTGGTGAAGCGACATCTGAATGGCGCGAGCAACATCGCGCAGAGCTCGAAGCTGCCGCCATTGAGCGCGATACTCTAATGCGCGAACGCGGAGCTAAAGTATCTATTCGCACCGAAGTCTTCGCACCACCTGAACGCCCCGCCGATTTCTCTCGCCCAGTTCGCTACTGGCTACTTAATGAGCTGAGCGAATTTCAGGGATTTGTGTTTGATGCGATGCGTGAGTGGAAGGGGACGTTACTTGCCGATAATGCTTCCGATCTTGATGAGTTTTGTCGGCTATGGCCCATTGAGCATGAGCGTAATATGCACGACCGAGTCAAGCGCGCGCTGGAACAGCTTACCGCTTTGGGCTTGATCGCTAAAGTGACATTACCCAATGACAACGGCGACTTTGTTACCGGCTATCGCCGATTACGGGCAGAGGAAAAATCCCGGCTCAACGATATTGATGTTTTGCAAGCATCGTTAGATAGCGCTAGCCATGACGCAGGTACCGCATCATGAAGTTGCGCTACCTGAACATCCGTAATTATCCGCCGCTAAACAAAGCGCAAATTGTTTTCTCCAGCCATTCGCCGCTCGATAGATTATGTGCGATTCGCTTTGTGGTCGGGGTTAACGGCAGCGGTAAATCCCATCTTTTACGAGCCATTAGCAAAGTGTTTTTGTCGCTTGCCGATTGGTGCGCGCCTCACTTTCCGGTCTCTTTGGTCTATGAACTTGGGCAGGATCGCCCGGCCTTGGGTTTGGATCAACATACGTTGAGTGGCGGAGCTAGTTTAGGAGGAAGCCAACGTCAAACCGTTATTCTGTCGGCATTGCGTGAAGACGAACAATTAGAGCCTGCGCTTTGGGTGAGCGAGGGTTTTACTTTCCCGCCGACAGCCACTCAGGACGATTTTGAAGAGCTGATTCGGTCGTTGTATGCCAAGCAGGCGGCTTCGGAGTCCTTGCCGCACGGTTTCCGTGCGGTTATTGCGCCCAAATATTGGCCCAGCGGTAAAGGAACTGCACAGCTACCTTATTTGCCGCGCACTGTGTTGGCTTACACCACGGGCGCGTTGGCTTCGTGGCAAAACCTTTGGGAACGTAACTCTGACAGCGAAGGCGTCGATCTAGTATCCCAAGCTGATGAATACGACTCAACTCGTGAGCGGCCTCCCGGTTGGAATAAAAACAAAGAACATGAGCATCTGCTAAATGAAATCTTGCTACAGAATGAAGGCAGCGAAGCGAATGGTGAGCTGATGAATCAATCGGCTCAATTAGCTCAGGATGTCGGCTCAAAGGCCTGGGAGCCTATTTTGGTTACGCCCGAACTGCTTAAGTTTGCTGTGCTTTCTGTGGCTTTGCCGGTAGGGCTAAAAGATGCTTTTTCCGGGACTGTAGAACCTGCCCCGTCAAATCAGGTATTACGTGATTTATTGAGCAGAGCCGGTTGGAAGTGGCCTGTTTCGGTTGCTGTGACCATTGATTTTCAGCCCGATAGTCTGCCCGAGAAAAAATCACGTCGCTTGCTACCGTGGTTTTATGCCGCCGGGGAAGTGATTGCGCAGCCGAGCCCCAGTAACTTGCGCATCCTTCACTACGATATTGGCGGTGAGTTCGATCCCGACCTTGTGCCGGATGCGCCGGGAATGGAAGAGCTGCGCCAAGTGACCGAGAAGACGCAAGGTCACGCCTTGCTGGCGTTGATGGGCAACGAGAACAATTTCAGCGCCTATCAACGCTTCCAACGGCTTTGCGATTTGCATGAAGAAGGTTTGATTGCCGAAATTTCGTTTTGCCTCCGCAAAGACGATACCGACGACTTGATTCGTTTTGATGAATTGTCTGACGGCGAGCAAATGGTGTTGGGACGGATGGCCTTGTTCCATTTACTGGAAGGGCAGCAGGATGCTTTATTGTTATTAGATGAGCCGGAGACCCATTTTAACGACAAGTGGAAACGGGAAATCGTCGACATCATTGACGCCGCTATTGGCCGCACCGCCAACGACGTGCTGATTTCCACGCATTCGGCCATCGTATTGAGCGATGTGTTTAATGATGAAATCGTGATGATGCAGAAGACCGCCGACGGTTCAGTGATTCGTTCGGTGTCTGAACAAACCTTCGCCACTGACCCCAGTGCTCTGATGATGACTGTGTTTGACGCCGAAGACAGCATCGGTAAGCGGGCGCAAGAATTTATTGAGGAAAAGCTAAGCTTAGCCAGCGGTACTGCTGATGACATCCTGCAACTGGAACAATTGATTGCCCGTATGGGCTCCGGCTTCTACCGTAGTGAGTTGCGTACGCTGTTGAATAAATGGAAGGGGGTTGGTCATGCTTAAGCCTATCCGTCATATTGCTTGCACTCCAGCCCTGCGTGCCTGTCGCCGCTTGCAAGAGCATCTGGCTGCTTGGCTTTGCGACGTAAATGTCGGTTCGGCTGACATCGTCAAAGTCAATCTGATGCCTCCGCGCGTTCCCACGCAAATTGAGGCGGATTGGCTTTGGGCGTTTTTGCAACGCGAGCTTGCCGAGAAGCCTTTGCTTTTGAGAGCACAGGCCGTTGCGGACATGTCGCTGGCAGACAAGGGGCTTTTGAATGACTGGATTGCCGTGGTTAGCAATCTGGAGAGACAGTTTCAGCCCAATCCGCCTGCTTGGCCGATAGCCCGTCCGGCTGTTCCCGATGCGAAGTGGCAAGCATTCAGAGAGTTAATGGAGGCGTTCTATGAGAAGGGCTTTCGTAGCGGTCTTCCTTATGCGGCGAACGGTTCTCCTGTTACTCACGATGGTGTTACGTACGCTCAGTTTGTCAAAGAATTTAGCGACACGCACCGGCTGAACCCGAATCCGGACGCCAGAGAAGTTTGTGTGCTGTGCGGAGGCGAACTTAAAGATATTGAAGTAGATCACTGGATTGCCAAGAGCGTTTACCCAATATTGAGCGTTTGCGCCGATAACTTGCTGCCTATCTGTGGAGAGTGTAATTCCACGGATAACAAGGGTACTAAGGACGTTCACGTCCAGGGTGGCTTTTCGGATTGGTTTCATCCTTATCGGCGACACGCCAACGGTAATATTCGGCTGAACTACAATTTACAAAAGCGTTCAATAATCAGCGCGCCAATAAATCCGACAGACGCGGCAAAAGTCGCTAACCTCGACAAGCTGCTTAATCTAAGTAAACGCTGGACGCGTGAGTTCAAGGCGGAATATGCAAAGCAGCAAGGCGTATTGCTTCAACGCGAACGACGACGGATAAAAACCAGCCAAGCAAGGTACACACAGAATGAAGTTCTTGTACATTTGCAGAATGAGCAAGACAATCTTGTATCGACTGAACCCCATTACGAAGTCCATAGTATTTTATTCATCGCAATGCTCGATCAGTCTAGGTTGGCTGCATGGAAAGTCGAATTGGAGTTAGTAATATGATCGCAGTCAAAGGCCGAGAATATTTCTTCTGAGCGATTTTTTGCCGGTACGGGTCTGCCTATCGACATTGCAACAAGCTTGATTATCCATTCAGTCATCTCGCTTAACTTGATGGTGGTCACGACGGAGCGTGATAAAATATGACTTTTTTCATGCTCGCAATTTAAATGTCCATCCCATACTGGCGCCTGTCAGGCTTTTACTTCTTTTATTTTGCCACGGTAGGGACTTTTCTCCCTTACTGGAGCCTCTATTTAAAAGATAGCGGCTTTAATCCTGTTCAAATCGGCGAGCTTTTTGCGCTGCTGGGCGGCACAAGGATTATCGCGCCCATGCTATGCGGCTGGATTGCCGATCATACCGGGAAAAATCTGCGCATTATCCGCATCACCTCTTTTTTAACCGCTTTACTCTTTGCCGGTTTTATTATTGTTCATGGTTATTCCTGGTTTGCTTGGATAACGATTGCCTTTGGCATTTTTTGGAACTCCACGTTGCCGCAGTTCGAAGCGGTAACCCTATACCATTTAAAAGACCAAGCGCATCGCTACAGCCGGATCAGGCTGTGGGGATCTATCGGTTTTATTGTGTCGGTGCTGGGCGTAGGCCGACTATTGGACGTCCTGGCGCCCGCCATAATCCCGGCCGTGGTGACCTCATGGATGACGCTGATCTGGCTGGTCAGCTTGATGACGCCGGCGACTCAGGCGACCCATCATGAGACGGCCGGCATCGGTATCCTGCAAATCATAAAAAGACCGGAAGTGGTGGCGTTTCTGCTGGCTAGCATGTTGTTACAGTTCGCCCATGCACCGTATTACGTTTTTTATTCGATCTATCTGAAACACTATCAGTACTCGGCAAGCCTGACCGGATTTCTTTGGGCGCTGGGTGTTTTTGCCGAGATCGTTTTATTTATTTACATGCGCCGTGTGTTGAAGCGCTTTTCCCTGCGGGCGATTTTATTGGCCAGCAGTTTGTTGTCGGTCGTTCGCTGGCTGATTATTGGTTGGTGCATCGATTATTTTTGGCTGTTGCTTCTTGCCCAACTATTGCATGCGGCAACGTTTGCCGGCGTTCATGTCGCCGCTATTCATTTGGTTCATCAGTATTTTGGCGACCGGCACCAGGGTAAAGGCCAAGCGCTTTACGCCAGCTTAGGTTTTGGTCTGGGCGGGATGCTGGGCAGTTACTTTAGCGGTTATTATTGGGACTCATTGGGCGCGGAGTTCGTCTATTCAATGGCGGCGGTTTTTTGTAGTATTGCTTTTGCGATCGTCTACATCTGGGTTGGACGGGAAAGTTCTCAAGACAGCGCTGTCTTGAGTTAAAATAATCTCGGGTTAACTTAACCCGACCTACAAATTTTTTGGGAAATAATGTGTTTGAAATCATAAAAAGCGGCGGCTGGATGATGTTGCCGATCGTACTGAGTTCCATTGGCGCCATGGGCATTATTGCGGAACGTTTTTGGTCTTTGCGTAGAAAGAAGATTTTGCCGCCTGAGCTGGTCGCGCAGGTATGGCGGTTATCCCGCGAAAAAAAACTGGATGATGTGTCCTTGCGGCACTTGCGAAACAGCTCGCCGCTCGGCTGTATTTTAGCCGCAGGCCTTGCCAACAGCCATCATGGCAGAAAATTCATGAAGGAATGCATCGAAGAAACCGGCCGCAGAGTCGTGCATGACCTGGAACGCTTCCTTAATACTTTGGGCACGATTGCCGCAGTCAGCCCATTACTGGGTTTATTAGGCACCGTATTCGGCATGATCGATATTTTCGCCTCGCTTTTGCAGCATGGCTCCGGCAATCCCGCCGTTTTGGCAGGCGGTATTTCGGTTGCGCTGATTACGACGGCCGCGGGTTTGACCGTGGCCATCCCCAGCCTGATTTTTCATCGCTATTTTGAACGGTTGGTCGATGAATATGTAGTCACCATGGAAGAGGAAGCATTAAAACTGGTTGATATTTTGCATGAAGATCGGAAAGATTCCTGATGAAGTTTCAACGTAAAAAAAGGGAAAATGTCGATATTACCTTGATCTCGATGATCGACGTGCTGTTTGTATTGTTGCTGTTTTTCATGGTCTCCACATCTTTTAATCAACACACCGAAGTCAATATCAAGCTTCCCGAAGCCGAAGGGTCGGCGGCCGAGGAGCATCCCAAAACGATCTCTCTAATGATCGATGCAGACGGTATTTACTCTCTGGTCGGCGATGACGGCTTGTCCCATCGACTAATCGATCAAAACCGGGCCGGCTTGAAACAGGAATTGAGTAAACTGGCGGTAAGCTCAAAGGATATTCCTTTTATCATCAATGCCGATGACAAAACGCCCAACAAGGCGGTCATGACTGCGCTTGATATTGCCGGTCAAGTGGGATTCAGCCGCATCACCTTTGCCACGCTGCATCCGGCCGAATAACCATGAAAAAAACCTTATCCCGATGGCTGACGGACATCTGGTATAAAGACCCGTTTATCGGCGTGTGGCTTGCGCCGTTGGGTTTTTTATTCAGCGATTTCGTTAAATTCAGGAAATTTTTGTACCGTATCGGCGTGTTAAAAAAGCATACGATGCCGGTTCCGGTTATCGTGATTGGCAATATTACCGTGGGCGGCACCGGCAAAACGCCGTTGATTATCTGGCTGGCCGAGTTGCTTAAAAACCAGGGTTTAAAGCCCGGCATTATCAGCCGGGGTTACGGCGGGCAAGCCGAAGTCTGGCCGCAATGGGTCAGTGCGGATAGCACGGCGGAACAGGTCGGCGACGAAGCCATGCTGATCTCAAAGCAAACCGGCTGTCCGATGGCCGTTAGCCCGCTGAGGGCGGATGCAGCGAGACTGCTGCTTGAAAAATCGGATTGTAATGTCGTTTTATCCGACGACGGCCTGCAACATTACGCGCTGAACCGGGACATTGAAATTGCCGTGATTGACGGGGAAAGGCGTTTCGGTAACAGCTTTTGCCTGCCGGCAGGGCCGCTGCGCGAACCGATAGAACGTTTGCAGAGCGTCGATTTTATCGTCGTAAATGGGGAAAAAGCGGAAGACCATGAGTTTTCGATGCAAATGACCGGCAATATTGCCGTCAACCTAATTACCGGCGAGCAAAAAACGTTGCGGGAATTCAACGCAACCGGTTGTCATGCCTTGGCGGGCATAGGCAATCCCGACCGATTCTTTAAACTGCTGGAGTCAGCCGGATTGCGTTGTAAAACGCACAGTTTTCCGGATCATTATAAATTCAAGCTTGGCGACATCTCGTTTTCAGACTCCGAGCCGGTGCTGATGACAGAAAAGGATGCGGTAAAGTGCATGCGCTTTGCAGGCGAACAGCATTGGTATGTCCCGGTAAAAGCTGTCCCTGAAACGGGTTTTACCGAACGATTATTGGCCTTATTGCAAGAAAAATCCAAAATCAGGTAATAGCAGTTATTACCTGATGTTACGCATTGTCCACGAAAAGCACGAAAGACACGAAAAAATAGAGAACAGTCTATTTCTCGGTTAACGATGTAATGCCAAGCATTTAGCCACATTCCTTTTGACAACGTTCATGACCGGTATGTGACTTGATACAGGCATGACGGACAGGAGAGGGACGCGCTTTGTTTTTTGCGTCTTTGTTCTCCTTTGTATACCCACTTTGTTTTTCGTGCTTTTCGTGCCTTTCGTGGACTACGCTTTATTTATCAGATACGCGCGTAACATCAGTTATTACAATAGGGCGCTGGATTTTTAGTTGAAACTGAATACAGTTGACGGCGATAAATAGGGCGAGTCGACGTTCGGTAACCCATAAGAATGGGCAGTGTGCAATCATTGTCGATGCTGAAGCGAGTAGTATGAAATGAAGACGACAGGAACCGGGCGCATCGTACTTTGGCGGGGAGGGAGCCTGTGGATCGGTCGAGCAGGGGAGCCCACGGATTTTCATGCCCATCATGCTGTCCAGATCACGTTGTCGTTCACCGAAGGCGGGGTGCGATTTCGACGCCCCGCCGGAAACTGGAATACCTATCGCGCGGCTATCATCGCTATGCACCAGCTTCATGCGTTCGAAGCACGCGGCGAGTTTGTTGCGATGATCTTTGTTGAGCCCGAATCTCGCGAGGGACGGGCGCTATACCCGATATGTCTCGGCGAGGGGATCTCGCAGCTTGCCTATGAATCGCTTGAACTCGAAATTGCAGCCCTTGGCGCCGCCTACAAGGGGGGCGCCAAGGATTCAGAACTCGCCGCCTGCGCACGTTTCGTGATTGCCAGGCTTGCCGCAACCAACACGGTTCCGGTGGTAGCGCTCGATAAGCGGATTGAACATGCCGTGGAACTATTGCGCGAGCATATCGGCGAAACGATTCTACTCGCCGATATTGCCGATGCCGCTTGCCTTTCTCCGGATCGCTTTCGCCATCTGTTCATCGAGCAAACAGGCATGCGGTTTCGACCCTACGTGCTGTGGCTGCGCATCGAAATCGCGCTGACTGCATTAGCGTCCGGCAAGAACTTGACCGAGGCCTCGCACGCCGGCGGATTTGCCGACTCCGCGCATTTTTCTCGGACCTTCAAGCGCATGTTCGGGATTGCTCCCTCCAGTTTCCAACGCGAATAGCCGTTTCGTTCAAGCCATAGCTGATGTGAGTCCGTAGACTGGCTCCTCATCAACTCAACTTGAAAGGAAACATATCATGAATAAAGCCAATGAAGTTCTCTGTCGCTGCACCCGCTGTCAAGATTCGGACTGTAGCTGCGGCCGCCAAAAAACCGTAGAACCAAGCGTTTTCGCTGCGGGTAACTATGCGAGGTTTATATGAAAATCCGTTGGGTTGCCGTACTTCAGATATTGGCTGCATTTGCGATGAGTAGCGCGGCAGTAGCCGATTCTCGGGGCGATGCAGTGCTTGGCGTCTGGGTTACGCCCGACAGTGACTCGCAGGTCGAAATTTATCACTGTGCAAACAATAATTATTGCGGCAGAGTCATTTGGCTTAAAGAACCAAACTTCCCGCTGGATGACGACAAGTCATTCGCTGGGAAATTGAAAGTTGACCGCCATAATCCCGATGAGCAGAGACAAAACGATCCCGTAGTTGGAAAAGAAATTTTGCAGGGGCTGTTTTATAGTGAAGACTCGCTATGGCATGACGGCGAAATTTATGATCCAAAAAATGGCAAGACTTATCAGTGCAAAGCAACAATTACCGCTGATGGGAAACTGGAAATCAGAGGATTTATCGGCATCTCGCTGATCGGGCGCACCAGTGTCTGGACTAGACAGAGCAGCTGATATGAGTCTCAAGATACCATTCATGGACGCTGAAAACATTCATCAAGTATTCGACCGGCTCTGGACTTCCGGCCAATTATCCGAGAAGGACATTGCAAGTTTGCCTGAGCTTGGAATAGAAGCTGTTGTCAATTTAGCTCTCCCAACGTCATCAAACGCCTTATCCGGGGAGGCGGACTTTGTTACACGGCAGGGAATTGCCTATATTCATATTCCTGTGGAATGGGAGCAACCTGAGCTTCATCGGCTAACGCAGTTCTTCGGCACGCTCAAGGCCTTCGAAGGGCGCAATGTTTGGGTGCATTGTGCAAAAAACATGCGGGTATCGGTTTTTATCTACCTCTACCGGAGATTATGTCTCCTGGAGAGTGAGGAAGCGTCAGTCCATCCAATGCAGGAGATTTGGGCGCCCAATGAAACATGGCAAACATTCATTCGTAATGCTTTGAGCATGCACGTTAACCCTGTGTTTTTACATCAGCCGGAATCTTCATCTCATGAACGCTCTTGAACTCAGAATTCCACCCGTCGCTTTGTCACTTTTTTTTGCAGGCGTAATGTGGCTTGCATCAGTGCAGTTTCCGGTTATTTCCTTCGCCATACCCGCGCGTCTTGTCATATCAATCGCACTGTGCGGTATTGGCATGGTCTTCGTTCTTGTCGGCGTAGTTGCATTTCGTGGCGCTGGAACAACGGTTAATCCAATGCAGCCGGGCGCTGCTTCTATCTTGGTTAGGTCGGGCATCTATCGTTTTAGCCGTAACCCCATGTATGTCGGCTTCTTATTTTTGCTAGGCGGCTGGGCATTTTTTCTTGCGCATGCCTTGGGATTTATCCTCTTGCCGGCGTTTGTTATCTATATGAATCGCTTTCAAATTTCACCCGAGGAAAGAGCGCTGTCTTTAAAGTTCGGCAAAGAATTCGCCGCTTACAATCAGTCCGTTCCGAGATGGCTATAAGTAATCGAGCTAAAGTTTTCGGGTATTTTGGAGTGCAAGCTCTGCTTGCAAAGCAGGCAAAGCCTGCACTCCGGCTTTAAACAAGAGCTGGAAACTTATATTCAGGCACTTAAGACATAACCCGGCGGTCAACAGGCGGCGCTGCTTGTCTCTTGGAGCGCTTCCGAGAGCGTCATCCGGAAGACGCATCACCTTTCGTTACAGCGGCTCGCCGTCGGTGGCCGCTAAGTTTAAACATTAGAAATTAGGAGTCTAAATGGACTATCTCGCAGGTCTTGTCATCGCCTTAGTTGTTTCGTTGTTCGCTACATGCGTCGGCTTCGACAAAGAACGTAGCTTCTACCCAACGGTGTTGGCAGTGATTGCATCCTACTACGGTTTATTTGCGGTGATGGGCGGCTCGGTTCAGGCTGTCCTTAGCGAGTCAGCCGTTATGACTGTCTTTCTGGGTGCCACCGTTCTTGGCTTCAAACGCAATTTGTGGTTTGTCGTTGCTGCGTTGTTAATGCATGGCCTATTTGATTTCTTTCACGGCCACTTCATTTCCAACCCTGGCGTTCCTATGTGGTGGCCAATGTTTTGCCTTGCCTACGATGTGGCGGCCGCCGTATATCTCGCCTATCTTTTGCGGCATTCAAGAGTCATTGCGAATGCGCTTTAACAGGGCACCCAAGAGGGCCGATTTATCCATGCATTCGAGCGTGCCAGAAGGCGGTAATGGGACGCAAACAGCAGCATAGATTCCGGTCGTGGCGTTGTCGGTTACGATCCTCGCGTTTTAACGGGCGAATAGATTTCGCCGTACGCAAATCAATGATTGAGGAAAACAAATGAAGTGTTCCGCTTTGATAAAAACTACCGGTTTCGCGATAGCGCTGCTTTCAGCGTCAGCGTATTACACGCGAGCGTGCCTGGGCGCCGATAACATCGCGGCACTGACGGAGAACTCGCTCACCCTTCCTGCTCCGAAAGACCGACGTGTACGTCCGCTGGTCGTCATACTTGCCGACAATGCCGGCACAGAAACCACGGATTTTGTAATCCCTTACGGGGTCTTGAAAGAATCTGGCGCAGCAGATGTGGTAACGGTTTCCACTGAACCGGGCACGGTTAAGCTGATCCCTGCGTTGCAGATACGCACGGATATGACGACAGCGCAATTCGACGAATCAACCCCGAACGGAGCCGATATTCTGATTGTTCCTGCCATGGATAGAGCAGAAAATCCGGCACTGCTCAACTGGGTGCAAGCCCAGTCCGGAAAGGGCGCGGCCGTGGTGTCGATTTGTGAGGGCGCACGGGTTATCGCGCATGCAGGTCTGCTCGAAGGCAAAGCGGCGACCACGCACTGGTCAGGTTTGGAGGGAATTGCTGAAGCATTTCCCGGTACGACATGGGTGCATGACCGCCGTTTCGTCATGGATGGACAGGTGATGACGACCGCCGGTATCAGCGCTTCCATGCCGGCATCGTTGGCGCTGGTCGAAGCGATTGCGGGTCGGCGCACTGCCGACCTTACTGCGCAACGGCTGGGCGTGAGCAACTGGGGGATTGATCACGACACATCCTCGTTTACGCTAACCGCAGGCCGCATGCTTGTTGCAGCCGGCAATTGGCTCGCCGTGTGGCGACGCGAGGTCATAGAGATACCGATTGACGGCGGTTTCGATGAAATTTCCGTGGCACTCATGGCGGATGCCTGGTCCCGAACCTTTCGCTCCGAAGCACGGGCGACCCATGTAAGCGGCGCGGTGCGTTCCCGCCACGGCCTGCTTATGGAGACAGAGGCAACAAGCTCCGATCGATATGTCCTACCCGTTTATTCAGGTACGCCAGCGACCGCACTGGATGATGCACTTGAGGGTATCACGGGGCGCTATGGTGCGCCGACCGCAGATTTTGTGGCATTGCAATTCGAATATCCGCGACGCTTTTATGACGCAGCACTATGGCACAACACGTTATTTGCACGCGAAAAAAACCTTTACATTTAATAATTACACTGTTAACTTAACACCGTTAACTTATATTTCTAATTGCCATGCCACCTAAAATTAAATCTCCCGAAGATCGTGAATTATTACGTACCAGTATACTGGATGCTGCGCGTACGCTGTTTGTAGAGCGCGGCATTGAAGCGGTTTCCATGCGTGAAATAGCAAAGAAGATCAATTATTCGGCCACTACTTTATATAACTACTTTTCCGACAAAGAGGCCTTGCTACAAGCGGTATGCGATGAGGATTTCTTGGCGCTCGCCAGCGGCATGCGCGACATTATGCAGTTACCCGATTTAATTGCGCGCATTCAAGCCTTCTGTAACGGCTATGCTCAATTTGCGTTAAGCCATCCCAACCACTACCGCCTGATGTTTATGACGCCGCGCACGCCGTGTAATTTAGATATCACGCAAATTCAGCAGGGCAATACCGAACAAGATGCTTATGCCCAGTTAAAGCAAGTAGTGCAAGCCGCTTTTGACGCGCACTTATTTAAAGCAGAACTCACCGATTCTGAATTGATCGCCCAAACGCTATGGGCCAGTGTGCATGGCGTATGCTCGCTGGAAATTGCGCTAGGCCATGAGACCTGGATAAATTGGGAAGACATAGATACACGATTACGTTTAATGCAACGCGCGATTTTAAGCGGCGTACTACAACATCCTGAAAATCTTAACTAAACGAATGTGAACACATGAAAAACCGACTCTTTGCCTTGGTATTGTTAATACTGCTGGCCGGATGCGACAAGCCCGCCCCCCCAGCGCAACCGCCCCGCCCGGCTTTGGTTAGCGTGGTCGGCGCAAAAGCCGCCGCCAATCCTATGGCCTTGGTTGGCGAAGTGCGGCCTCGCTATGAGTCCAACCAAGGCTTTAGAATCGCCGGCAAAATCATTGAACGCAAGGTGGAAGTGGGAACGCTGGTTAAAAAAGGTCAGATAATAGCGCGACTGGATGCTTCAGACGCCCATTTAAGCGCGACGGCAGCGCTGGCAGATGTGCATGCAGCGGAAGCCGACCATGCGCTTGCGGCGGCTGAAGCGATGCGTCAACGCCAATTGTTTGCCAAAAAATTTATTTCAGCCTCCGCGTTGGATATTCGGGAAGCCGAACTTAAAAAGGCCGGCGCACGACTGGCGCAAATAAAAGCACAGGCGAACATATCGGGTAATCAAACCCAATATACTACATTGACCGCCGATCGAGACGGCGTGGTGACTATGATTCATGCCGAGCCTGGGCAAGTCATTGAGGCGGGGGAGGTGGTGGTGAAAATTGCCGGTACCAAAGAAACTGACGTATTGGTTGACGTACCCGAGTCGCGCATGGCGGAAGTCAGGCTGAATGCCGCAGTCACCCTGAAAATGTGGGCGGATCGGCAAAAATCGTACACCGGTGTGGTTCGTGAAATTGCCCCGGCAGCAGATTCAGTCACCCGTATCTTTAATGTGCGCGTGACCATTAGAGATGCAGATGAATCGGTAAAACTGGGTATGACCGCAGGCGTCAAATTCACTCAGCCGAATGAACAACAGACAGCGGAATTTCTGATACCCAACAGCGCCTTAACTGAACTCGACGGCAAGAAAATAGTGTGGGTGATTGATGCGGATAGAGCGCAGCCGCGCGAGGTGGTTGTCGCAGGTTTATTTAGGGAAGACGGCGTATTGATTGCCGACGGCCTACAAGCGGGGGATAAAATCGCCATTGCCGGCGTACATACCCTCGTCAAAAATCAACCGGTAAAACCTGTGATTGCGATTGAGGCGGCGCCATGAGTGCAACAAATGAACGATCACTGAAAAAATCAGGCTTAAATTCACGTTTTAATTTGTCCGATTGGGCGCTAAACCATCAAACGCTAGTTTTGTACTTGATGTTGGTGCTGACTATCGCCGGATTATTTACCTATACCCAATTAGGTCAATCTGAAGACCCGCCTTTTACGTTCAAGGTCATGTTGGTGCATGCCACTTGGCCGGGCGCCAGCGCGCAAGAAGTGGAACAACAAATTACCGACAAACTGGAAAAGAAAATTCAGGAAGTCCCGCATCTGGACTATTCGACCAGCTTTTCACGCCCCGGCGAGTCGATGATTTTCATTATTGCCAAGGATAATACCTTGTCCAAAGATATACCGGAAGTGTGGTATCAGGTGCGTAAAAAGGTCGCCGACATACGCAATACCTTGCCGCAAAACATCGAAAGCCTGACCTTCAACGATGAGTTCAGCGACGTGTACGGCAGTATGTACGCGTTGACCGGCGATGGTTTTGATTATGCGGCGCTTAAAAAGCAGGCCGAGCTGATTAGAACTGAGTTGCTAAAAGTTGATGATGTCGAAAAAGTTGAATTTTTTGGCGAGCAGAAGCAACGCATATTTATTGAGATTTCAAACGCCAAATTGGTGACGATAGGCATCAACACCAACACGCTGATCGGTATTTTACAGGCGCAAAATACCGTGGTGCGCGGCGGCACCTTTGATTCCGCTGATGAGCGCATACGCATTGAGGTATCCGGCCGTTACAGCAAATTAGACGATTTGCGCGAATTGCGGCTGCGCGCCAATAATCAGGATTTTCGCTTGGGCGATGTTGCGCGGATTTATCGCGGCTATGAAGACCCGCCGCATGACCGTGTACGCTTTCAAGGTAAAGACAGTTTACTGTTGGGCGTCAGCATGAAGGAGGGCGGCGATGTCATCGGATTGGGCGATGCGCTGGATAAAGTCATCGCACAAATTCAACCGCAATTACCGGTAGGTTTAGCCCTGGATGCCGTCACTTTACAGCCGAAAATTGTCGCCCATTCCGTTAACGACTTTGTAAAGTCGCTGGTGGAGGCTTTGGTGATAGTGCTCAGCGTAAGCCTGATTTCATTGGGATGGCGTAGCGGTATCGTGGTCGCCATTACTATTCCGGTGGTGTTGGCGAGCACGTTTTTGGCGATGTATCTCGCTGATATTGGGCTACATAAAATCTCACTGGGAGCTTTGATTTTAGCCTTGGGCTTATTGGTGGATGACGCCATTATTGCGGTGGAAATGATGTCCTCCAAGATGGAACAAGGCTGGAACAGGGTAAAAGCGGCATCGTTTGCCTACACCTCAACAGCCATGCCGATGCTCACCGGCACTTTGGTCACCGTGGCCGGATTCTTGCCGATTGCGACGGCTGCGTCATCTACCGGCGAATATACGCGATCCATTTTTCAGGTCTCGGCGATTGCCTTGGTGATTTCATGGTTTGCCGCCGTCATATTGGTGCCTTTCTTGGGTTACCACCTGTTACCCGATTATGCCCATGTGCCGCAGCCATCAAAAATCGCCCGCTGGCTGAAAAACCGGTTTAACTTGGCCGACAAAACCGACGACACTCATCATCACGACATTTATAACACACCGTTTTATCAAGCGTTTCGAGCCGTCGTTACGGCTTGCGTACGCTATCGTAAAACCGTCATTGCCATTACCCTGGCGTTATTTGTCCTGTCTATAGTCGGCTTTGGTAAAGTGCAACAGCAGTTCTTTCCCGATTCGACCCGGCTGGAGTTGATCGTCGACTTGCGCATGACCGAAGGCGCGTCTTATGCCGCTACCGATGCACAGGCTGGAAAACTGGAGCAGTGGTTACAGACTTGGACTCAACAACATGGCGGCATAGAAAACTTTGTTGCCTATATCGGCACCGGCGCACCGCGTTTTTATCTGCCGCTGGATATTCAATTACCGCATCGCGGATTTGGACAGTTTGTCGTTCTGACTAAAACCTTGGCCGCGCGCGAGGCCTTGCGTAAAGATTTACTGGCCTTGTTTGAACAGGATTTTCCGGCCTTGCGCGCCTCCGTGCTGCGCCTGGAAAATGGTCCGCCGGTGGGCTTCCCCGTGCAATTCAGGGTGTCCGGCGCCAACATCACGCAAATCCGCGACATTGCACGCCAGATTGCCGAGGTGATGCGTACCCATCGCAACCTGATCAATGTGCAACTTAATTGGGAGGAGCCCAGCAAAGTCGTTCATGTCGAAGTCGATCAGGCAAAAGCGCGTTTATTAGGCATCAGTAGCGTAGATATTGCCAATGTGCTTAACGGCGCCATGCAAGAACTGGTCATCACAGAGTTCAGGGAAGGCAATGAGCGCATCGATTTGGTTGCACGCGGTTCGGAAATTGAACGCACGCGCTTGTCGCATTTACCTGACTTAATGATTAACACGCCGTCAGGGGGCGTACCGTTATCACAAATCGCGACATTGACTTCAGCATTTGAAGAAGGCGTTATCTGGCGGCGCAATCGCGAGCCTTCGATTATTGTGCGCGCTAATTTACAAGGCGATTTACAAGCTGCTGTGGTGTCGCAACAAATAGACGCTCAACTAACGGCAATTAAAGCCGGTTTGCCGCTAGGCGTCGGTTTGGAAACGGGCGGGGCCATTGAAGAGTCGGCTAAGGGCGGCGCATCGGTGGCAGCAGGCTTGCCGCTGTTTTTAATTGCGGTATTGACGATATTGATGGTGCAACTGCAAAGTTTTTCTCGGGTATTTTTAGTGCTTTTGACTGCGCCTTTAGGATTAATCGGCGTAACCATCGCCTTGTTGCTCTTTGATAAGCCGTTCGGCTTTGTCGCTATGCTGGGCACTATTGCGCTGTCCGGCATGATTATGCGCAACTCGGTGATTTTGGTCGATCAGATTGATCAGGATCGCGCATCAGGCCTGGAGCCTTGGCAAGCGGTGGTCGAATCGACCATACGCCGATTCAGGCCCATCATGCTTACCGCCGCCGCTGCGATTTTAGCGATGATACCGCTTACCGCCAGCGTATTTTTTGGCCCCATGGCGGTTGCCATTATGGGCGGACTGGCGGTCGCCACGTTGCTGACCGTGCTGTTTTTACCCGCGCTGTATGCCGCCTGGTTTAGAGTGGCCATTTAAAATCCATTTGCGGTTGCTGGACAAGCTATGTCCATCCAGCAACCGCAAATAACGACTAGCGTCTTAACCAAAAGCTTTTACCGACATGCTAAAAAAATTGATCCTTGTTATTTCACTGATTTGCATAACGATGGCGTGGGCTTCCGTCGGTTATGCCGAAGACAAAGCGCAATCCTTGATGGATATTTATCATCAGGCATTGGCGCATGACCCCACCTTGGCGTCAGCGTTGAATGCCAACCAGGCCGCTCAGGAAATCATTCAGCAAGGTAAAGCCTTGTACCGGCCTGTCGTTAATTTTAACGCCGGAGCGCAGGTCTCGCGCACGGATATTGCGTATACCGGCGCGGGAGTCCCCTTTAAAGGCGGCGTGCAAGCGTTTGAAGGTTATCAGTATGGCATTGAAGCGCGTCAGCCGCTCTATCGCAAACAAAACATGGTGGAGATGGAGCAGGCTAAAACGCAAGTGAGCCAGGCCGATAAGCAGCTCTATTTAACGCAGCAAGCTTTGATTTCACGTACCGCACGGGCCTATTTCGATGTACTGCTCGCGCAAGATAAATTGGACCTGATCGGTGCGCAAAAAGCCGCTATTTTGAGCCAAATGGAACAATCCAAAGCGAATTTTGATGCAGGCACGACCACGATTACCGATGTAAACGAAGCGCAAGCCCGTTACGATTTAATCGTGGCACAAGAAATAGCCGCCGTTAACGAACATCAAATCGCCCAACGCGCCGTTCAGGCGATGACTGGAGACATTCCCCAAAAATTGGCAACCGTAAAAGCGGACATTAAAACAAATGCCTTGGAACAAAGCATGGACACATGGCTGGAAGTCGCAGCGGAGAACGATTTGAACATACAAATCCATCAGGATGCCGTTAAGCTGTCGGAACAAGAAATGGAGCGCGCCAATGCAGGCCATTTGCCTACCTTGGATGCAGTCGCGAGCTATAACGACAGTTATGCAAACGGCGGTTATTATGGTTTCGGCAGCGATCTGAAGAACGGTACGATAGGCGTGCAGTTACAACTGCCCCTGTATCAAGGCGGCGCCGCCAGTTCGCGTGTCCGACAAGCGCTGTTTAATAAGCAAAAAGCGCAGGATGATCTTGAAATTGCGCGCAGTCAAATGAAGCTGGACACGCAGAGTGCTTATTTGAACTTGAACACCAGCATTGCCCAGGTTAAAGCCTACGAACAAGCCTTAAGCAGCAGCCAAAGCCAAGTGGATTCGACCAAAGTAGGCTATGAAGTCGGCGTACGCACGAGTGTGGATGTGCTGAATGCGCAACAACAGTTTTTTGGCGCCAAGCGCGATTTGCTGCAAGCGCGTTACAATTATTTGGTGAATATCATTCGCTTAAAAGCGGCATCCGGCGTTGTGTCGGAAATAGATTTAGACGATATTAACCGGCAATTGGTGCTTAATAATTAATGGATAATCCTAAAATCAGTATGTTTCGTGGACGAAATGATTTTTCCAGAATAATCGAGCGTGCTTAGCTTAGGAGCGGTGTAGGTTGTGTTAACCGTTGTGTATTGTCAAAAAACGGTTCCTGAAGCGGATTTTGTTAGGCAGCTATTGGAGCTGTTGCGAAAAAATAAATTTTAAATTGGGTTGGCAGTGAAACTCAAAATATAAGTAACTGCGACAGGCTTGCATTCTAGGGTGACCGTAAGGATTCGTGCTAAAACGGGCATTAGCGTCTACGCTAACTCCATTTGGCCTTCGTTGCTCACCAGATCAAGCCGCACATCATAGTTTATCGGCTCTGCCTCACGATCCCGTAACTCATACATGCCGAATCGACTGGGATGTTGCCGATACGGACTCAACGCTCGTAACATTTCAGGCGTCAAGGCCATACCTTCATCCTGCAATTCCTTCAGTGCCTGCGTCATACTTTGACAATCCTGCAAGTCTTCGGCTTGATGATACAGTTTACAAACCGTTCTGACCTCTTGCCGAAACAAGGCTTCGTCTTCTACCGTATGATTCAGTCAGTATCGGGAGCGATGAGGTTTGAGATCGCCTTCTTTTAGAATGCAGCCTATCGTGCTGGCGGAGATGGTGTCCACGATACCGCGAGCGATAACGGCACGGACCCAGTCATTACGTGTCCAATGCGTTAACGGTGTCGGAGGCGTTTCGCAAGCGACCGCAATAATTTGGCAGACTTGTTCTGCCGTGAAGGTACAAGGGCTTCCGGGCCGAGGCGAATCGGCCAAGATGGAACAAATCGTATTAAACAGGGGCTTGCGTTTACCCGCTGCTTTGTCGAGCTCTGGTTGTTCGGTTAGCCAGCGATTTCGCCACAAGGCTACCGTTTCCGGGTACAGGTTAAGCGCTTCACCAATGGTCTTGTTGCCTTGCCCGGAGGCGGCGGCTAAAACAATTTGCGTGCGCTGTACTGTGCTATGGGGTAATTCCCGGCTGTGACTGATGTCGGTTAAAATTTCGTTTTGTTCTGTGGATAGGTCGATTGGTGTAACGGGGCGTGCTATTTGTATATCAGTAAAAAACAGGAGGCTACATTATCCTATAAATTAGCGGCGTGTTGTACTAGGCGTAAACCTCGGATCTTTATTACTCGAAAAAAATTTAAAATAATTTGTAACAAAATCGCACTTGTTCCGACTGATAACTCAGGAAGGCAGCTATGCATTCCTATTCGTCTATCCATTCAAACTACGAGGCTTAACAATATGAACAAAAAAACCTTAGCGCTGACTCTTGGCGGTGCAATGGCTACTGCATTAACCGCCAGCCCATTGGTTAACGCGCAAGAAAACCCGTTCGGCATGCAAACAATCAGTGGTTCGCAAGTCGTTGCTGAAGCTGACGCGAAAATGCCTGAAGGCGGTTGCAGCGCCAGCAAAGTGAAAGAAGGCAAGTGCGGTGAAGGTAAATGCGGCGCTAACAAAAATAAAATGAAAGAAGGCGGCTGTAGCGGTGCAGCTAAGTCAGAAGAAAAAATGAAAGAAGGCGGTTGTAGCGGCAAAATGTAATACCTCTATCAAGCCGCCCGATTATTTTTCTCTGGCGGCTTACCACTATTAAAAAACCTAGATAAGGAAAAAATTATGTCTCTCATGTGCAATCTGAATGGTCAATGCAGTGCCAAAAAAGGCCTATGTATTCATGAAAAAATGATGATGGGCGGTATGATGCTACTTGCTTTGGCGGCAATCGCCCATTGGGTTTTACACTGGTTTTAAACCGCTGAAGGGACACAAATGAACACATTTGCTATCAGTGGTGCGGGCTTAGGGCTACGCCGGGAGTTGTTACCGGCTCTGGAGTCTGGCGTTCCCGATGCCATTAAATTTTTTGAAGTATCGCCTGAAAACTGGATCGATATTGGCGGCCGGTTGGGCAAGGCTTTTCGTGCCTACACGGAGCGACATCGCTTCGTAGCGCATGGCCTTTCCTTATCCATTGGCGGCCCGGCACCGCTGGATATAGCATTTTTGCAACGGATGAAAGCGTTTCTCGATGAGCATGATTTTGCGCTGTACACCGAGCACTTAAGTTTTTGCAGCGATGAAGGCCATCATTACGACCTTTATCCTATCCCCTTTACCGAGGAGTCGGTGCGTCATGTTGCAGAAAGGGTTTATATTGCGCAAGATATTCTTGAGCGTCCGATTGCGCTGGAAAATGCCTCTTATTACGTGACACCGCCGTTAGCGGAAATGGATGAATTGACGTTCATCAATGCCGTGTTGACAGAAGCCGATTGCCTGTTTCATTTGGACGTAAACAACATTTACGTTAATAGCCTTAATCATGGTTACGATGCGACCGCCTTTTTAAAAGGCTTATGCGGTGAACGCATTGTTTATGGGCATATGGCTGGGCATGACTTGGATAAATCAGGGGTCATTATCGACACGCACGGACAAGCGGCTTGTGATCCGGTTTGGCAATTATTAGAAGTTGCCTATCAGACTTTCGGCGTGTTTCCGACCTTATTGGAGCGGGATTTTAATATACCGCCGTTAGCGGATTTGGTGGTGGAAGTCGAACATATCGCCGATTTGCAACAGTATTACCGTTATAGCTCCGGCAGTGCTCTCGATCGCCGTTCAGGTCGCGATTCTATCTCGGCAACGGCTCCCTGCATTGCCCTACCTGCTGCCTTGATGCAAGCCGTTGGAGCAAGAACATGATGGCCTTTCAAGCCGTGCAGCGGCAATTTTTAGCGCATTTGCGCAACCCTGGGCAACTGCCTTTGCCGACAGGTTTTGCCCCACAAGGCGTGGCGCTCTACACCGATTTGCTATTCAACAAATTCAACGACAGCCTAACAACATGTTTCCCAGTTACTCACTCAATTTTAGGTGAAACGGATTGGCTGCGACTGCTGAAAGAGTTTATCGCCGAACATCGTTGCCTGTCGCCTTATTACCGGCAAATCCCCGATGAATTTATCCGGTATTTGCAGACCGGATGGGTCAACCATACCGGACTGCCGTATTTGCTGGAATTGGCGCATTTCGAATGGGTAGAGCTGATATTGGCGATTACAGATGTCGACCCCGTTGTTCAGTACGAGAGTGCGGTTAATGATTGGCTGGCATGCCGCCCCGTTTTTGCGCCTGTCTTGCAATTACTAAATTATGCCTATCCTGTACAGTGCATTAATGAAAACTACCAAGCGACTACTCCCCCGGAACAGGCCACGCATATTTTAGGGTTTCGGGACAAGGATGATGCCGTGCAGTTTATTGAATTAAACCCTGCAACTGCACGGTTAGTCGAGATTTTGCAAGATACTGATGATACCTACACCGTCGGCGAAGCAATACAGCAAATCGCCGCCGAATTACAGCATCCTGAACCATCCACGCTATTTGCCTTTGGCGTTGCAACTTTAGCGAATTTAATGCAACAGGGTGCTATTTTGGGCAGAGCAATAGCAGATGATTAATCAAAAGCAAAAATTAGAACTGTCGCTGGTGTTATTAAGACTGAGTGTGTTTTTAGTCATGTTCATGTGGACACTGGATAAATTCGTCAATCCCGACCATGCCGCAAAAGTCTATGAAAAGTTTTATTTTCTCCCAGGTTTTGGGCATGAGCTTATGTATACACTCGCGACGGTTGAACTCACCGTTCTGCTGTTATTTGTGTGCGGTCTTTATAAAAAATACAGCTACGGAACGGTGTTGATTTTTCACGCCATTTCAACTTTGTCT
>DAINRH010000001.1:0-126562 GCA_036741905.1 Methylobacter sp. | reverse complement strand
TAACCTTTTTCTTGTCCGATCTGTGGCGATTGCACTTATGAGTTGAATCTAAGATTGATGAAACTATCGATCGATGCAAGGCAGACGCGGAGACGCTCAGTTATTTTTTACAACGCGCCGACGGCATAGCTAGACCTCATTAATTAAATACAAGCGAAGTCATAAAATGGCGAGGTTATGGCGAGGTTATGAAACCAATCAGGATTAAATTGATGAGTACATTAGAACAACGGAAACGACTTAAAGACTATTACCAAAGAAACAACGCAACCTTTGATGAATGGGGAAAAAGTGGTTATCAATACCCACCACCAAAGACTGAACCTATCCCGGCTGATTTAATTGGTTTGCAATGTGGCGCTAAAACCAGAGCCGGAACACCTTGTAAGCAAAGGGCGATTTATGCCAATGGCCGCTGCAAATGGCATGGAGGATGCAGTACCGGAGCAAAGACCGAGGAAGGAAAAAAAGGTCGGCAATGAAAGGGTTTTGCCCTAAGAAAAAGCGAAGTCATGCAAGTTGATAAAAGTTAACATTCAAACCGTTTTAATTTGTTTTTTGTTTTGATGCAAAGGTTAAGCAGTTATCCCAAGCGCGTATGGGTGAAATATGGTTACAGGAAAGGTTACAGGGGATAGAGCCATTTGCTCCCCGCGCGTGTGGGTGAAAGTTACTCTGCCCCCAGTTATTCCTTTGGTTGACCTAACATCTTAAGCAGGTGACAATCGAACCGGCTTTGGAGTGTAGAGGCAAGATGTGACACTCACGAAAAAACTGCTTCTAGTCGGGTGCGACTAAGCTTTGGTTGAAACGTCGAAAATTTAAAGACGGAAACACCTGATAGTCAGGTGCGTTAAGTTATAAACACAAGTGCATTGAATCCATTTTTAAGAGGTATTGATGAAATTTTCTGATATTGCGGTACTGGTTATATTGTTGTTGCCAATGTTGGGGTGCGATGAAAAAGCTACTGGAGTCAATAGCCAAACTGGGGTGACATCTACACCGGCGAAAGAGCCTTCGCCAGAAGAGTCGTTTGCGAAGTTACAGAGGGAAGCAGAAGCGGGGGATGCCGATGCGCAATACCAACTCGGCTCTATGTATAGCATGGGAGGGGGTGTGCCCGTGGATGCTGTCAAAGCGGTAGATTGGTTTCAAAGAGCTGCTGCGCAGGGACTTGCTAAAGCGCAAAATTATCTCGGCTATATATATCTCAATGGCGAGGGTGTACCCAAGGATGCTGTTAAGGCGTTAGAGTGGTTTCTAAAAGCTGCTGCACAGGGGGATGCTGATTCGTATTACAAAATCGGTGGCATGTATGCCAATGGTGATGGCGTACCAAAAGATGATTCCAAAGCAGCGGAGTGGTACCAAAAAGCGGCGGAGCAAGGGCATGATGATGCGCAATTCAACCTCGGCGAGATGTATGCCACAGGTGATGGGGTACCCAAAGATGCTGTTAAGGCGGTGGAGTGGTATCAAAAAGCGGCGGCACAGGGGTATGCTAATGCGCAATTCAACCTCGGCGTGATGTATTTCGAAGCAAAGGGAGTGCCTAAAGATTTAGCCAAATCAGCAGAATGGTTTCAAAAAGCAGCGGCACAAGGAATGGCTGAGGCGCAATATAACTTGGGGTGGATGTATGACAATGGTGATGGGGTGCCTAAAGATACTGCCAAAGTAGCCGAATGGTATCAAAAAGCAGCTGAACAGGGTATTGATCGAGCACAATTCTATCTTGGGAAAATGTATTTCAAAGGTGATGGTGTAAATAAAGATAGGGTTATCGCTTATGCTTGGCTTAATTTAGCTGCGGCACAAGATTTTACAGAGGCAAAATCTTACCGTGATATTGTTGAAAAAAGTTTGAGTAAGATTGAGCTCATAGAAGGACAGCGACTAGCCTCAAATTGGAAAAAAGGGGGTAATTTAACTCTAAAAGCGAATCCTCTTAATATTGATTTACCGAATGCCAAGCCAAGCAAACAGATGGCTGGCACAGCTTTCGCAGTCAGTATCGATGGTCATGCACTAACCAATCACCACGTCATCAATGGTTGCACCGAAGTTAAAGTCGCTGGACGCGAGGGTGTCGCCAAAGTCATCACTTCCGACAGCGTGAATGACCTTGCGTTATTGCAACTGCCGGGCAAGAGCGATGATATTGCCAAACTGAACCCAGACCCCGGCAAGCTGCGGCAAGGCGAAGATATTATCGTGTTTGGCTATCCGCTTAATTTTGTGCTTTCATCAGGCGGCAACCTCACGCCCGGCACTCTTAGCGCACTTACCGGGCTGGGCAATAACACCAACCAGCTTCAAATTACCGCGCCGATTCAACCCGGCTCTAGCGGCAGTCCGGTGATGGATAAAAAGGGCAATGTGGTGGGCTTAGTGTCGATGAAGCTTGATGATGGCAAGATGGCAAAGGCTACCGGACAAGTCGGGCAAAACGTGAATTTTGCAGTCAACGGACAAACCGTTAGAGCCTTCCTTGACACCAACAATGTGTTGTACAAAACCGGAGGCGGGTTTTTCTCGCATGAAAAGAGCAATGCAGATATTGCCGATGAAGCGCGCAAATGGACGGTGTTGGTGGAGTGCTGGAAGTAAAGAAACTACAAGGGTAAACAATGCCAATAACTTATTTTACGGTTGATGAAGATGGCAACGAGAATGAAATTTAGTGTTTGACAGTCATAATTAATCGGTGGATAACTTGAGCTTTGAGTGATTATTCTTAAGGCTACCACGCAGGGACGCTGCATAAACAGGAAAACGAAATGAAAAAATTAATACTATTAAGCGTTGTGATATTAACAACATCTACATGCTTGGCGGATTCACCGAGCATCTATGACTCGCAAAATGGTAAATATTTGGGGAAACTTGGCGGTAGCCAGTACGATGCCGATTCAACAAACAATCCATACGGACGCTATGGCAGCAAGTACAGTGCCGACTCTATCAACAATCCATACGGACAATATGGGAGCAAATATAGTAATGACTCACCAAACAATCCATATTCAACCAATCCCCCAGCAATAATAGATAGGAACGATTAATGAAAAAAATTAAGGCCGGGTAACACCGGCTTTTTTGTGCGCGGTGGTTCAGTCGATTATTTCTCATTCATTGACAGCACCTATAGCATTAATCATGCCTGCCTATAAGTCTTACCACGCGTTGTTTATAGAGAGTTGGCACACTAACAAGCTAATGAATAGATTATGCCTTAAATGAGTACAGGAACCGCGCGGGGGGATGTGGTCTGAGCGTTGTGTTAATCGGTCGCGTGGGTGAAAGGCAAAGCAGAGCTAAACAAAACACTAAACAAAGTAGGACTAAACAAAACACTAAACAAAACACTAAACAATGAAGATGTTTAATTAAGGCCGGGTAACACCGGCTTTTTTGTGCCTGAAATGTTGGCAAGTGTTGCGGGTGTTTTTATTTCAGCTAAATGTTAGTGAGTTGCAAGTGGCATTCAGAAAATGCGGTTACAAACTGGTTACATTTACAAAGCAAAAGGTAAAGCAGAAAGCAGCTGGATTTATAACTACTTGATTTAATGGGGTGAACGATGGGGCTCGAACCCACGACAACCGGAATCACAATCCAATTAAACACACTTAACAATCAATTACTTAAGTGCGTTATTTCCCACCAGAAGCCACAAAAAAGCCTTTAAAAATCAATCCACACCCTGACATTTCCCACCACGTAGAATGCTGGGTTCGGCCTGTGCATCTCACACCGCACCTCCTAGTTAAAAGTGTTAGTTACTTACTATGCGCCCGATAGAACCACTGCATACAGTTATTAAATCAACTGAGACAAAAGCGTTTGAGCAGGCACTTTTATAGGGGTTTTCACAGAAAAGCAATCAGCTGCAACAAACGGCATATTCAGGCAAACTTGAAAAGCATGTTCGGCGCCGGTTTTATCCTGAAACCAAGCCAGGTTGGGATTGAGTCCAGCACTGTCTGATGATTTAACTTCGACCAAAAACCAGGGACTACCATTTTTACTCACCAAAAAATCTACCTCTTTCTGATCTTTTGTACGAAGGTAATACAGCCCAAAGTCGCCCATACCTAAATCATTCCACCAATGCACGGCTTTGAGTAAATGGCTGGCAATAAAATTTTCAGCCCGCATACCGCTGTCGTCTATCAGCGACCAGTCCCATAGATACGTTTTAGGTTCTTTACGCAGCGAACTTGCAATATTGGCGCTCCAGGGGCGTATGCGAAAACAAAAATAAAAACTTTCCAAGGTATCGAGCCAACGACGAATGGTATCAACCGACACCCGAATCTGGGTTGCCAGAGTTACATAGCGTGTTACCTGCCCTGCCTGAGCACTCAGCAAGCGACTAAGCACTTCCAATTGTGCCAATTCCTGCACGTTTGAACCGTCACGAATATCTTCCTGAATTAACTGTTTTGAGCGTAAATTGTGCCAGCGCAGACTGAAACGGGGATTGGCTTTGATAAAAGGTTCCGGAAATCCGCCAAACTGATACAACTGAGCAAATTTGTCAGCAGCTATTGGGTGTGGTGGCTGAATGAGTTGTTCGCTGTCAATCGGCTGACCACTGACCTCACGGATAGTCAATGGATGCATGTGTAAGTGAAAATAGCGGCCCATTAAGCTGTCGCCGCCTTTTTTAAAGATATCTAATCGTGCGCTACCCGTCACAAGGATATGCACCTGTTGTTCATATCGATCGTAAAAACCTTTTAAAAAATCCTTCCAGTGGCGAAATTTGTGTAACTCATCAAAAATGATTAAAGGTTTTTGTGTGCGCAATTGATCCAGGCCAAGCGCCGATACCAAGGCATTGGTTCCAGACAGAATCAGCTGACGGTGGTTGACATCGTCCCAATTAAGGTAATGGCCGTTATGCTCTTGGCATAACTGTTTGGCTAATGTTGTTTTACCGACCTGCCGTGGGCCGGATACAAACAGCATCTGCCGATTTTGAAATAGTTCGGTTGTTATTTGTTCGCTGTACAGACGCTGCATATTAAAATACGTGATATCGTAAAAAAGTTATAACTATTTTACGATGGACGCTAAAATAAGCAAGCATTAATCACTATCTAATTTTTTTGCATATGTAATTTTAATAATTTGGATAATTTGCAATTGCCAAGCTGATAAAAACACTGATCAATACTGCAATCGTCGGTATGATTGATAAAGGTATGGGAATTGGAGAAATCAGCCATAAGAGCAGCATGCAGCTCAACGCCAACAGCATATGAGCCGATGTGTTGTAAATCGGCGGTATCGGCGAACTGAATGTGTCTGACTTTAGTCTCCGCTCAAAAACCCCGGCAATAAGTCCCATCGCCACCGGTATCAGCAACCAGATGGCCCATTTCGACAAAATGACCATGCGTAAGGCCATGCTGTAGGCCTGAAGTTTCACTGATTCCGCCCAATCTCCTGGAATATCGGCTATCGCTTCTCCAATATGATCACCGCTGTTTCTGAACTTTTTTGAATCGTCATGCCTATCTCGAAATTCATTGGCAAACGCTGCAATCAGCGTTAAGTTATTTTTGTACAGCGTAATCAGCTGCTTATTCATCTCGTCCTTTTCACCCAAAATACTAATGGCGGCGTTGTAGTCTTTCCGTATAATCAGCGACATGGTTTTTGGACTTAACAGCGCTGGCAATGCCAGTGGCGTAAAAATTATAATCATCAACCAAATCAGGAAATGCTTACCCATTGACGTTAGTCTGTCAAACTGTGTTGAAAACTTTCCAATAATCCCGCTAATTTCAACTCATTCATAGTAAATACTCTTGATGCGCACAGGATTTTGCTCTGTGGGCTCCCGAATGCATCATGGGTTTTGTTAACCCATGTTAGCTCTTCGCTTGCTGACGATCTCATAATGTCATCCAGATAGCCGTGGGTATTCGGATCATAAGCCGACCATCCCCCTTTGTACTTGATCATTAGAGTCAATCCCAGGCACTGTACCAATTCCTCGGATACGCGACAGATAAAGGCTTTTTGCTCGGCAAGATCGTCATTATCGGTTTGGATCACTTGTTCGGCATCGCTTAACCCACTCGCTAAACAATTGACCAGTAAACTTTCATCTCGTTTTCTAGGGTCGGGCCAGTACAAGGTCAGCAGTGACGTTAATCGCTGTGATGATTCGCGCAGGTTTGGCCATCGTGCAAATAGTTCTTGCGCTGCGGGTTGGTGTCTTGTGGCCCTGCATGCTTTTTTCATTTCAATGGAAGGCGATTGCAATGGCTGCTTGAGTGGTTTTTTCAAAAAAAGTAAAACGGCTTGATCTGACATGTGAAATCCTAGTGCGTAATAATAGGCAGTCGTCCCTTGATGACACGGCCGCCGGCTATTGATGCGATGTAATGAAAATTAGGGAGGTGTCCCAGTAAGTGTTGCGGGAACAAATCGTGTTCGCTAAACGTTAATGACTGTCCGCTATTGCCGGAATAGTGAGCAAAGTTTTCGGCCGAATTAACGCCGCTGGAAATGCTCTGTTGAACAGTTTTAATGTACGTTTGCCCGAAGGTCTCAACAACAAACTTTTGTGTTTCTCCATCCTTGATGCGCAAGGTGATCAAATTGTTGCAGTTACCGATAACCTGCCGTGCGCGGGCCTCGTCGCCCAGTCTTGCCACAATATCCGGCAAGGTTTGCGTCGCCATGACGACCTGGAATCCGGCGCCACGACCTTTGTTAAGAATCTGGATAAACGGCAAATTCACCACTTCCGCCGCCTCGTCAACGAACATTGAGATGCGCCCAAATTTCTTGCCGCTGTTGTAAATCATGCCCGCGACCGACGCGAAATCGGCTAATACAATGGATCCAATAGCCGACGAAACAATGGAATCTGACAAGGAATCAAGCCCCACATACAGCACATGCTTTCCGGAAATAATGTTCGATGTATCAAAGATTGGCCGGTGATCGTTTGAATCTTCCTCGTCAGGCGATAGAAGATCGCCCAAATCTCCGGATGTCAGCATGTTCAAAACCGGGATCAACGAGGCGATCATCTTCGAAAAGTGCATGCGATTGTGCTCGACCAGAGACAACAATCCGTCTATGCCTTCCGAACCTTTTGGCCCATTGCTTAGTGTGGTTCGATACCATTCAACAATAGCCAGCCATTCTGGGTTGGTAATGGTTTCCATTTTCTTGGCTTTGCCGGCCTTGGCTTTTACAAAAAAAGGATCGGCACTGTTTTTCCAGTCCGGATCGACGCGATCGGCGTGCGCCTCGATTGCTTTAATCAACAGAGCTTCGGCGCCGCCCTCAATGTAATAGCGCAACTGTTTAATGGACGGGCGTTTGCCGGTTTCCAGTAACCCTTGTGCAACCAGATTTAGCGCACGAAACGAAAACGCTGTAAAGGCATCGGAGCCGCCCGATTGCGATGGTAATAATGCTGCGATTCGCGAAGCAATTTCTGTGGTGCGCGTGAAATTGCGCATGGGATCCAAGCGGATTGATGATCCGGGAAACGCCGGATGAAAAAATAGGAAAGCGTCACCCCGTCCGGCTCGCTTGCATTCCAGTTCCATTCGATCCCGTAACTCCCTATCACCTTTTGGATCAATCATAATCACAGTGTCGCCACGTTGAATAGCCTGCGTTACCATGAGCTCATAAGCTCGGGTTTTCCCAGCGCCAGTCGTACCAAACATAATGGTATGCCCTTCCAGTGACTTGAGTGGGATATTGATCTCATTTTCCTTGCCAAGATTCAGTCCATGTATCCAGGGGCTACCTGGATGCTCCTGGTCATTGCTCATTTTGATACCGGATAGCATGGTGTCAACCGCTCGCTGCGTATGGATCGGCATCCAGTCGAACCCCCAGCCAAACCACATCTTTTCAGGCTGGATCAATTTCAATAGCTTGTCGACATCCAGAAACGTCAGCATTTGACCTAACCTGCCACGCCCCACCAAATCCAGGCCTTTTACCACCGATTGCAAGGTTAGCAAGCCAAAGCAGATCCACGGTATTAGCATGGAATTTCCACCGGGCAGCACAAGGTACGCTGTGAACGTGGTTGCTGTCGCTACAAACCAGGCTGCTGCGATATACAGCTCATAGGGCTGGCGAATGTAGGGATCGTAATTATTTGCCATCCAACAAATCAGCCTTTACCAGAAAATATTGCGATAGCTTTTCGCCTAAAGAATCCATACCTGTTTCAAGGCCATCCACCAAGACCAATAGATCGGCTGCTTTCAACACGGACACACAATCTCTCAGATTCAGGTTAGTATTCCTCAGCCCTTTAGCAATGACCTTGGTAATTCCACCGGGTCTCGATTCCAAAAATTCAATCGGGAGTTTTTTAAGCCTGTTCAACACAATGCCGCTGCGCGATTTCAAGTCGTCATGGTTTGGCTGTTCTTTCTGTGTGTTCGTGTTACCAAACAGTTTTGAAATGTCTGAATTACTGCCTGCTTTTGTGGTCCCTGCAGTTGACTTGATTTTGTCTTTCTTTTGGGATTTTGATGTTCCTGTCAATTCACTCAGTAAAACCGATGTCGCATTACTGTGTTTCTCATCGACTTCGAGTAGGGTTTCACCGGGCAAATTAATTTTACTTGGCTTCTCAGAAGTCTTGAAAGCTTCTGAAGGCTTTGGCGCAGTCTTTGGCATTGGTTTTTTTGTATTATCCAGTTCTTCGAAGACTTTCTGCGACTTCCGAGCGCTCGTCAGAAGTTCTGAGGCACTTTCAGTCAGTTTCGGATTATCCGTTTTTTTAGAATCTGAATTTTTTAGGACTTCTGGCGACTCCTGATCGGTTGAGAGAGGTTCTGATAAGTTTTTATCTTCAGCATTGATGACCACTTCAGATGAACTTGCGTAAGCGGTCTGGTTATTGTGGTAGTCTGATGCGTAATCATCGTCGTATTGATTGGTTTCTACCGGCTTCGCCTGTTTTCCGAACAGAATGTCCTTTTCAATAGTTCGGCACGGCTCACTACGAGCCTCTTCGGTTTTTGTTGCTGTCGATGATCCTTTAATTTCGTCCTGCCTAACGTCGCTCGATTTATCCGGTTTTCCAAACAGGATTTCCATGTCGGTTTCTTCCTTCGAATCTTCTCTGTCGAGAATTGATCCTGACTTGATTTTGTTATCCGTATTTGCACGGATTTCTTTCCTTGGTGCCGACGCCGGGGCCGCATCATCGCTGTCATAGCTGTATTCCGTGTTCTTTTCGAAGTTTGTATCAAGTTCTTTATTGACCGCCTCCTTTTGGGTCTCCTGATTCGGTTCCTCCTCTTCTTCAAAATGGAGCTGCAAGTTTTTATCCAGTGGGCTGTACGCAACCTTTTCAAACAAAATTTCGTGTCGCACCAATCGAATGGCTGTCACATATTTCATTTCCGGGCTATCGGATTGGGGAATTGCAATATCGAATAAATAGCCTCCACCCATGCCTATGCTTTCGATAATTCCGGCTTCCTGCATGAGTTCTGCCAAAATTTCTTTTGTGTTAGGTACAAACGGGCTTTCTGACTCTTTCAACTCGCGCTGCATATCGCTGGCGGCCAGCGGCCAAACCAGATATACCCCGTCTTTACCATGCCAACATCGACCATTTTCTTCGTTGACGACCCAGCGCTTTTTCTCTACCAGATGTCGCATAGCATCAATCAGCCATGGATCAAGATGCATCCCTGCCAATGGTTTACCGTAACGCGATGGATCACCCGCTTCGTCACGTTCAATGAGTTTGTATTTCACTGACCGGTTAATCTTAACCAGCGGATTGTTGAGATCCTCCTGATCGTGTAATGCCGACAATAGTGTTTTGTAAATGGCTTTTTCGCCTTGCGCCAGAATTTCCGCCTGTTCCGGTTTAATGGTTTTGCCGGCCAATGCGTAAATCATTGCTCGATCCTCTTTTTCGCTCCATCGAATGTGATAGCTTTTTAGCTTATTCCGCTGCATCCACTGAAAAATCGATTCCATGCCCGGATGCCACTCGATCCCGCCTTCTTCGGAATACACAGATATCCGCGAGATTACCAGAATGGACTCGCTAAATAAGCCTGTCAGAAAGGCTGAGTGTGTCCATAACGCTTCATTTTCCCTACGTATTTCCGGGGTCACGCGCGTCAAAATACGACGTTCTGCATAACGAATGCCGAACAATGCGCTTTCCAGACTAAACCGAAACAGCCCGCCCGGTGTCCGGAAATGGTTTTTTTCGGATGCAGGAAGTAGATGAACTATCTCGGCAAGATGACGAATGGGTTCCAATATTGTTATCTCGGCTTTCTTTGTATTATGGTTACCTGCCAAGCCTCGGGCCAGGATAATCTGCTGAATCATCTCCTGATTGCTGTTAATGATCGTTTCGAGGGGCGCCGTCGGTATTCCCTTTGGAAAGGGCGGGTATCGATAGACATATTCATCGACCATTAGTTGATTTTGTGTATTGGTATCGTCTTTTTTAAGAACGATCTTGCCTTGCCCTTTTTTGCCTAAGGACAGCATGGAGGCGATTTTTTTGATCATAAACCTAACGCTTCGCGTACTGGTCAATCAAATGCTGAATACGGTGACGCATGTAAACTGGATTAATCAGGTTATTGAATACAATATCCACTGCCCCATTCGTTCCCGCTGAATCGAGATGCAGTGTGCCGATACCTAGCAGCCTGTCTAAAATGCTTTGTTGAACACCAATGGTTTTGATGTCGTTAAAGCGGATTTGAACCTGATTTTGGGCAATGATGCCTTTTTTCAGGAGTACACCGTCATCATCAAAATAGAGCTTTATTGCGTAGTAGCTGTAGATAAAGCGCAGGCCGTAAAGCCATAGTAAAAAGCCGCCAAACCTGAATACTTCGCCCCATCCTGGCAAACTAAACCACTCAGGTATTGTTTGAATGTTCAGCAAAGCAAAAATCCAGCCCAAAACAGCGTAAGGATTGGCGATCAGCAATATCCCGATCGCGATTTCCGAATAATGCGGAATAAAGCCTCTGAATGCCTGGCGATAAGCCCTATTGTTATGCTCATAGGTTTCGACGGGGTTTTGTTGTTGCTTCTGCCTGTTTTCCTGGCACCGTCTTGCCGTGAAGCCCAAGTGATTGTCTGACACAACAGTGTATTCATCGCCGGTCTCTTTATTCAGAAGATCGCACATAGTCATGGCGTCATCGAAACGGGCAAAGGATTTAAGTCGTAAGTTAATAGGGTTGTCTGTTGTCATAAATGGAAACTGCCTTTTGCTTTGTAGAGTCTGATTTCTTTGCTGGACAGCGCAAAGTATTCATCGTTTTTGTTGGTTCTTTTTGATCATTCATCGTGGCTGATACCCTATTTCGGACAGACTGGATCGGAGTTTTTCTGCAACACCTAACATGTGGTAAGCCTCGTCTTCATCGGCTGCATTATTTTGGAATTCCGATAACCTAATCCGCTTTAGTTGTGCGCCAAATCCCAGGCTTCTTGATCGGTTAAGTTAACCGTTAAGGACTGTTAATTTGCCGACATGCTTAAATCCCTGTTTAACTAAAAAGATATTTTTTTATGCTGGTGTGACACGAGAATTCGACACTCTAACCATCGTAAAACGTGATCTGGTCTCCCCTTTGTTGCTCATCTGTACACCGATGACGTGAAAGGGCTTGATGTATTGCAGTAATTTCGATTCAATTTTCATTTTGCGCACCAGGTTGTCCCAGTACATCTGATCAACGCCCAATACGACCTTGGTGGCGACGTTTGAGAAAAAATCTTCTGAAAAATGGGTAGGTGATTGACTGGCGCAAACCAGACCTAAGCCAAACTTTCTACCTTCTTTGGCTATTGTGTTGAGAATGTTGTTCTGGTCGTCCCTGAAGAACAGGTGCGCCTCGTCGATGATCATGATGTCACGCAACAAGCCTTCCTCTTCACGACAAACTGGACCTTTTTCCAGTGCAGCCGAGAATAGTTCCTGCAATCTGAATTCGACAAACATGCGTTTTTCATCTTCACGTAATGCAGTAATGTCGTAGTGCCAAACCGGATTATCAGGATCGAATGGCGCCGGTTTGTTTTTGAAAATGCCGCTGGCCTTCAGGTTCTCGAATCGCTCCACAACCGACTTCAATACTTCTTTCGACTCGTACTTGATAAAGTCTTCCAGCTCTTTACCGGTTTCCAGGTTTTCGATGTAATCTTTGTAGGAACGTAAAGCTTTGGTACGCAGATCCATCACTTTTTCGGTTAAATCTCCATCAGGCTTGGCGCCTGGATGGCAGAGTTGCTTGGATATCTTGTAAAACTTGGTAGTGATCTTGTTCAGATCTTCTAGCGCTCTCCCAGACGTTGTGTCGCTACCAATAATAAGCTGCTTGAGTTTTCCAAAAGCGTAGCGACAGGCATCGTCCATGGACGGGTATCGCTTGGGATGCTTCCGAGCATACCAATCCTCCAATACCCATGATTTGTAATTGTCTGCAAAGAATCCGTTGGCCGCGTACAGGTCGGTAATCAAGTTACGCATAACGACTTCTTGCCTTGAACCGATTGGCCTACAGCCATTTATGGTCGCTATGAAATCTTGCGTGCGTTTCCTTACGCCGCCGAAATGTTGATCCGCGCTTACTACAAACGGATTTAACCCATATTCAGTGGACTCTGAGAATCTGACTGACGAAGCGCCCTTGATATTGATGTCGCCATGCACATCCATGATATGAATGCGTGGTGCTGGCGAGAAACGATGCATTTGCTGTATCGCTCGTCTCAGAAAAGTGGTTTTCCCCATGCCCGTTTTCCCCATGATGAGCATGTGGGCATTGA
Organism: Methylobacter sp.; assembly: GCA_036741905.1. Taxonomy (GTDB): domain Bacteria; phylum Pseudomonadota; class Gammaproteobacteria; order Methylococcales; family Methylomonadaceae; genus Methylobacter_A. The sequence goes on along the minus strand of DAINRH010000001.1, from coordinate 113,728 downwards.
CTAGAGCATCAAAGTCGCAATAGACTGACGATGCTTGATTTTTTGATAAAAGATAGTCGTCTTGACCAAGCTTGATCTTCATTTTTTCTAAACATTTCAAATAATGAAGTTGCTATTTTAGAAGGGCGATTCTTTTTACGTCGGGGTGAAAGGCGCGTAAAAACGGTCTCTTTTGATAAAACTGCGTATTCCAGTCAAACCTGTCACCCAAAACTACGGTAATGCAACCACCTATAATTTTTAGAAACTGCCACTGGTAATTAATGAACCTGCGTTATCCAACCGTCTCAGTTCGGCCACTATGTGTAGAACTGAACTATGTGTAGTGCGCAGATAGTTGCTTGCTGAGAGGAGTAATTTCATTGGGTTACAGCAAGGTGAGCTTTCATTGTCTTTACATAGTTTTGCTGGTGTTTTGGGGTAAAAAACCACCTACTTCAACATGTCGAGGCTGACTTGGCGATGAAGGGTAAGGGAATGGCTAGGTTCCATGAACCCGACACAGAAATGGGCCGCTATTACACACCTGACAATGCACGATGCAGTTCCTTCAGGCAGTGTAGCTATGTGTAGTAGGCTCGCTCGACCCAATCTCCCGTCGCATAAAGGACTGCCAACGATCTGACGGTGCAACTACACATAGTTCAGTTCTACACACATAGGGGCCGCTATGTTAAGCTTAACATAGCGACCAGAACCTGTCTTTCAGCACATTTACTTGAGTGGCAGTAATGCCAGTTATTTTAGTTGTAATGTTCGAGGTAACTGGCTGGCGGAGGCCCAAAGGCCAAGGAGCTGCAAGAACAGCTTGCAGGCGTTGCTGTTGTCCTATGAGTTGGGGGGCACGTCTCTCGCTCCTCAATCTGCAAATGTGGTTGTGCCAAATCTTAACCAGCTAGCAATGTTCGGTCTCCCGCTACCAATAGCAACAGCGCTTGTACCGCCTGCCACACCGAATTGTCAGCATTAAGCAGCGGGCGTATCAATCGTCATATGTCCAAGGGCATGGCGAGGAAATCGAGGGGGCTAGGGAAGAATCTTGGTTAATTGAGGAATCAGATAATCCTTAATAAAATAAACAACTTGTAATTTGAGCTTTGCGAAAAATTAGATCCTGAAATAGAAAATATAGTGCTATTTTAATCGTTAGACTTGAGTTTGTAGATTTTGTCCACATATAAACATTTTTATGGAGGGTAACTATGGCTCATGCACAAACACAGTTTGAAAATTTTCACAGTACGATCCTGCTCGGTTATGACGAAAGCTCTGTTTTACGTGATCGACGAGAAACTTTGCTGAATGATTTAAAGAACAATATCAGCGAAGATGCCCCGAAATACGAGACCTTTAATCAAGGCAGTTACGCTTTGTATACAGGTATCACGCCCATTGATGCCGATCCCGACATGGATATCGGGGTGATTTTCGAATGTACTCCCGAAGATTACCCTGACCCGCTGACTTTGAAAAAATATGTCAGAGATGCGCTGACTCGTCAAAATCGTACTGTCAAAATTCGTCGCCCTTGCGTAACGGTTACCTATTTCAATGATGGCGAGCCAACCCACCATATCGACTTGGCCGTTTACAGTATAAATGGCAATGATCAAACTCAGCTTGCTCGGTGCAGAGAGTCAGATGCTAAAGAAGATCGCGTGTGGGAACCATCGGAAGCTCGCGAACTTACAAATAAAATCATTGATCAGTTCAAAGATAATGATCGTCAACAGTTTCGGCGTGTAGTTCGCGCCTTGAAACGCTGGCGCGATATTAAAATTGGTCACAAAAACGTCCCTAGCATTGGTTTAACAGTAGCGGCTTACAACTGGTTTACGCCAAAATACGACAGCGTTGATGGCAAACCTCGTGATCTAATTGCGATGCGGGATTTGATTAACCGCATGCTGGCTAACTGGGGAATCTCAGGCCTAGTGGTCAGTTTACAGGTAGCTCCTTATTGCGATCTTTTCGAACGAATGACCGATACGCAAATGAAGGATTTCAAAGAACGATTGGAGACATTGCGAAATGCCTTGAACGAAGCCGAAAATCAGCCGGATACCCATGAGGCATGTAAGATTTTACAAAAACAATTTGGCGATGATTTCCTAGTGCCTGAAAAATCGAGCACCACTAAAAAAGCGTCATCTGGTGTGAGCGTATCGGGCCGATCAGCTTGACACCGGATCAGCGGCAGTTTGTAAACAGCGTAGAGCTTGCTCTTGCTGAGCTTGGCGCGAATCAAATCAGTTTCAAGCTCAAAGGCATTCAGCCTGTTTGGCAATTTGACTTCTCAGATGGTGAATATTGTTGGCCACTAGAATTATGTCTGGCCGGTTGGAATTTCTTTCGGTTGCCTTCGGTAAACTGGCGAACCAGTCTGCCGGTATGGGGATGGCCACATATTAGTAGCAGCGGTGACGTTTGCGTCAGTGATCGTGAGGGCCTTGACTACGACCCTGACAACATTGTTGGGGTATTAGACTGGCTGTTAGCAGAGGTCACAAGATTGCTACGTGAATATCACGGTATGTCGAGCAGAGAACGTTTCAGCCTGTTTGCCGATGAACTTGAGGGCTATCTAAAAAATCTTGGTGCTCGATTCGCGCAGCTTGATGCTCACTTAGCAGATGACCAGTCGGTCTACGCTGAAATCTATAATCAAAAATTGGGTCTTAAGTTCGTACCCATCGTTCGTCGAGTTAATACCGGGGCAACTGCTTTAGCGAACTGCCAGCAGGTTCGTATTGGTTTCCTTGATATAACAATCCATCAATTACCACCTCTCACAGTAGAGCTCGATGCCAATTGGTGGCAACAATTTTTGAGCTGTCTTGATGATTCTCAATATGCGATAGCCACTTCACCGAAACATCGGGGACTGGTCTTACGCGTAACCAATAGCTATGGTCACGCATTCTTAACTTTGTATTGGGGCAACCGGAGCCATAAGGAACAATGGACTGCCACTGTTTATCTTCTGCAACGCCAAGACCGTGAGTATCTGATCGGCAGAGTTGGCGGAACGGTTCTTGATCGTCATGTATTGGTTGCAGGAGTTGGGGCTATTGGCGCGCGAGTCGCTGAACATCTGGCTCTTGCCGGGGTTTCCAAACTCACCTTAGTTGACCAAGACAAGTTTAGCGCTGATAACCTTGGGCGACACGTTTTAGGCAAAGACGCTATTTCAAAGAACAAAGTTGAGGAATTAGCAAATTTCTTGGCAGCACGTATGCCTGGCATTGAGATCGTTCCCAAGGCTATGGATATACAAAGTATGCTAGCTAACGGCATACCCGCCAATGTGGACTTAATCGTTTTGGCGACTGGAAATGCCCCACTTGAACGAGCGATTGTGCGCCAAGCATTTCAAGAAAAATGGAACATGCTCATTGTGTCTACCAGTGTTGAGGCAGTAGGGCTTGGCGGACATGTAATAGCCATGCGTCCCGGTACACCAGGCTGTCTGGATTGCCTTTATATTGATCCGGAAACCCAACAGCCAATATCAAGCATGCGAACAACTCTCATCGAGTCTGGACAGGTTGTAACCCGACAGTTGACAGGCTGCGGAGCTTTTACACCGTATTCGTCCATCGACGCTACCCGTACAGCGCTTATAGCGGCGGAGCATGTCATAAACCAAACGCTTGGTTATTCTCGTTGGGCAGGTGAGGTAGCGGAGGCCAATAAAGCCAATATTCGCCCCTCAGACACCTACTGGTCGCTTAGGTCACAACGTATTCCTGCGTTTCTGTCGCCATCAGATTTTACAAACCAGAATTGCTCATGTTGCAGCGTTTGAGTACGGGTCATATTGTTTGGCATCTCGACGACAGCTCTTCAGGAACATTGTCCCCGAAACTGATTGCTTTGCTGTCTAAATGGGCTCAGCGCCGACCATGGTCGAGAGAAGCTGGTGGCCTACTGTTAGGATTTATCGACAACGAAACGGAAGGCTTATTGGCCGAATTTGCGACGACACCGGGCTGGGGAGATCGCCGTAGCCGCACCAGTTTTTATCGTGGACTACGACATCAGCAGGAAGCTATTGAATGGAATCGCGTTACCGACGGGCGAGGTACCCAGCTCGGATTGTGGCATACGCATCCCGAACCGGATCCCACGCCTTCTCTTACTGACTTGGAAGACTGCCGTAATGTTTTATCTACCAGTAAATTCGCTGTCGATGGAATCCTCTATTTGATAGTTGGTACTCGCAGAATCGGATGTTGGTTTGCCAGTCCTGGTTTCCCTCTCGTTTTCCTTGGATACTTCAACTCATGAAAATCAATAAATTAATTAATCGAATTCTGGATATAGCGGAATTGTATTTTCGCAGGTCGCCAGCCGGGACGCTCATTACCTCCGGTGTCTTTCTTATGACCGCAGGTCCCAATCTGGCCGTAAAACTAAATTTTGGTGTTCGTGCCTCAGAACGTGAGTATTTTGAAGGTCAGTTCGCTACCACAGATAATGAATGGTGGATTAGCACCGTATGTATGTTGACTGGGTTTGTATTGATCACGATAGGTGCATGGTTTGCCTGGAATCTTTTTCAAGACCAACGCCGCAAACGAGTCGTAGCAATTGAATTGCGAGGACTTACCCAATCTATCGATACGCCCCTTGAAGCTGCAATTCCGCGCAGTGTGGCGGGGTTCAGGGAGTCACTTCTGGTCGATGTTCGTAATCAGATAGACGGAACTATTGCTCAACGTCAATCAGCAATTGATTCTGTGAATTTCCTACCGCAACGTCTTAAGCTTGCTAAAGATGGACGTGATCGAAATGATCTTACCGTTTATGCCGGTGGACTAGCTCCTGTGCCCGTTTTATTTCTAGCCGGCACATTGCTTGCCTCAGAAAGTGCAATCAACTGGCTGGATTGGGATCGCAAAGAACTGCGCTGGATTTCACCATTCGACGGGGTCGATGCCGGCGCGTTAGCACCAATGGAATATTCTTCTGTAAATGGCAAAGAGATAGTCTTGGCCATGTCCATTTCTTATCCGATAGACCAGAATGAATTGACCGTGTCGTTTCCCGAACTACCGATTATTGAGATGAAATTAGGTGCGAATTATCCAGGACGCGTTTTCAGCGAAACATCTATTCAAAACATCATTCAGCAATTCATGCAGACGGTTACCACACTACAAGGAACGGGGATTCGCAAAATTCACCTGGCTCTGGCTGCTCCCAGCGTGTTGACGATGCGTTTAGGAAGTTGTTATGCCCCACGCAACATGCCTGAAATGGTCGTTTACCAATATCAACGTGCTCAGAAAGAGAATCCTTATCCCTGGGGGATAGAAATGCCGAATTCTGATAGATCGTCTGGAGTATTGATAAGTTGAACCCCTCAATAATTTTTCTCGGTTGAAAATATTAGCTCTTGAGTTGCTAGAATCAGGGCTTGATTGGCTATCGCGGATAGCCTTATGCGCTGTTTTTAGCATAAAAATAGCCGATACATTTCTCGAATTTTTAGTTGTGTCGGCATCGTTGGAACCAGTATTTCGTAGTTCAAAAACGCTGACGCCGATGGTTCGCAATAAGACTGTTAGCCGTCATTGATAAATCTAAATTGATAGACTTGGCCAATCTGAGACGATCAGCTAACCTCTGCGTATTCTGATTGAATCAGAACGGGTGCTCAGGTTGGGGCAGAATATGCAACCTCAAGTTTATAATAGCCAGTGACTGGTTTTCAATAATTTTCGGTGGCTGCTTTGCATAATTCTGGGAGGCCGCATTGGAGCGAAATACGCAATTGGTAAACATAATCCGTTTTTTGAACAACAAACGGGTTGACGATTTAGAATATTTGCACATTTATTGATGATTTACTGCACATTCAATAACCTTTGGTGCTTCTACCGGCCTGAAATGTTTGTAATCATAAAATCGCCAATTCACATCGTCACTGTTTAACAACTCTGTGCAATCCTGGATAGGGCTCTGCCCTGTTATTTCCGCAATTTTCTGTTTGAATTCAACAAGCCGCCCATCCCCATATGCATTTGCAATATAGGGGTGCAGCGGATTCAAATAGAATTTGACATCAATCCTTTCATCTTTTAACCACTGAGCCAGTTTTCGAAAACTCTCAAATCGACTGCCAATCCACGGTGGCGCTTTAACGTGTTTAGCGTTGATAGGGAACTGTTTGCGAATAAATGCGCCATGGTCGGTTTTGATCTCCCGGTCATAACGTTCCAGATAATATCTGCCCGTGCCATCGATGTCGTACCTGACGGACGGCTTGCCGCTGATACCAGTTACCAACCGGCTAAACCCGTCCGAAAGGCTTGGAGCAAACAAGTAATCAAAAATAACCCGTTGCCGACTTTGTTCTCCGGCTTCTGGGTGTAATTGATACGCTGGGCCGTAAGATTTAATGTCGGTAAAAGCTATCGGTTCCAGCCCGTACACCACGGTTTTAATCGGCACCCCTTCCCGCTTCAATCCTTGCAACGTAGCTAGAATTTCATCTGGCTTGGCCGCCAAGAATGCTAGATTGTAAAAATGTCTACCAGGGTAATACCGATTGACCAGATCGGGATCGACAAGCCCCATGATCGATGATCCCACGATAAAGGCATCATGCGTGGTGTTCAGTGTTTTTCTTGAATCACTGTCTCTGGGCGATTCATCATTAATTTGTCCAATGATCGCTTCGGGTGAGTTCGGTGAAGTTTGTTTGGCCTCATTAAGCAAATACTCAACCTTCAAAAATCGCTCATTGGTTGTCGAGGATGAAAAACTATCACCTATCGAAAATGCGGGATTGAAGATCTGGTATGGATTTACCACCACGTTCCATAACGGCAATGACCAGGCGACAATGCCACCAGCTACTAATGCCGCTTTCCAAAACGAATCAAAACTGCCAATAGATAAAGCTTTCATGGGATCCTGACAACCAGATACTGGTGAAAAATAGTGTGGTGAAATAAGCAAGGTTTTTGAAGTTCGGCTCAAGCTGCTGTGCCGTTTTCTGGGCGTTGACATATCCTAGACAGATCGCCAACAAAATCGCCCCCTGTACGAATTCCATGCCGGTGATTAATGTGGTTTGGGTACAGGTCTGACAAAATTCGGATACGACGCTGGGGATGGCAAAACCATTGACTCCTATCATCCCTTTCCAGATAGAAATAGCTTGTGTCACTGATTCTGCACGGAATACCGCCCAAGCCGCCGTGACCGACAGGAAAGTAATAGTTATAGCCAGCGGCTCGGCCATTCTGACACCGGCTTTCATCCAGAGTCGGTGAATGCCAATGAACAGCCCATGCAAAACGCCCCAAAGCACGAACGTCCATGCGGCGCCATGCCAGAACCCGCCGATGATCATGGTGATGGCAGCGGCGAATAATCCCCAGCCAAAACCGTTCCTGTTGCCGCCCAGAGGAATATACACATAGTCTCGAAGGAATCTGGACAGCGTCATGTGCCAGCGCTTCCAAAAGTCGGCGATGCTGTTTGCCTGATAAGGGGAATTGAAGTTCTGCGGCAGGATGATGCCAAACATCAGACCGATGCCGATTGCCATATCGGAGTACCCGGAGAAATCGAAATAGACTTGTAAGCCATAGCCTATAGCCGAAACCCACGATTCAAAAAATTGTAGCACAGCGTTCGCTGCAAACAACGGATCGACCTTCTCGGCAATGCGGTCGGCAATTACGCTTTTTTTAGACAATCCAACAGCGAAAATGAACAAGCCTTGCGAAAACTGTCTAGCATCAAAATCAATGCGGCCTCGTAGTTGTGGCATGACATCGGAGTAATGCAGAATCGGCCCTGCGATCAAATGTGGGTAGAACGAAATCGAAAACGCAAAGCGGCGCAGATTGAAATCGCTAACATAGCCTTTGTAACAGTCGACCAGGTAAGCAATCACCTGAAACGTGAAGAACGATATGCCAAGCGGCAATATCAAGTGCAACAGAGAATCCTGACTGCCGGCCAGCACATTCCAGTTTTCAATGAAGAAGTCGGCGTATTTGAAATAACCCAGTAGGCCGACGTTGACTATCAACCCGGCAGCCAGCAGCGTTTTCGACTTTGTCTGCGAGATCTTCTGCCCTAGATAGAAATTACCCAGAGCATTACCGATCAATAGCGGCACATAGCGCATGTCCCACCAGCCATAAAAGTAGATGGAACAAATGACAACCAGCCATTGAGCGTCTTGCTCACGATTCATTCGCTGCAAGACCCACCATGCGGCAATTGAGAAAGGCATGAAAAAGTAGATGAATTCGGGTGAGTTAAAGAGCATTTTTCTTTAGCCGGATAATTTTTGAAAAAAGATTATGCCAGCGACACAAATTCTGCATCAGGTCGAAAGACGCGCTTTTTCGACCTCTTTTAATTTACATTGCGGTGTCATTTGAGCGAATTGATGTGCCTTAGTCTTTTTCAAGCCACCAATCATAATCTCATTCAATGTTGGTGCGTCACGCCATGCGAATCCTCAATATCATTAATAATCCCTATAACATCATTGTCCTCGGCAATTGCTCCTGCATTGCTCTACCTCCTGCATCCATGCAGTCGTCTTTAACGCCCATTAGCCTTTTCATTTGATTAATGTCCTCCTCAGCCATGTTACGTTTCCTTGCCTGTGTCCGTCTGTCAACACCTGCGTAGCGACATTCGTGCATACCATTAAGATAGGAACTCTGTGGCCCCCCTGATCCTGATCGCGCCTGATACTGAGACGCACAACCGCTCCTTGCCACATAATCCAGAAGATTATCACGTTGGAGTTGCGTACAACCTGCCAACCCGATTATTACAATCCACACAAATAACCTAAACATAGTTTTCCCCCAAATAAATAACACTTAAAAATTTACTTTCTCACAGGTCGAAAAAGACGCAAGGGGGAAATCGCTGTTTTTTAATTATTTTTTAGGGAATTTCACAAGTCGCGGGTAATTTTTGCCGCAATACCTACTGATATTTTTCAATTTCGCGCATAGATTTGGTCATCATTAAGCCAATCTTTACCGTAAATCAGACTGGCGGCGTACCCAACCCCTATCCGTTTGACCGCACTATCGCGTTTCTTTAAGCGTTTTTTTAACTACCCTTTTGGCATCTTCTTCGCAGTCCATTAATATGACTTTTTTTCGTCCTTTGCATCCTATCCGTCCATAATTGATCTCTACAATCCAGTTGCCGAATAAATCCTGTCCAGCTTCAATTAAATACGAACGTCTGATATTCAGTTCCGGGCAATCTGCCTCCAGTAGTATTGAATAAACTATCATCAAACATTTTAATTAGATTTAGATTTCCATCATGTCATCAAAGGCGCTGCTAAATGATTTTTGTTTTGCATCATCTATGATTATCTGCGCATCATTTTTAATGACTGAGTTCGGTGTTTCTGGTTTATTTTCCGTAACGTTTTTTGTTGATCCGGCTTTTAAAAGATGACTACCATTTAGACCTTGCGAGGCCAAAGCGCGTAATAATGTTGCTCTGCGTCTTGGCGGGGTATTTATCAAATAGCTATACAAGTCAGTGTCTGAATCAGACTCTAGTATCAGGTTAATTCTAATTCTCTCCATCAAATTAACTCCCTAACTTTTTAATGCGCTCATTACCCGCCAAATAAAACCCTTTAACATTTGAGTAAAGACCATCCTCTGGCGCTATAATTTCGCGGCCATTTAATAACTCCTCAACAATCGGCTTATAGCAATTTGCGCCACCGCCAACTAAAACGATAACGTCAATATCATCCAATGAACCAACACTGCTTAAAACCGATTGGATTGCAGTAATAATGTAGGCGTCCATTTTTTTAATTAAATGAGAGAAATTATATTCCTTGCCCTGTATTCGAGCCTTAAATCCATTTTGAATGCCGGTGTCGACAATATTAATGTCTGAAAAGGGTGCCTGGCGATCTTCGCTGATTAAATGCGTTAATTTATCCAAAACCAGCGACATCCCACCTGGCGTACTACCGCTACGTTCGTCTTGGAGCTTCAGTCCCCGGCACACTAACCAATCAACCGTGTAATAACCAACATCAATGGTCAGGCTTTTTAAATCGGTAAGATTATCGATCTGATTGGCGCTCATAAAATAATTGATAAACCCACCAATTGGTTGAGGAATAATCCACGCGTCTTTAATATAAATACGCCTGCCATCGGGATAGACGTGCTCACCTTTTAGGCGTTCCGCCATTTTATTTTTGTGTTGGGCAAAAAAATTCACGGGTAATCCTGAAACCATTAAATCGATTTTTGATTCACCCATGTACGCCAGCGCCCCTCGAAATAGCGCGAGGTGTTGCGGTGTATCAATGTAGCTGTTAAGCAAGTTCCTGCCTTGATCATCACGGGCAGAGAGGGTGTCAATACCGTCTCGCCCCACCAGATACCGGCTGCCATCACTTTCTACCTCGATTAGATCCCGTTTAACCATTAGCCCAGCGCCTCGATCCAGCCCTGTATACAGCGAGGCAATTGAGGGGAAGTGCCCGCATTTGAGCCTGGCATCACCCTCACCGTAGCAAAATTTCGTGTTTCCATAACCTACATCTATCGAACGAATGATCATAACGAATCACCCATCAATGCAGACAAAAATGCTTGGTCTTCGAACAGGGATTTCATGCCATTTTCAAGCGCTCGGTTAAGTGCAAGCTTTGCGTTCTCACCCGACGCAAGTTGCGTGTTCGGTTCGGTACCTTGGGCAACAACCCGCCGTGAATACAGCAGATCACCTTTCTTCGATTTCACAATAACGGACATATCCAGATCGGCAACCGCGTCGCCAGAAAAGAAACCAACCTTGTGATCGTTATAAAAGCGAGTTAGGTCTACTGCGATCTGGACAAGTGCAGCATCCGAACTAAGCGGAAAACCTCTTGCCCGGAGTTCCTGCTCAATAGCCCTACGGACAGTTACGACGACATCTTCGGTCGCAAGAATTGGTGCCATTTCCATTCCGTAACCGTTCTTCTTACTGCTAACTTTGCTTTTGTCTTGTCGTTGGTCAGCCACTTGAATGTTGACAGAGACACCACTTGCGCCAGGGATTTTCGAAACGCCATGCTGCTGGTTGTACTGAAGTTCAATCCGGTCAGTTGTGAGAGCACACCCTGAAAGGCTGACAACTGCCACACACGATGCAATGGCAAAGATTCTTTTGTTCATAATTATTACCTGTTAAATGTTTTTACGACCTCTAAGCGGTTTTTAAAGCGCCCGATAACACTTTATGATTTCTTAGAGGTCGTGATTATTTGTAATTATTCGGTTACGACTTCTAAAGAGTTGTAAAGCAGCCCGAGAACACACCAGAACTTCTCAGAAGTCCCGGCATATTCCGTCACGAAAAAGACTAGAACTTCTTGCTACACCTTAGATGTTTCCGTGACTTCTGTTCGCTTCCTAGAGCACCCGAGAACATCTTGACAGCATTTTTATACTTGTGTCGGGGTGAAAGACGGCCTAAAAACGGCTCTTTTAATTTTATATTTAGGAAGCTTGACTCTTTCAGATGGGTTCTGTCAGAATCGCCGACAATTAATGGGAATGTTGCATGATGCTCTACACCCGAAAGGCCGGTATGACGTCGGGATAGAAAAGGTCTCTTACCTGGATAGCCTCAAACCGAGGTGGGACGGAAACCCCCAGGCCATTGTATATATTGATATTTTTATAGCCGAAATTTGGCTAATTCGTTTTAATAGCTCAATTCTGATCATCCGCGATCGGTCGAGCTCCGTTGCGCCCTGTGCGCTATAACCGCTTCTGCGGTGTTTGTTTATTTGGACTTGAGAGTCCGGATATCCTCGTGCCTACGCACATCCCCTGATCGACCAATGCGTCGTTCGACTAAGCTCATTTTCAGGGCACCACAAAACAGCTCGCGATCAAATTGGGATTCCTTTATCCAATGGCACTGCCAATTGCTCTGTTTTTAAATCCTTAAATGTCATTCGCTCATTAGAGCCGGCGTAATATTTACAGCTCCATCAGATCAACAATTCGCCAGTCATTATCATGTACTCGCCAGCTTGGTCTCTCACTACAGCACTCGCTGTAGCCTCCCATGATTTTGCTTTTTTAACACCACTTAAACGGTTGTGTTTTTAAAATAGTTTCATTGTTTTTAATCTAAAAATATCAACTCGCCCATTGGACTGGCGCAAAATATTTCTAACCCAAGACCAAACCGACGACGGATTTATTGTGTATTCGTTGATTTGATCTCATAGCTTAGCGTTCGCGAAAGCCCCCTTAAAATCCTTTTTTTTAACTGCTCTAAAACATAGACACTGAAAGTAAAAAATAATAATTCTTTTTAATTCTAATATCTTACGTGCTATTTATCGGTGATTTATTTCGAGGAAAAGTTGTGATTTATTTTACTGGAACCCCTTTAGGACCCTCATTTCCCATCGTCGATTTTGGACGCTGGCAAGCTTGACACCCAAGGTTAGAGGCAAGACCAAACCCATATCTCGCATCGCGCAGCGAGTATTAAAACGCGCAAGTTTGACGCCATCCTTTTTTCTACAAATCCGCCAGATATACGATCTGTGCCCCTACGCTCATCAATCGCGAGAATTGTGTCCGTAGAAGAAGAGGCGTTTTTTTGGAGCCGGTTAGCCTGCTCGCGATCAATAAATTTAGGACAACCCGGCTCCACCTCAAAACCGTTTCATTTAGACGTTTTTGAGGTGGAGTTAAAACTCAACCAGGAAGCTAGGAAAAATGATTACATTCAATTTGAATATTTTAGAGGGTTCGCTATGAGCCGAAATTTCGGAATCGGATCTAGGGACATGTTTGTCGCTGGTCGCATGCTACTGCAACGGAGATCCCGTAATGGATTTAAAACCCAGCATGACTACGCAGATCGCTGGCGGCTTTTTTGCAGCTGGGCGTCTGAACGAGATATAAAAAAAATGGAAAACATCACCAGAGACATCGTGATCGCATACGGACAACATCTTCAGCGCCAACTTGAAGCCGGTGAACATGCAAGTGCGTCAGCGCCAAAAAATTACGTGTCTGCGGTGAATGCCGTAATGAAACTTGCAACCCAGGGTAAATGGAAATCTATTTTTCCTGGGCGTGATTGCGGCATTCAAAAAAGAATCTATATTGCAACAGAGAACAAGGCGGCAACGGGTGCTGAACACATAAATGCTCAACGCGCTGCAGGTGATCGTATTTCTTCGCTTCTTGCTCTTCAACGTGCATTTGGCCTTAGATTCAAAGAGTCAGCCCTTCTAAACGCCAAAGCCGCGCTGAAAGAAGCCAAGATAAAGGATTCTATCTCAGTAAAAGCGGGCACTAAAGGAAGTCGCAAAAGAATGGTTCCATGCAGCCCCGCCGGCATCACTGCGCTCGAACAGGCGGTCACTGTCCAGGATGAACGATCAATGGTTCCCAAGACTATGACCTATGTTGAATTCCGTCAGGAATGCTACGCCATAGCCGGTGAGAAGGGGTTTGTTTTCCATTCTGAACGCCATGCGTATGCTCAGGCTCGCTACCGGGAAATTACCGAAGCACCTTCACCCATAGAAGCCGGATGGCCGCGAAAGGAACGATTCAATAAACTTACTGAATATCTAAATATTAACAAAACAGAGGCGAAGGAAATTGATAAATCGGCTCGTCAGATAATATCAATTGAACTCGGACATTCTCGCGTGGAGATTACAAATGCGTATCTGGGCTGAGGAATTACAAGCGCACACTCACGATTATGTGCGTCGTGGTGGAAAACAAAACCGGAAAAAACAAGTGTCGTTAATTATTGCCTTTCTCGAATTTACGGATTCAACCGAGAAACTAACCTCGCTAGACAGATTAGGCAAACGGCACGTTATCAACTTCTGGAAATCTCACAGGGATTTATCTGAAAAGGTATCCTACGATTATTGGCTAGGGATATGCAAGCTCTGGGAGTGGATTAATAAACCCGACAAACCGCCAAAGCCTAATAATTTTATTAACCCAGGTAGTGTATCGAATGGAGTATTTACCGAGTTATCGTCTGCAATTAAATCGGCTCGTGAATCGTACAGTTACACTATTCAGCAACTTGCAAATTTGACGGGATTGGAAGCTACATTAATTGCAAGTATCGAAAGCGGAGAAACTAAAATCTTGTTCTCGGATATCCTGTGTCTGCTTAAGATTTTGAAAATAAATACTCTATATCAGGTTGCTGATCAGTGATTGCGATCGTATCCATTCATCTACCAGGCCTATCTTCAACAAGATGACTTTGCCGTGAGCGCCGATTTTCTTGTAATAATCCACAGTCAATCTGATTTGGGTGATTATCGGTATGAAGCATGGGATGCCAAGCTTTCTACGTCGACACAGCCTTACTTTCTGATCCAGTTATGCTGTTACAGCTGGATGCTCGAAGCAACTAAGGGCGTTATGCCTGAAGAAACCGCCATTGTGTTGGGCGACTTAACCGAAAACAGATTTCGAATCGCCCGGTATTACAGCTATTTTGATCGCATCAAAAAGGACTTCCTGCTTGTGTCATGTTCACTGAAAGCTTGTTTTTAGCATCCCAGCAGGCAGTGAAAATCACGCGACCGCTAATGCCTGCGGTGTCAATCAGCATCGAAAAGTATCCAGAGGTGCCATCAAGAAAATGGCAAGACAAGCCCCTCTCTGAAATCCGGTAAACAGCGAACACCGATCTATCGTTTGAGACTAGATTTATTTTCTAATGGAATCCACCATTTTCTAATTTAACTTGCAACATCCAGGTCCGCTAATCACACTTCTTCCACCACTCTGCGGGCTCACCTGTACCTGAGTACTAATGCGTTCCTTGAGGGCTGAAACATGCGAGATAACACCTATCAACTTGCCATCCTGTTGTAGCCCTGCAAGGGTCTCCAAGGCCATATCGAGAGCTTCTTCATCCAAAGTACCAAATCCTTCATCCAAAAATAGTGAGTCAACCCTGACGTTTCTACTCGCCATGTGCGATAACCCGAGAGCGAGAGAAAGGCTAACGATAAAACTTTCGCCACCTGATAGGTTCTTGGTGGACCGAATTTCACCAGCTTGGTAATTATCGACTACGTTGAGCTCAAGGGGCTGGTTATCATCGCGTGTCAAAAGATAGCGATCTGTCATTTTCTGCAGTTGTCTGTTGGCATGACCAATCATCATCTCAAACGTCAAACCCTGCGCAAAGTTGCGATACTTTTTACCATCGCCGGAACCAATAAGTTCATGAAGGTTATCCCAGCGTGAGCATTCACGTTTTTGCGCGTCAATTGCTTTAGCTCGTTCTTGTTGTTTAAGTCTTAAACTGTCGTTATCAATTAGTTTTTGCTGAATTCCTCCAACTTCCTGTTGCAGAATCTTCAGGTCATTGATAAGGCTATCTAATTCTTGTGCTATCTGAGTGCGGGGTTGATCCGTTACCTGTTTTAGTCGCTCTGCATCCAGAAGAACAGTTTTATCGCGACTTCTGGCATTCAACTCAGTTTGTTCGGTTGCCAATTGCTCAGCTTTTAGCATCAAGTTGTTGCGCTCATCTTCTGGCAAACAGGCAGTAAGGTAACTGGCTTCGTCAGTAAAGCCAAACTTACCAAGTCGAACCTGGAATGTCTCTTGCCCGATTTTTGATTGTTCGACACGGGTAGCTATTGATTTCTCAAGAGCTTCAATTCTGCTTTTTAGGTTACCAAGTTCCTGGTTCGCAGAATTGAGCTTCCGACGTGTGTTTTCCAGATTACTCTCGGCTTCCTCAATCGCCTTAGAGTGACGGACCTCCTCTTCGTCAGTGTTCTTGTCACCGAAAAGCTCTTGCCGTTCTTGGGTAAAGGAATCTTGCTCACGCATTAAGATGCTTAGAACACCTTGCTGGTTTTTTAGCTCTATTTCGGATTTTCTGATTTGCTCGGTTTGATGCTGTGTTTGGAGCGTCAGGGTTGAAATATACTTTTCAAGCTCGATGCTTTGCTTTTGTCGAGCCAGCCACTGGTCGCGACGCGAGGTTAAGCCAAGCTGAACTTGATCCAGCTCATCCGTAGACAAGCTTTTGACCCCGTACAGAGAAACATCGTATAGCGCATCATCCTGTACTTTCTGGAACTGAGCGGCAAGCACTTCTAATTCCTTTTTCGACCGATCGACAGCTTGTTCTGCAGACTCCTTATTGTGAGCTGCTGCCTGCGTATCTCGCTCCAACTGGCCCACAGCTTCCCTTGTCTTTTCCAAAGACTCACGCAAAGTGACTATCTGCTTATCATGTCCCTCAATAGCCTGAACCACCTTCAATGTAGTTTCCAGATTGTCGTCGTTCTCTTGTCGTAAGACCTGTAAAACCTCGACCAAGTTAGTGTCTGGGACTTCAACCGAGAGCACTGCAAGTCCATCATTAATCCGGTTATCTTGATTTGTGATTTTGTCTATACATTCCTTCTGCTGAGTTGCAATTTGATCCAGATCTTTTAGGGTTTCAGCCTGTTTAATCATTAAGCTGGAAAGAGCCTCATTGACTTGTTTAAGATCGGCTCTTACACGAGTAAGCGCGGCCGTGGTTTCATCGGGTACAGGTATATTTCCTGCGGCGAAGGGATGGTCTTTTGCACCGCACAGTGGACAGGACTCGCCATCCTGAAGTTGATGCCGTGCCTCCTCAAAATCCTGGATTTTCTTGAGCAAGGAAAGCTGCGTTTCAAGCAAGTGCATTTCCCGTTCAAAAGCTGCCTGCTTTTCAGTTTGTTCCTTGATTTGTTGAGTTAACGTTCCCTTATCGGCGGTCAGTGCTTCATTTCGGTTATTGAGTTCGCTTAGATTACGCCTCGATTCAGCTAATGACAGAACCGACTCGCTGACTCTTTCCAGAAGCGCTTTTCTGTCTTTACGTTCCGTGTGGGTATTTCGCCAATCCGCAGCTTCTCGGCCTGCCAAGATATGCTTCAGTTCGAGCTGCTGTTGACCAAGAGCACCTTGGGCGGCAACGAGCTCTTTTTTCTGAACCTCAAGTTGCGTTGAGAAATCGTCCCAGACCTGAGCGGTCTCGATCTTTTGAGTCTCAACAGTATTACGCTCCAGTGACTTGTCACGATGCTTGCCATCAAGTTCGCGGAGCGTATCGAATCTACTTCGAATTCCGGTAAGGTGTTCGATGAGCCCTTCATCCACCTGGGTTTCAGCGAGAAGTTGCACGACCCCATCAAAAGCAATCGTCTGCGCTTCGAGAACACTGCAATCTTCATTATTTTTGGTACAAAGGACATCCGAAGCTTTTTGCCTCTCTGCAATAACGTCCCCCGCCACTTTGATCGGTGCCTCTTTTTCCCGAAGCTTGAGATCCAGCTCCCTAACCTTTCGAATCATAAACTGAGCGTGCTGTTGCTCGGTTCTCTTCTGTGCCAAATTGTCGCTGGTTAGCTTCAAAGCCTCCTCATCCAGTTTGACTTCGGACTCCTGTCCGGGAAGTGCCTGCAAACATTCGCTATGAGATTGGCAATCTGTTTCCTGCTCACGATGCAACGTGCAAAGATGGGCGTATTCACCGGCCAATTCCAGAGCCTTTTTAGCCCGCTCAAGCTTTTCAAGTTCAGGCTTAAACACTTCCTGGCGAGCCAGCAAATCCAGTTTCTGTTCGTCAAGAATGGCCAACTCATTTTCAAGGAGTCCAATGCCATCCAGCCAGGCAATTGCCTGATTTTTATGGCTCATCTGTTTATTTAAATCGATTTCCTGATCAATTTTCTGGTCCAGGCTTTCTTTAAATTGCTGTTCATCTGCTTCACTCAGCAATTGCATCCCGGCAAACTCGGATTGCAGAATATCCTGTTTCTTTCGCTCATCCGAGCGGCGTTCATGAACTCGTATGGAAATCTGGCTGTAAATTTCGGTGCCGGTGATTTGTTCCAGGATGGGTGCACGATCATCTGCAGCTGCTTGGAGAAATACTGCAAATCCTCCTTGAGCCAGCAGCATCGAACGGGTAAAACGGTCGAAATCCATGCCGGTGGCCGTTTCTATCTGCTCGGCAACACCTCGTATTTTAGTCTCGAAGAGTTGACCAGAGTCGGCATCCGCAATCTCATGTTTAGCGCTCTGTAGCTCACCACCTGGCTTTTTTCGTGATCTGTGTTGACTCCAGTGACAACGGAAGCGGCCGGACTGTGTTTCAAATGTCACTTCGGCAAAGCACTCGCCAGTTTGCCGTGACATGATTTCGTTGCCGCTCTTAGTGACCTTGTTGAGTCGAGGCGTTCGTCCATAGAGCGCCAAACAGATGGCATCGAGTATCGTGGTCTTACCCGCACCCGTTGGACCGGTAATGGCAAAGATGCCATCCGATGCAAAGGCCGGGTGTGACAGATCAATTTCCCATTCTCCAACCAGTGAGTTTAAATTTTTAAAACGTACCTGTAGTATCCGCATTCCTTACCTCGCTATTGCGCCTGGACATCATCTTCATAAAGAGAGGTGATCGTTTCTTGGTAGGCACGCAACAGCTCAGGGCGCTGATCTTCTGATACACCATGCATTACCAAGCAGCGCTCAAATACATCGTTGACGTTTAAATCATCAAGCGTTTCCTCATCATGGCTACGATTGAGCACACGATCTATGACCCGGTTATTCTTGATGCGAAGAACTTCCATCAGCGTCCCGGCGCTTAGTGCCTCCACCCGTTCGCGTAGATCTCCAGCGACGTCCTCGCCCTCATACACGATTTCCAACCAGGCATCGCTTTGCGATGCGGAAATTTCAAGTAGCCGAGCAGCAATTTCATCCCATCCACCACGGATACGCTCAAGCCTCTTGAAAACCGGAACTGTGAGAAGTGCGACTTTTGCTTCTTTGCCAGTAAACTCCACCAAACAAACACTTTTTTCCTGCTTGGCTTCTCCAAAACCCATCGGCAGTGGCGAACCGCTATAGCGCATGACATCGGAACCATTGACTATTTGGGGTACGTGGAGATGCCCCAGAGCAAGATAATCGATGCATTCCGGAAAAACTCCTGACGTCACATGGGCAAGCGACCCGACATAAAGTTCCCTGACACCATCCCCATCAATCGTTTGGCCACCGGCAGTAAAAAGATGCCCCATGGCGATAATAGGTATCTCGACGTCCAAGCTCTTGCGCTTCTGTTCAGCCAATTCGCACACCTCAAAATAATGTGTGCGGATACCTTCAATTAACTTGCGTTCTTTGTCATCGATACTTTCACCGACTTCCGCCACTCGAATGTCACGATCCCTTAGGTAAGGCACTGCACAAACGATAAGTTCCGGGGAGCCATCATGATTCTGCAGCACTAGAACTTCATCGTCAGGGCTCTCGGTGGTCGAGCCGATAACATGAACATCAATAGCACGGAGGAGTTCCTTGGGGGCATTCAGGAATGAAGGAGAATCGTGGTTACCGGCAATTACGACGATATGCCGACAGGATGAAGTTGCCACTCGACACAGGAACCTATAGTAGAGTTCCTGTGCCCGATTGCTTGGGGTACTGGTATCAAAAACATCTCCGGCAATAAGAAGCGCGTCGATCTGTTCTTGCTGGATGGTCTCGGCTAACCAGGTTAGGAAGGATTCAAATTCCTCATAGCGCTTTCGCCCGTAGAGTGTTCTACCGATATGCCAGTCAGAGGTATGGAGGACTTTCATGATACTGGAGGTACAGGCCGATTTATGTACTCTTCACGCCAATCTTTCAAGGTCAAGAGATCAACAAGAAGCGCTTCAGGCGTCGGCAATTCAATCGGTGACTCAGATGGCTGTGAATGTTCAAAACCAGAGTATGTGGTCATGAGGGAATCAAGTTTCTCGCAATCTGTGTCTTTGAGCTTGGCTAAGTCTTTTAGCCTTAAAGTGTGAACCGGTCGCTGAAATCTCTGCACCACGCCACAAAGCAGATCATTTTCAATCGCTCTTTCAACGAGTGTTCGAAAATCGCTGCAAATAGATTTGATATAAATTTCCGCCATTTCGAATTCACCAGCATCGTTGGCCTTCTTCGCAAGAGGAAACCGCTGGTTAATCAGAATATTT
This sequence comes from Methylobacter sp., assembly GCA_036741905.1. Lineage (GTDB taxonomy): Bacteria > Pseudomonadota > Gammaproteobacteria > Methylococcales > Methylomonadaceae > Methylobacter_A. The sequence continues at coordinate 93,657 of DAINRH010000001.1, read as the reverse complement.
AACGCTGTTTTGATATCACTTTGCGAAAGCGGAATCGGAGCTGGTTCGCCAGTGCCCCAGTCGGTCGACCGGATGCTTATTATGTCAGGCTTGATTGATTTTTTGTCTGCAAAATGTCTAATCGTGCCCAATAGCGATAAGCGGTGGGTAAAAATTATGACCTGTTTATCGAAGGAAATACCTAACAGCCGCTGTACCACTGCCTCCTCAAAATCCTGGTCGAGTGATGATACTGGGTCATCAAAGATAAAGGGGGCATGATTGCTCTTACCAGTGACATCAGCCAGAAAAGCAGCGATGGATACAATTCTACTTTCGCCCTCACTTAACACTTCAGACAATGAGCTATCAGATGCACCGCGAAGCTGAAGTTTGTGAAGAACCCGCCCCTTCGAAACCTTCGACTTCACCAGCTCTACTTTGACCCGGTCTGCTCCCAAACTTTTAAGTTCATTATTAAAACGCTGGACGAAAGCATCTGTAATAAGCGCTTCAGCCAATTCACCCTTTTTTTGGGACAAAGATCTAGTGTTAGTTGATTTTTTGGCTGCTTGAATTAAATCCTGTAGTTTTAGCCTTTCGATTTCTTGCTCGACTGCGGTGGTACGATGCTCAGAAAGCCATTTTTTTGCCAGAAGACTATTCAATTTCACCTTTAGTCCGTCACGGTTTTCGTTCTGGGCATCCTTGTCGTAATTTTCTGCACGTTCGCCACAACCGGCAGATAGTTTGCGGGCCTCGTCAATCCATGCAGGTTTCTGTGTGATGGGGGGGAGTCCGTCGTCGGATTCAAGATCTGGTAGTGCCTCCTTCCGCTTCTGTAAACCAGAGAAGAACTCGTACAACGGAATGGTGATTTCATTTTGTTGTAACCCCGCAGCATCGGCTCTTGTTTTTAGCGAGTCTACTGTAGGGACGTCTTTAATTGCTTGAATTGCGGTATTAAATTCCTTAATGGCGTTAGCAGATGCCCTTTGCATTTCTCCTTTCACAAACTCTTCAAAGGAGAGAAGCCTAGCTTTGGCTTCTGGAGGAAGCGTCTGATGACATAGTACGCAACGGGAGTCGTCAGCAACATGAGGGTAATCTTGATCTCTATAGGCCAAAGTTGTTGAGTAATTTCTGGCAGCAGCCCAAAGCTCTTTCCATACATCTGAACCGATACCTTCGAGGTGGCTTCCAATAAATACTTGTTGTGCAGCTACTTCAGCGGCATTCTTCTTAAAAATGGCATTTTTCTTCACCGCGATAATTTGCCGACAATTATCATCGGAAAGTTGATTAAGATATTTCTCCGCCTCTTCAACAAGAGAATCTATATACTGTTTTTGGTTTCTTAACTGCTTCGCCTTATCTGATGGTGCTTGCTCGGCAAGGCGCTGTTGAAGTTCCTGAAGCTCTTTTTCGTTTGCAACTGTAAATGAACAGTGTTGCGTAACCTCAGTCGAGGAGGTTTTGCTGGATACACTATCGAACCAGATACCTTCTGAGGTCATCTTCAGCACACTTGAAATAGTTGGCTTTTTTGATGGGTACCGAGCGGCCTCAGCATCCAATATTTCAGAGACCTTTTCGCATATCGTGATGAGAGAACTAAAAAACAACAATACCGGAGGCTCATAGCTCACCTCGTCTTCGCTGTTTATAAAAACTCGGCCAAAAGAGGTGTCGAAAATATCCACGCTTCTAAGGTCATCAAGAAATCCCTGGCCAGCCCATTCATGACAAATTGTAGTTCCGTTTTTCTCAAATGTGATCGATGCCTTCTGTACTCCAGGTGCGGCAGTGTAGACATTACGATGCAGCGTGCCAAGGTAACGGGCTCCGCAAATATGTTTTAGTAGTCGAACGTAGCCAGACTTACCTGAACCATTATGACCATAAACGACAGCGATATTACTTTTGCCAAACTCAAGAGATTTTCGCGGGGCCAGTGCGTTTACTCCTTCAATATTGTCGAGCGAGCACAAACGAATGGTTCCTGAGGAATCAGCATCGAAAGCATTGGCAGGGAGAGTGCAATCAGACCTGACGAGTTGGCCTTTCGCTTCTTGTTGGCACAACACGGCAAGATTTGGAATATCTATGCTATCTTGCTCCAGAAGGCGTTTGGCTGCCATTTGCAACCATTTCGGACGTTCGGAAAACCATTTGGAAAGTGGTGCAGAAAAATCACTCATGCTCTTGTCCGTCCGTATTTGTTGACATTATTCCATTTGTGATAAAAGTCACCTCAAATGCCTTACAAGCCCTAAATTTCTGTAGGCGGTTGGCAAAGGTGAAAGCATCATTCATTTCATAGTTCTGAAAGACATCGAGGCCACAATCCAGTAAGATTTTCCAGCCGTGGTCAGTCACTATGTGGCGGGTTTGAATGCTCCCTGTTCCATCAAATTCCCAGCTAAAGTCAATGCCGACTGCGCTACAGGATTCCTTTATCTTTTCAAAACTCTCTTGCTGCTGTTCAGCTTTGAAATCGTCTTCTGACGTCACTAGGTGAACGGTGACTTCTTCGTCCTGTGACTTGTACTTCACGACCGTTTCGAGGAACTCCATAAAATTACGCACTTGGTAAGGCAGACGGATATAGGGATCAGTAATAGTTATTTTACTTGCGCCTCGCAGATAAGCGCCAAACAAGGCATCGAACGATATTCCTTTCTGATTTTCTTGAAAGGTCAGATGCTGTTCCTTGACAAAGGATTCGGCTACTGGAGTTCCTTGTGGATCACTGTCTGTATCAGCTATGCCTGTCGCAGTATCAACAGCTGTCTTATAGTAATAATGCGGGTATTCTTCTTCCTCCAGTGTCTTAACAGAATGGGTTTGACCAGACTGGTCCATGTAGGTGAAATTCACATCCGGGTAGGTGGAATCAATGCGCATCAATTGGTCTTTGATACGCTTGCGACCTTCAATAGCAAACTTAAGAATTTCTTCAATCTCATCCTTAGAGGCCTCGCCTTGAGGGTATAGGATTTTCATTAGCCCGGAAAAAGTTTTGTTTATTCCATCCCTGTCCCGAGTCGATAGATCAGAAGATAAAGAAAAGTGCTCTTTATAACGGTCTGAATAGTCGTGGTTACGCAATGCCCGAAGAATTTCGGCAAGGTAATCCACCACAAAGCCATAGTTTTTGGAAAACATCTCACCACGAATAATATCCACTTCCCAACCGGGGATGTAATAATGGATTCGGTCAAGGAATGCCGAGTCATAGAACTTATCGGGTAGCTCATCGAATAAATCGGCATGCTTCAGCATATAGGGAACAGTGTGCTGAGTGTTGCCGATGAAAACCATTGATGCTTCTGCACCGAAGGTTTCAACACCACGCGAAAAAGACTTGTTAGCCATATAATTTTTCATAATATCGACAAGTGCTTTTTCTACCCTTTTTTGTTTGCCGGCAAACTCGTCAAACCCCACTACATCCCAGTACCCAACCAGGCCGATTTTTCCGGATGAATTATTAACAAACAGCTTGGGAACTGAAACTTCGCCGCCTGATATAAGAATGCCATGAGGAGAAAACTCTGAATAGATATGCGACTTCCCCGTTCCTTTGGGACCCAGTTCGATAAGATTATAATTACGCTCGCAAAAAGGGATAAGACGAACGAGTTGAGTCAACTTACTGCGTTTGCCAAACAATTCCGGATTAAAGCCAATGCTCTGAACAAGCAGATCAATCCATTCATCGGTTGTGAATTGTTTACGAGCCGCCACATAGCCATCAAAATCGAAGTGCGATAATTGAATAGGTTTAAGCGACGATAGAATCCAAGGACTGTCATCTTTTTCTTCGGAAAACTCGTATTCAAGATCTGCAATACACCAGACACCGCTGACCAAAAGTTTCGGATGTGCTTTCACCGTTCGAGAATCAACCAATACTCTTTTGATGCCAAGATTAGAAAAAGCAGCCTCGTAAACATCTGCATTGTCATTCAATGCTACGCTGATCTTGTCGATGACCTTATAGCGTCCCTTTTCCTTAATATGAGAACGAATCAAGCCAGCTTCATTCCGGTGTACATAGTGCTTACGCAGTATTTCCTTAACAGTTTCAATGCCCGTCTGAATGGAGGCTTCGTCGCTGGTTGCGCAGTACTGGCCTAACAAATACTCAAGAACATAGGAAGGTACAATCGCATTACCCTTGACGGTTTTAACAAGATCCTTTCGGACAACAAGCCCCGCGAAGTGTGTATTTATTTTCTGGTCAAGTTCGTTCATAAAAACTCCTTTGAACCACGGAACACACGGACAACACGGACAACACGGAAGGGTTCATAAAACAATCCTCTCGATCTCGGCCTTGGGATAATGGCCGAAGTTGACTAGCAATCCAAGTTCGTGCCCCGTAGCTTTCAAATAGTTATGAACTTGCGCTCGGTGTTCATTGCAAAGTTCTTTTACGGCTTTAAGTTCAACAACAATTTTCCCAAAGCACACAAGATCCGGCTTATAGACCTGTGTTAGAACCGCGCCCTTGTAATGAAGCACCAGTACCTGTTGTGCCACAAACGGAACACCTGTCTTCGATAGTTCTTTCTCCAGACACTCCTGATAAACAGCCTCAAGAAAACCACAGCCCATCTCGCGGTAGACTTCGAATATAGCACCCCGCATCCGATAGCTCTCCTCTTCGTATTTCAATTTGCTCATTTTTCGTGTCTTCCGTGTGTTCCGTGGTTAGAAATCAAAATCGCTGGTGAATGAACGCCGTATTAGATACCGGAGCGATTTGTACTCTTTGTAATGTGAGGTGCCGGGGTGTTTTTCTTCCAGTCTTAAAATAACCTCCTGACCATTGGCTTCATCCGCTTTTCGGGTAAGCACAAATCGCACCTGAAGTTCCCGCTCTCTCGGGTTGTCTGAACTTAGGTCAAAAGTAAGTTCATGACTATCGGAAATCAAATCACCTGCCTGAGTATAAATGCCTGCAATGAGGGTTCTGGGCTGAACCTTGTCGGCCGCAGGTTGGGCTTGATAAAGTGCAACTGCCAGCTGACCGGAAGTAATTACCGAGCTTGCGCCACGTAAAATATCCACATCAACGGCCGAAATATCGCTCTGCCTTTTCTTGTTTATTTTTAAGATGGGAATTAACACTTCCTGCAGCGAAGCTCCCCCATGCACAAAGCGACTTCCAGAGCCTTTCAGGCGAAGTCGATTAATCGATTTAGGAATCTGTACTTCCACATCACCGACTAATCCAAGCTCAGTTGATTTGAATTTCCGCAGACTCGGTGTCTCTTTCAAACCTAAGCCAAGTACAAAACGCCGGTCGTAAAATAGGATTTGATCTCCCTCTGCATCGACATCAGCAAAATCGCTCTCATCAATGGCACGGTTCTGGTAAATGAAGCCATGATCGGAAGTCACCAATAAGTTGTTGGCATTAGCGCCGGTAAGTTTCTTGATTAGTCGTATAAGCTCCTGAAGTGTTTCTTCAGCGGCCTCGAACACCCGCTCTTCTGTTTCCCTTTTATCGCCAGTGGCGTCGATGCGGTTGTGGTAGATGTAAACGACATCATGGTCGCGCAAAAGAGCCCGGCTGTCCTCTTTATTGAGCGCCATAAATCCCTCTGCTTTAACAGCCGTGCCCCGCTGTGAAATTGCTTGATTAAGGATTTTGATACGATTAACCGTACCCTGTGAACTCAGACCATCAACTAAAACCGTTCCGGTATCATTATTTGCCAGCGTAAGCTCTTTATTGGGTAGCAACGCAGCCATGCCCAGCTGGGTATAGCTCGGCAGCATAGACAAAGCCGGTTCCAGGTTAGCATCGTAACGATCTTCTTGGCGGATCAGACTAAGCAGCTCATCACCAATCTCGTAACGCAGGGCGTCAGAAATGATGACGCAAACCTTGTTATCTTTACTGAGAAAGGGTTTTACGCAGAGATTGAAAAAGTTTTTCTGCAACAGAACAGGCGAAGCCTCCCATTGGCTAGTCTTGTCCACAAAGGCTTGCCAGTGATCGTTTAGCTTCAGCAGGTAATTGTTTGAGTAGAAATTCTCGACTTGGTCGGCCAATGACTCCATCAGCGACGCTTGACCTGACATTCTTACATGATAAGTGAACTTCCGATAAAGCTGATCTAGCCGGAACCAAATCCGACTATAGCGTTCTACGCCTTCGGCAAGGCTATCCATAGTCAGGTTGGCTTCACTCATCGCATGAAAAAACTGTGCGGCGTAGTCAATCGCTTCATACAGATGGCGAAACTCGCGGTACCAATGGCCTTGTCGCCGCTGACGGACCAGTACCGCTACCTCGCCGCTCGTTATCGTCCTTAACGTAACGGCACTTACCAGATCACTAATGATTTTCTGGTCAATCAGTCGAAAGATATCCAATTCGATCAGATCGCGGAAATCCCGCTTGGACAGATCCTGCTCAATACCAAGGATCTCTACGCATTCCCCGGATAGTGTCTCGAAACAGGCTTCAAACTGGCGACTGTCCTTCCAGCGCTTTAGGAACACCAGTGCATCGCCGGTCAGGCGTACCTGTCCATCCAAACCCATTGCATAACAGGACTTAAATAGTTCGATAACGAAATCACGGATGCCAGGTTCGCTGGACTTGTAACCATAACAGCGGGTCATCTGTTCCCAGAGAAATCCATCCAGACTACAGCGACCGATCAGCTTGATTTTTTCATCCCGTCCCTCGGCCAGCTCTTGCAGCAGACATTCCACTACGGCATCCATGCGGGGTTCAGAGCCCGCACATACAGCCAGCATCTTCAAGCGAATTAGTCCAAAGGTATCATCGGATTTAAGCAGGCGCTTCAATGCATCCTTGCGTTTGACGGCCTGATAGAACTCTGCATGAGCCTGCACCACATCCGCAAATTCCAGGCTTAGCTCCAGCTCCGCGAGCCAAATAGCAACTTGGCCCGTGCGGAACTCACCATGAGCCAACTGCACGTCGAGCAGCCAGTTTTCCAGATCATCGGGTTGTGGCCCATCGCGGTAAAGCAGAAACTTCTGCTCGGGTTGTTCGCGCAACAAGCGGTGCTTAACGCCAAATTCGTTATTGATAAGTTCTACTTTCTCGATACCCAGTAGATTCAGTGCATCGAAGCTATCGCGTAATTCCTGCTTGGCGTCGTACCAAAATATAATGCGGTGGCGCTCAAACAACCTGCTCAGAGCCTGGGCTATCTTGTCTTCACTCATCAGTAAGTACCTCCGGCTTCCTTAAGCTTTTCAGCAAGAAACCGTTCGATTTCCTCACGTTTGGGTAGCTCCAACTGGTACTTGGATACGAACAACTGGTTATCCATACCCGCCAGAGCATATTCGACCAACAAATGCTTCTTATGAGTACATAACAAAATGCCGATCGGCGGATTATCGCCCTCAAGCAACATATTCTTTTTGTACCAGCTTACATAAGTATTAAGCTGACCAATGTTCTCATGGTTGAACTCGGCCAATTTTAACTCTATCAGTACATGGCACTTCAAAATACGGTGATAGAAAACCAGATCGATAAAATAGTGTTCGTCTCCTATTAAAATGCGTTTCTGTCTGGCTTCAAAACAAAAACCATGACCGAGTTCCAGAAGAAATGCTTCAATCTGGGTAATAAGTTGATCCTCAAGGTGTGATTCGCCCATGACCTCCTGAGGGCTTAGTCCCAGAAACTCAAACACATAAGGATCACGCACGGGCAAAGCTGATGATGTCTTTTCGGCATTTTGATGAGTCAGCTCAGAGAGTTTTTTCTTGTCAAGCGACAGGCCACAGCGCTGGTAATAAAAACTATGGATTTGTCGTTTCAGTTCGCGTACCGACCAGTTGCCTTGAATACACTCTATTTCATAGAAAGTTCGCTGGGCAGCATCTTCCAAATTGAGCAGTTCCACAAAATGCGTGAACGACAGTCTGGAAATCAGTATCTGTCCACCGATTTGACATTGTGGAGTCGTCTCCACAATGTGTTGCACCGCAGCATCCGATAATGAATCGTTGCCTGGCAAAACGGCTGCCCCAACTAATTGCTGTAATTGTGGCGTCACCGCCTCCACAATCTGTGGGTAGGTAATATAAAACTGGCGATAACGGTAAATCTCCCGCCGATCGCAACGGGAAACTCCATGACGCGTCAAGCTTTCAGCCAGTCTATCCATCAATTTATCGCCGTACTCGGCCCGGTCTACACCTTGGCGTTCATATTCCTCCACATAAAAACCGATCAGCCAATTACGCAGAGTAAGACTGGTATTAACGGCACGACTAGCTTGAGCTGTCAGTTCGTCATTTACCTGTCGGATGACATGGATCAGTTGTGTAAAGTTAAGCTCCGGCGGCAAAATTACTTGGGTGTTCATAGCGGACTTATTCCTCATCCTTCGCAGCCAAGCCAGGTATTTTTTTCAGCGCCTCGCCGAATTTCTGGTAATTCACCTTCACGCCGTCATCCAGGTTGATTTCTTTCTGCTCGGTGGCGAGCGGGTACATTACTTCGCGTTCGTAGCTGTCCAGTTCGTCGATCATTTTCCTGTGGCTTTCGATATCCTTCAGCGCTTTGGTCTTTTCGCCTGCCGAGGCGCTGCTACTGATACTCACCGCTTCCAGATGGTTTTTATGGGCGCTCAGCTTGGTGCGGAACTCGCGAAGATAGTCGTTAAGCACCACGCTGACGGTATCCGGGCGGTAGCGATGCATATAGATCAGTGCGTTGAATGTGCCTTTAGGGCTACTGAATAACCAGTAAATGGGGCGTTTTTTGTAACGGCGCACATGGTCATTGTAGAAATCTTTCAGTAAATATTTGCGGATGTCTTTGCCCAGCGCCTTCTCAATGGATGTGAGATTTGCTTCGTAATGATCGTCACCAAAAGTCACTTTCAAGAATTTGCAAAAGCGTTCGGTGATGTCATCGGTAAACCAGTCGCCATCAAGCATGGGAATGACATTGTCGTCATCCGCCAAGAAACTTGGTTCGGGAATCTGTTTTAGGTAGTCTTCGATGGTTTCGCCCTGGTTGGCGAGGATCAACCCCGGTTTTTCCAACGCGTAACGGCCAAACATGCAGCCGACCGCGTAGGAGACAAACTCTTTCATGGTGTCGGCAAGCAGCAACGTTTCCAACTCTTCCTCGTTCTTGTTGTTGCCATAGCGGTAGTGCGGGTTGCAGGTCAGGGTGATTTCCTTCAGCGGCACTTCCGGTGTCAGTTCATCTTGTAAGCCGTAGGCATTGATAAAGATGCGGTTGTTTTCTTGTTCCAAACGCTGCATTTCCAACGTCATTTCTTGCCAATGAGTACGGAGTTGGGTGTAGGTTTCCTTGATAGATAAGGGCAATGGGTAGGAGGCGGCTTCGAGTTGTCGTGTTACGTTATCGCTAACCCAACCTGCCGGCTGACCATAGCCAGGCTTGAGTAATGGTAGGCAAACAAAATCCCAAGAAAGTTCATCAGATATCCAGTCAGCTTTATGGGACTCTATTAACTTGGTTGAATTACTCTTGATGGCACCTTCTATTCTGTCTGGACTTAAGGATGGTATCTTGCCGATATCACCAACTGTCTTGGTTATGGTTGGGTTTATAACATTGAGAAAATAATTGGCACTAGAGCTATTTAGAAACGCAATAGCATACTCATCATGATCAGAATAATAGCATGGCGACAAATCACCAGGAATTACCCCGATGGGATGTACGCGAAAGGCATTATTTCCTGAAGAAAGCCTTGCCCAACAAGCCGCAGAATCAAAATAAAGTGATTCACTTGGGATAATTGCCCCGCCAGAGTCTTTGATGTTTTTTCCATCATTAGCCCAGTTAACAACTAAAAAAAGATTGCCATACCACTTACGAAAATCGCCACCATTGTTGAACTTAAACCACTTTGCAGAACTCTTGGCAGCTTCATGCTTATGCGTTGCTGCCCATTCGATATTGGCAGAACAAACCTCAAACCAATTTCTGATGTATCGGTCTTTATTGCCAGTTTGCAATCCTCGGCGGGTTTGTCCCATTTTATTTAATTCTGGGTAAGAAAAAGCAATCAATCCACTTTGGGGCAACCAATATGCAATCGGATTGCCAGGAATTTTCTTGAAATCAGCGGCAGACACACGGAAAAAATTGCGTTCTGTATTTTTGACTGTTTTAGTGGCCTCATTACTCATCGTTTTGCCCTTCAGATTCATTGGTTTCTGGCAGGCTGGTTACCTGCTGCCAGACATCAGTAATAGTTTTCCACTGTACATCACGCGGAGATTTGTTTGACCACACATCCCAAAAGTCTGGATCGTCTGATTTGGGACGTTGATGTTCTGGCAGAGCATTCATCTGCACCAGTAACGGTAGTTCAGGCGCCCAGCCCAGCAGGATGGCATTGCGTGAGGGTAACGAAGGCAAATCGCGTAACAGGCCGCGCAGGTTATCTGGTACCAGCTTGTGAACCAGTTCCTGATCACGGTCATTGCTAATACGGTGCAACAAAAAGCTGTTACATTGGGACAGTACCGTCGGCGATAGCTCGGAAGGCCGCTGGGAGGACAACACCAGTCCCAAGCCAAATTTGCGACCTTCTCGGGCGATTTTCTCAAACACCTGACAGCAGATAGATGCAGCATCATGGTTGTCGGTATCGTCTTTATAACGTTTGATAAAGGTATGTGCTTCTTCCATCACTAGCACTGTGGGTAGAGTTTTACTATCCTTGTGCTGTCTGCGATAACGCTGCAAGGCCTCGAAAGTCATGCGAGCAATTACGGCGGTAATGATGTGTATCACCTCAACAGGTACTAATGAAAGGTCGATAACAGTCACGGTACCACTTGCATTTTGAGCATTCCCATCAGCTTCCTTTGTATTCCCATCATCACCGATATAATCTTTTAACCAGCTATCCAGCGTAATGCCCTCGGCATTCCCCGTAATGGTCTTCATTCGAATATCGGAAAGCATGGTGCGAATACGCATGATAAGAAAATCAAGGTACTGCGGAACCTTCTCTTGCATTGAAAGCTGCTGAAGATGATCAGCAAAGATCACGCCATCAAAAGCAATTGGACAATCTTCATCTGGCCCCTCTTGATAAATGATCCCACCAATACTATTTAGTAGCGCGTTGATAGCCTCACAAATACAAGTTACATGTTGCTCTGTGAATGCCTGATAATACTCAACATTTTGCTGTGTTTGTTTATCCTTGAAAGTTTTGTAGGCTCCAGTAAGCGTATTATCAATCTGAGATTGAATAACCCCTAACTCATCTTGGAATTCTGGAAAAACATCTATCTTGCTGGCTACATCTTCTTTAACGGCTCTTAGGTAAAAACCAAATTTTGTTGCTTCAGTTTTAATCGAATCATTTTGCAGATCACTTTGGATTGAGATCAACTTTGATGATAAATAACGACGAAGTTCCAATTTTTTTTCTTCAATAGACGATATTTCTGCTTTCTTCCGACCAGCCTTTATTTCTCGTAAAGCTCTTCTAAGTAAAGGTCTTTGTGCTTTCCCGCTAGCTTGTGTAAACGCACTCCACTCAGCACTGTTCCAGAACCACAAAGGCACCTGTAATTGTTTTATTTCATCCGTTGGATCCACTGAAAACACTCGGGCATTCGTAGCACCCTTGAAGGCATGGGCATATTCCCCATTTGGATCAAGTACAATAAAGCGAGCATTGGGTTCTTTACCCTCGCCACATTCTTTTTTCGCCGCCTCCAGCGACCAGCGAATCAAGCCAGCCACCGAGCAGGATTTACCGCTGCCGGTATTACCCAACACGGCTAAATGTCGACCAAACAGCCGATCAGGATCGATTTTGACTTCTGCATTTGCCGCTAACGGACTGGTACCAATTTTTATGCGGCGGTTTTCACCCGACTCGACGATAGAACGCAGTTGTTTTTGTGTCGGCAGCAGTACGGCGTCGCCTACCGACGGAAAAGATTCGACCCCGCGTTTGAAGATATAGCTATCATCTCCATCCTTATCTTTACTGTCGTACTGCAATGTGCCGAGTGGGTTCAGACACATTTTACGCAGAGGATAAGGTAAATCCACCAGACCGAAGTCCAACATGCCTTTGCGTTTGGGATACTGAGAGCGTTCTATGGTAATCCACTCCACTTGCCCTACCAGATAGCCGTTATCGCTGGGGATGAGTACATAACCATTAATCCGTGGAAACGGGCGTGGTGTGCCGGTATTCAGAGCTACTGAATCGGGCGCTTCAATATCCAGCAGTACTTTGATTTCGTCAGGCGATACAAAATCAATACCGCCAATTCTTAGAGAGTCCGCATAGGCAAGCGGCGAAAAACTCATACTTGCCCACCAAAAGTTTCATCGTCATTCATGCTCGGAGCAGCATTTACAGCTTTGTTTTCTGTGCGCTGTGTGCCAAAACGTTGATTGAGTAGTTCGCTCATGCGGAAGGTGGCTTTATCAATGGCCGATTTAGGTAAGTAGTGTTCGGTCAAGGTTTTAAGATCACCTAAATGGTTGCCGACCAATAAAGTGGTTTGCGAGGGACGACCAATTTTTTCGTAGGTTTTGATGATGCGTCCAAGCGGGTCGTCATAGGAAATGATGACCAAATGGGTAGATGGAATAGTGAGCATATCTTCAATGATACGGTTGATATGCTCGTCACCAAAGCTGTAACCGTAGATCACCAAAGTGCTATTCGGGCGGCAGGTAGCCGCTGCAAAATCCCGGAACAGCTCAACATAGGGATAGGCAGATGTTTCCCTGTCCTTCGCGGAATTGGGGTAGATCATCAGTTGATGCGCGGTAGCCCCCTTTAGCGCAGGTGCTTTCAGGTAAGGTTCTACGCTCTCCGCGCCAAAGGGTAGTCCGACGCGGCGAATGTCTTTACCAGTCTGCACCCAATCAACCGAACCATGCAGCTTGGTGAACCGTGTAACACCTTCAAGGTATCGCGGTTCACCCCGAATGCCGGGCGGATTGTAGTGCATGTCCAAATCCAGCCGCGATGAACGGAATACTGGCATCAAGTTGCCTAAAAATCGGTCCAGTAGATGCAAACCCGCCAGTTCTGCGCCCGCTTCGATCAAGCGATCGTAATTAGTGGTGAAAATATTAAGTCGATCGCGGGTTCCGGTGCGACTGGCAAAGCTCATCAGGAAGTTGATGAGGGTGTTAAAGGCTTTTTCCCGTTTTTGGTCTTCTCCGTTAGCAATACTGGATTCGCTTTTGAGGATTGATTCTGCAAAACTTTTTAGGGCTTCGGTTATTTCTATACGAATCTGATCTGCCTGTTTACATCCTAAAATCTCTAGGCCGCGAAGTAATTCATTAGCTACCCGAATTTGATCTTCAATATTTCCTTCTTTACGATCTGCGCTGGCTGCTGATGCTTCTGTAGCAGCGCTAATTTTTTTTGCCAAGATACTAAATTCTATCTTGTCCATCCCAGTGGCCTTTTCACCCGTTGATAAAAGATGCACGGCATGAGTCAAACCGGAACCGGCTAAAAGAGTGAGATGTTCTGACTGAAACAAGGATGTAAGCCAGGGTTCAATGCGTGGTCGTAGTTCTTTCTGTGTGAACTCCCCATTTTCACCACACCATGAGCAACTATTACTGGTGGATAATTTGAATGTATCGTTAGCAGTTTTTTCGAATACGACAATATCGGCGTCATCGCGTGTTTTGATGAAGTTGAGCTGAGGTTTTTTCTGTTCTAAAAAATTTTCGGTTGCTTGTTCTGCACTCATGACTGTCTGTTTTCATCCAATATTGCGTTAATCAAGTCCTGGCCGCTATCGGTTAGCCGATACTTCTGCAAACGGCTATTGGGTTTATCAGGCAGGGTCATTTCAATCAGTTCCAACTCCAGTAATCGTTTGACTTGTTTATGAAGTTCGCCGGAAACCGTTTTGTGTCCTAGATGTTGAGCGAGTGCGGATTTACCGGTTTCTTGCTCATGCAGCTTCAACAATACTTTAGCGGCGAGCGTTGACTCTAGCCGTGACTCTAGCCGTGACTCTAGCCGTGAATCGATTTGTTCGTTGACTGTACCGTCTACGTGTTTTGTAGTGCGCAGCAACGGAATCGGTTCCAGCAGCGAGATGATAAAGCGCACCCTCATGCCCGTTTCGATAAGTTGAGGTTCGGGTAGCCCAAGCGCTTTGGCTTCGGTAAAAATGCGACGTACTCCGGTGCCCCACTGCTCGATTAAATGTAACTCCCTAAAGACGCGGGCAATCACGGTGTTACGAATTTTAGAGGTACCCTGTTTGATGTCTTCCAAGGTTAATCCAGGCAGGAACAGGCCGGGATTCTCGATTTCAATGCGATCATCCAAAAACACGATCCGAATCGGAGCGCCGCGCTGGGAATAATCGGCATGAACAATAGCATTGATGACCGCTTCGCGTAAGATGCCCAGCGGAATGCTCCAGACATCTTTGCGGCGAATTTCAGATAAATCAGCACCGCGAAACGCATGTTTCTTTAAAAACAGCATGACCTCATCCACCGCTTTGGGCAGTGGCGCATTGATATCGATATGATCAAAAATATCTATTTTTTCGGTACCAAAAAAACGTCCACACTGTATCCATGCGTCAGCAAAGTGAAAGCTGCGCTGTTTACCAAAAAGCAAGACAGCGCCTTTGGTCGGCACCCGTCGACCCTGATAGTCGGTGAGTAATTTTAAGGTGATTAATGTTTGCTCATCCAAGCGTCGTGTATCACCAAACAGAGCTTGAGCAGAGGCCAGATCCAGGTCATCAATGGAAAGTTCCGGCATAGGCATTTCATCAAAGGCAATGCCATCCACTGAACGCTGCAACTCAGCGATCAACTCACGATCCGCCTGCCGATTGGTAGAACCCAACCGGACATAGACGCCTAGCTCAGAGCCTTGTGTATTCAGCCAATGTGGGCGCGAATTGCTGAGATAAACCTCAATCACCAATAAGGTCTTGCCTTCAATCGTGATCATTTCGACATTCGGTACCAGACGGGGCGAAATGGCATCGGCAATCATGTTACAGATACGTTCTTCTTCAGTTAACGGATCATCAACTCCGATGAGTTGATGATTATCTGTCACACCAATGACTAGACGACCGCCGGCGGTATTGGCAAATGCCACCAAGGTTTTTAACAGCGGTTTAGGCGAGGATAAATCTCGCTTGAATTCGAGCGTTTTGCCTTCAGGCTGTTGCAGCAGGGTTTCTAGGATAAAGGCCATGGTTTATCCAAGTGCCGCTTTGAAAGCGGCTTGTTTCTCAGCTTCGGAATTGCCATCAACCAAACGAACATAAGCTCCTTTGTATTCAGGATGATGGGCATTTTCCAAAACGAAAGCCGTTGTCGAAACCACTTCGCCGCCAATACTATCAAAGGCTCGTGCGCCTAAATGTGCCATGGAAAGAATTGTATATTTATCGAGGATGCTATCACGCAGTTTCTCGTATGAAGACAGAAACATCCAACTCTGCATGGTAATCATGCCAACAGCGCCTTGTTTAACTGAGAGTTCCAGATTGCGCTCGATGAACATGGCAAAAAGATCCGATTTACTATTGGGATAATTATCTTTGGCCCATGCCCCCAATCTGCCATTCATGCCTTTGCCACTCATATAAGGCGGATTGGCAATCACCACATGATATTTCGGACTGAGATAGTCGGCTTGTCTTAACGCTTGCAGCACCTTCTGATGGGTCAGGCTTAGAAACAGATGTCCGGCGGCATCCTTTGCTTCAAGAATATATAGCGTTCCTTCCACGTCGGTCATTTCAGGGCGAATTAAAGAGCCAAAGTTGTCGGCCTCTTCAAACTGGCTCAGGGTGGCTTTCAATCCCAGCGTAAAAATATCCTGCCCAACGAAATCCATGTACTCGTTGATTTCCGCTTCGTCGAAATGGATGTTCTCCAGCACACAGATATTAGGTTGTACCGGCTTGCGAAAGAAACGACGCTGTTTAGCTCTTGCCTTCATGGTCAGGGCAAACGCAGCCAGTTCGCCAGCACGCTCATCGATTTCGATGCCGTAGAGGTTATGGGTCAGGATCTTTTCTGGAATCTCGGCAGGATCAACGCCTTCTTCTTCATAGATAACATAAAGCAGATCGAAGGCGTATACCAGCATGTGCCCGGAACCGCAGGCGGGATCACAGAGTTTCAACTCTTCAGGCTTGTTGATGCGCAAAAAGTCAGTCTCGACCTGCTCGGCTTGAATGTAATATTCCATCTTTTCAACCAACCGCGAGTTGGGACGGTTGAGCATCCACAGGCGACCTAAACAATTTTCCACCAAATAGCGCACAATCCAATGTGGGGTAAAAAGCTGAGTGGCGGCAGGGATATTTTCCGGGGATATTTTTTTGTTTTTCTTTAGTCCGTCGAAAACGGCATCCTTCTTTTCAGAGATGTAGAACTGGTAAAGCCAACCGATTACCTCGACATCCTGGCAAATGTCCGGTGTCATGGCTTCGCGGGTGTAGGCCAGGATGGAACTACCCGAAAGCAGGTCATCGGGCATTAAAAGTTCGGTGTAGTCGGCAATGCGCTCAAATAGGTAAGGCATGGCTTTGTGGTAATCGTTGCAGGAAGCGACCACCAATAAGCGGTAGGCTTCGGACTGTGGATCGCGGCTGGGCGTAGTGCCGCCGAGCAGGGCAAAAATCTGCTGCCGGATTTTTTCAGGCACCATGTCCTCGTCGATATGCCCCATCTTGGCTTCAGCCAGAATTTCCGGCTGGAACTGCCCTTCGGCGGGCGATACCAAGCCAATGCGGGTATAGTTGTTTACATCCATGAAGCGCAAGGCGCAGAAACGATTGAACCAGATGTAGGCGATCTTTTCGATCACCTGTTCTTCGCCATGCTCGCTGATCTGTTCTTCAAGCTTTTTGACAGCTTTCATGCTCTCACGCCGCGCCGCGCTGTCCTCAGCCAGTACCAGTTCCAGTTTGCTTGAAATCTGATCAATCAGGCAGCGTCGGGCAAACTGGGCGAATTTTTTTAGTTTTGCCGTATTCATTATTTTTATGTTCCTCCTGTGACCGAGGCTAGACGAGTGACGGGCCACTTCGGGAAATTTTCGTTCCAAGTCTCGATATTAAAGACCTGACAGTTTTCAACTAACTGACGTTTCCAACGGGGTAGTGACTTGCCCATAGGTGGGAGCTTTTTGGCTATTTCGTCTGAAAAACTTAGTAACAACTCCGCATCCAAAGTAACAAGATTAATATAAAAAACCGGTTTGGTTATTTTTTCCTCTGCCCAACGATACAGAAATGAGTCGATGAATTTTGCCGAAAATGTGGCGCTCAACGTACCGTCATTCAGTCCTGCATGAAATTTTTCCAACCCTTTTATCTGAGCGTTTGGGTTACCTGGATCTTTAACTTCAACAAATACGATGGCCTCATCGAATTCCACAATGAAGTCAACTCGGTGCATTTCACCGATGCCATGAAAATCGGGTAAGTGAGGTTTCATTTGGTCAAATATAAGTCCATCTATGGCATCGGTGAAATTAATTTCTAGATCGCGTTCCTTCAGCTTCATTTACCCAAGCTCCCCATTTTTTGGTTGACCTGCTCCTTTGTCAGATCATTGAATGTCTCTGCGATTGCATTCGGGGAGATGGCTCGATAATCGTCAACGCTATCCACATTAATTGCACCGGTCTCGGTGTCCTTATACAGAGCGTGGAAACGTACATGATCCTCCTTACCCTTGTCCATAAGCAGGTCGAACCATTTGAGTAGTACATAGTCATGAGTGGCAAGGATAATCTGTTGCCCGTTGCGCGACAATTCCAGCAGAATCTGCACCAGTAGCTTCATAAGCTTGGGGTTCATGTTAGATTCTGGTTCGTCCCAAAAAAGCGGGCCGCTAACACCGGGCCGAATGACGCCTGTTTCGAGCAGACGCGACAGCATGCCCGCCTTACGGAATCCTTCTGCCATCGCATTTGCCGAATACTCGGCGTTGTCGGTTCTGAAAGTAACTTTGCCGCCACCATAGAAGATAAACCGTCCACCGCAGATACCTTGAATCTCGTTCATCGCCCATTTAGATTTTTCATGTAGGGTTTCTGCGCGGACTTCAGGTAAATCCAAGAATCCACAGACATCACGATATGTCTGGTCGAATGAGAGGTCGTATTTATCGTACAGGCTTGTGAATCCCTTCATAAAGGAGAGAACTTCTTTGGTTGGGATAAAAACAGGTTCGGCTTGAAATTGTTCGTAATTGGCGCTGTCTTGAATAACCAGAGACTTAGAGTTATTGAAGAACGTGACGGTTAACTTTTGTCCTAAAGCAAAATCTACATGCAACTGGGCTTGTTCAGCAGAACCCTGTCGGTGCATCTTGCCAAGCTTGTCATCAAGCGGCATAAAGAGACGTAACATTCTGGTCGTAAGAGCAGTTTCTATCTCATCCTGGCTGATATTTGGCTTGTTCTTGTGCAGAGCGCTTCCGGCACAAAGGCCATAGGCTGCTTTTAGCAAATGAGTTTTGCCGGTACCATTTTCACCTATAATCACATTGATCTTGGGCGAGAAGTCAATTCTCAATCTGCTAAAGTTAGTAAAATTGGTAAGTTTGAGTTGTTTGATCATATTTGAATCCTTTTTCCGCTACGGATCTCTGCGAGCAGTGCTTCACGCATGGATTCCAGGTAGCGATCTACATCCGATTCATTTGCAAGCCAGGCCTTGTTGAAGGAGACTCGAACCGACCGACTGTGGATATATTCAATGTGGGGTTCGGGCTTAACAATTACAGGTGCTGCCCCAGCATGTGGTTCTGGCGTTGGGTTTTGTAATGCAGTCGGCTCTGGTATTGGTTGGGTCCAGGACGACATTTTGGACAGCAGGCACTGGTAGTCAGTTTCCTCGAAGCGTCGCAGGGTGTCGCGAATCACGGCTATCAATTTTTGACATTCAACAGACTGGGCAAACTTGGTGAATGATAGCGTTATTTGTTCCTGTTGCTCTGCTAAGAGCTCAGAAAATTCGGTCATACCGCACAGACGCTCCTTGAGTGCTTGGGAGGCATCTATGGCTTGGGTGATTTCAGCAAGGATCTGCGTTGTCACCTTTACTTGGACGGTATCAACAAGAGCCTTCACCTGCTGCATACGATTACCCTTGAAACACTCTGGATCTGCCAGTGCTTCTATAATCTGAGAAGAATCATCGCCTTCGATGTAAGAGAAATTAGCATTCTGTACCTGTACAAATTGTCGGGCACTATCATAGATTTCCTTCTGTGGTCCGTTCATGAACTTGCGAACCGGATCAATGATCTTTTCCTTCAAGTCGAGTAACTCATCTTCCTGGCGCAACAAATCAGTCAGATACCAGGCGTAGGGTTTACCGCCAAGTTCCTTTAATTTCTCATGCACCAAGGTCAGCGCATTCAGAAAGGGATATTGCGATGACTGGGACGACAGCGGAGCCAGTTGATTAATTAATTCCTGTAGTGCTTCGCCAGTTTCTTTGCCAAGTGCCTTGGCTTCATTTGCGCGAGGTGGGGAATCAAAAAAATCCGCATAGAATTCTTTGAGGTTGCGCATCTGTGATGCCGTAAAATCAACTTGCGGTTCCAGCACGACATTGCTTTGTTCGCGCGTGTTGCGCAATGCTCGTTCAAGCTCATCCTCCTCAAGAATATTGCCGTCGGTTCGAACCTCCACCTTGCCACGAGCACACAGATTGGCAAGTGTGCAGAGCACAGCTGCGTAATACCAGCCATAAGGTTTTCGTTCGAATTTATCCAGCAGACTTTTCAGAGTTGTACGAATTCCATTGCGGGTGTTGCTTTGAATGAAGGCCAATAACTCTTGCTCTGATTCCGCCAATGATGTCGTATCGTTGCCAAACAATCCATCTTCGGAATACTTGAGGCATTTGGCGACATCGTTCTCGGTGTAGTTAATTCCTCGTAACATCCGCAAGTTGGGGTAGGCTCGGGTAATGAGCTCATGAAAACCACGACTGATTCGAGTTTGTGGGTCTTCACCGCTAATCTCGATTTCACTGCCTGCGACATAGAGTTTGGCTTTGCCCAGCAGGCTTTGAATGCGTTTTTGTAATTCGGTGTAACGCTCCCGATTTTGGAAGCCCTTGTCGGTGAGAATACGTTTAACCGCCTCTTGCTGGGTGATAGAGATGTTCTGGCGAATATGTTTTTCTGTGCGTTTGTACATCAAGATGTCGCGTACAAGTCGTGCATCTTGTGGCATTACGACCAGAAGTTCATCTCGCCCAAAAGAATGCATGATCAGCGAAGTTTGATTATCGGCAAATTCATGGAAAGGACTGATGATATGAATGGTCAGCTCATATTCGCGCCCATGCAAGCGGTCATCCAGTTTTCTTGAGAAGGGATAATCCTGGCCGTTATCCTCGTAACGGATTTTTTTGTTTTTTACTACATGATCAAAGACGATTTTTTCCAGTTCAGCGGCAACATCGGTTGATTCAACATCGGTGTTCTTAATTTCTTCTTCGACATCCTTTTCCTCATCGGTCAGATATACGTAGAGATCACCATTGCGCTGGATGTAAGTCTGCTGTTCGAGTAATTGAAGAGCCTCTTCTACCGACTTGCGGAGTTGAGGCAGATCCTGATTAAAACCATCCAGCATCATTACGCATAGGTTGCGAAGCGTCGGTTTAAACTCTTTCACGTATTTGACCAGAAAAAGAGTTTTCAACAGGCGAATAGCGAATGGGCCATCGAGGTGTTTTTCGGACTGCAGAATGGCTCGTTGGATGTTGGACTTCAGAGCCGTGCGAATCCCTTCGAACATAAGATCAAAGGTCACGAGCTGACCAATTTGATGACTGCCGATTTGAATGGCTACCTGTTGGAATACGCCGAGCATTGATCGTTCACCAACCGAGCTATGTTTACCCTCAAATGCATTATGTTGTGAGAGGTTGGCAATCGCCGCCTGGAATAAGGCGAACTGGTATGGAATGAATGGATAACTGTGAATGAAGTGATCGCGATCTTGAAAATTGCGATAGGTTTGAGAGCCATCGGCAAAATCAAACAGGGTTTTAAAATTATTTGATTGATTATGATAGACATCAGTTAAAAGCTGAACACCTTCGTCATTTTTCAATAATAGACGTTTTTGAATCACCTCGGCCACATCGGCGCTAGTGAGCTTCATTCGATTAGCAAAACGGGCTTGGATCTTGGTAAAGTCGTTGCTCTGCTGGTGCCCCATCTCACCTAACACTGTATTCATGTCCTCCTGAGCAGTCACAATAACCCAAGCACGGCCTCTACATTTGGTGGCAAGGCTCTCGGCAATAGTTTGCAGGTTAGTCATCAACTTCACGTTTTCTGCAATATACTGCCCAACTTCGTCAACAAAGAAGTTCAGTCGAAAGTCGGGCGATTGCCTATCCACGTAGGCATTGACCTGCTCCGCAAAATCCTCAATAGACACTCGATACTGGCTTCTGTACTTGTCGAGAATGCCCAATGCCGATGTTTCAGGATCGCCAGCTATCTTGGCATAAGCTTTTGCGATGCTTTGCGACTCCAAAAGCGCTTGTTCCCGTCCTTTATGCCAATCCTTTCCGGATATTACTTGATAGGCTGTCTTGAACTCCGCATATAACCCACGACTGTCCAAGTCGCGTTCAAATTGGGCAATGTGCCCCTGCTTTCCATAGTAACCGCATGTTTCATCAAATACCTTGACGAAAACTGCGAGTAGCGCGTCAATCTGGGTCTTACTGATAACATCCGCTTTTTGATCAATGTTAAACAGAATGCTTTTCGAGGGAATAGCAACAGCCCGTTTTAGATCACCACGAAGAATTTCGTTGTCCACACATTTTGGCAAGAACAGGTCGATAGCCGAAACACCATCAATCTCACGATTTTCAAGCAGCAAGGCAAGCATCTTCAAAAGATGTGATTTACCGGAACCGAAGAAGCCGGAAACCCAAACACCGTTAGCACCTTCGTAGGTGTTGTAAGCATCCAGGAATGACTCCAGACGCTTTTCCACCTCATTGGTCAGCACGTATTCTTCGATCTCAAGACGAAGGCTTGCTTCATCATCTGCTTTAATAACCCCTTCAATCGGGCGGTCAACTGGCTTTTTAAAAATAGTTTTAAGAGTTGTCACATTGCCCTCGTTTAGGCTTCGCAGTGAAAGATGTTGAACGCTCGGTAGTACTTGTCGTCGTGTAATCTGTCGAATAAATCAAGTGATGCACCGGATTCCAAGGAGTGGGTATAGGCTCCAGGAAAAAACATAAGGGTTGGCTTTTCTTTTGCGGTACTCTGTAAATTATTGAGTACATGATGCGATCGGATATAAGGGAAAACCTCTCCGACACCTGTCAGAAAGAGCACTTCAAATTCGTTGTTCTTGAGCTTGGTAGCGATAGCAGGTACTAAATTAGTCTCAGGATCCAAAATCCCCTGGAGCAACTCTTTGAGTTGGTCCTTTGACACGGTGGGTTCCATTTCAATGATCTGCTCCCAAACGCCACGGTCTTTGAGAATCTCAATGGAGAGATCATATAGATTGATTTCCAACACCCTAATGCCGGATTGTTCAAGACGATTGACAAGTTGCTTTTGAAGCCTAGTGACATCAACAGAAACACTAACATCGAATGGGCAAATAAAGAATGGAACCTCGTTACCAAGCCCCTCTTTTTGTAAAAATCTTTGTCCAGAGAGAACAGTCAGAAGATGCTCAAAGCTTTCTTGTATGTTTAACGCTGTGATACTGGAAGCCACTATTTCCATCCTTTCAAATCTGACTCAAATATCGGAAAAATTAAAAGATCCTGCTTGCTATGGAGAAGTGTAGTCTCCACAAGCTTTGGAGTCAGCATGGCCGCATTGATTATATTATTGGCAGTCAAAAGCTCCGCTTCCCGTAACATTTTGAACAACACCTGGCGCAGTTTACTTCTAGTCGCTGGCTGTATTTCATCAAGTTCAGGATGCCACTCTGATTTTCTATTAAAGAATGCATCAAAATCTTCGTAATGTAGATCTGTCTTAAGGCTAAGGTAACGTTCACGAATAATTTCGACCGCGAAGTCAGCAATGAATTTGTAGCGACGGCAAACTGCGATCCACAAAAGATAGTTTTGCTCTTGGGAACTACCGTGTATCAGTAATTCGATCTCATGGGGAGCGAGCGTTTTTAGCCTTGAAATAATCTCCCGGCAAACACGTTTCAACGTATTTTGCGTTCTCGCCTGTAACAGATTCTCAGAAAGGACTTTGTTTCTAACGGCATTCCAATCATTGAGCTCAATAAACAACGCAGCCAGTTTAACCGATTCGCGGTAAAAGAGGCCGCCCGTTGTAAATGACATGCTGTATCTATCGTTCTTCATCCTAATCTTATTCTTTCTTTACGCGCTCAGCAGCCCCACCAGCTTTCACCCAATCGTCTACCTCGTCTTTTTTGAATTTCCAGAGGCGTCCCATGCGATGAGCTGGCATGTCGTGCCTATCAATCCACTTGTACACAGTGTCGTTGCTGACACCGAGGTGCTTGCATATCTCATTAATTGATAACCAGCGGTCTTCCATCTCGGCCATTTCTCAAACTCCTCATGGACGATTGGGTTATAAACCATGCACTCGCCTGATACGAAATAGGGAAGCAAGCACGACTCCCCCTAAACTTAATCGTTTGAAAATATAGGAATGCCCCCCTGATGTCAAACGATCTTTGCCGATTTAAGCCGATTATGCTCAGAATTAACTTTTCCATCACCGTTATGGACAACCTTGCTATCAAAGCCTTATCAATTGTTCCGAGTTGTTGTTTTTCCATGGATGTGGTTCAAAAGTATGCATTGAAGCCCGAGATGACTTAGTGACAATTGGAATTGCTTATCGAGCTGACATACAAACTTATGGCCTTCAAGAATCTTAAACAATTCCTGCGGAGTTTGATCATAACCGTGGAATGAAACTTCAACACACTCCACTGCGGTAGTTGAACCAGATTAAAATTCTCAATTAAAAACTTGATATTTGTCGATCAAATCAACCGGCGCTTTCCGAAGACCATTTCAGTAGCAGCAACCGATTTTGATAAGACCTGGACGTTGAAAGCGGAACGGGTTTCACAGCGCTATACGACGGATTGGCGGGAGTTGGTTACCGTTAAATGTTAATACTGAGCTTCCTGTCGGGTAGCAGAAAATAATTCTAAGGTTGATATTTTTGGATTTCAGACAGCATCTCGTCCAGATACATCCAAAGCAGAACCCCGGATGTCAGGAGAAAAATGATCGGATCGGTAAATACAGTGACAACGACTGTTTTCAGGAAACTCGATCCGAAATTTCATCTGGTATGCAAGCACCTTGTAGGCCGACTTTATGAGACCTGGAAGCCCCAGCGTTTCAACCAGAAATGCAAAGGCTATGTTGGCTATTTTTTTCACAGTTAATAAATTGCTAGGCAGTTGCTTTTAACAACTGCCAGTCAGGCATGAAATTACATTTTTTTCTTAATTCGCCGAGCATCCCTTAAGATTTTCGCCAGCGTCACTTTCACAACTTTCTTCTCGGGTGAATGGAGCATTTCACCAGTACGCGGATTCCGTCGTTCAGCGGCAACTCGAACAGACGTTTTGAATTTAGCAATGTCTTGCAGCATAAATTCACTATTAGCAACAACCTAGGTCGTTGTCCGGCATTAAGTCACATTTAGATCGCATCTGCGCTAAGGCTAATCGAGTCATGCAGCTTTCAATGATTTTTTGAGAAGCTTGGTTCTGATCCCACTTCTGGTTTGTTAGCACCGCGTAATCGGTTCGAAGCGGATTAAGCAAATCATGAAGATCGTTTACAGCGATACCTTTGTGCTGGAAATACTCAGCCAACGCATGAATGACCATGTCGACCATATCGCTCATTCTGATGTCCTTTAGCTTGACACCGGAATACAAAGACATTGCAAAAAGCACATTGTCTTTTGCGCCAAAATCAGGATCAGGTACGGCTATATTTTTTGCTGCAAGCCAAAAAAGTCGATTTAGGCCATCAGGCTGGTAAGAATCTCTATTTTTCGTTTTGCTCATTTTTTGTCCTTTTAGTGATCATGAAGTTGTTTTGTATCGATGTGTTTTTTGGGTGACGAAGACGGATGCCGGACGGTTAAAAAAAGGATAGTAATAAGGATAAAAGGATAAGGGCAAAAAAAACATTATTTAATTTCAACAAATCAATGCCTTACAAAATTGCCCCGCCACCTATACCTACCGAACAGCCTAAAGTTATCCACAGATTTCGCTTTTTCACCCCATCATTTTCTTGCCCCGCCAGCTATACCTACCGAAAAATTGATACCCCGCCAGTTATACCTACCGAAAATTGAACCACCCGCCACCTCTACCTACCGATCAAAACGCCCTTAATAGCTCATTTTTATCCCTGCCCTCCCCCCCGCCAGCTATTCCTACCTATCTGCGCCTGCTATACCTACCGAAAATCGGGCAGAGCCGCCACCTGTACCTACCGGTCTGCGGATGATTTTTCTTTCAGGCGATTAACATTTGCATTTGCTCTTTTCGACTCGCTTGAAAATTGGGCGGAGGGGAAGACGGTATAAACGATGTCTTCGACCTCACTCTTTGAGCCGATAATTTTGTTTTCCATAAATGGCGTAACTTTTTCGTCTTTGCCTTCTTTTTCTAGAATCGGTTGCAATATTCCATTATTCGCTAATTCATTAAGCGCATTTCTTACTGCCTCCATCCCGGCGCGATTTCGCCCATAACCCTCCAGCAATCCACTATCACGTTTAATGGTGCTAAACCGCATTTCAAACTTTTGACCAACCGATGCGTTGATAAATTTGGCAACGAGATATTTATGCAGCCAGCGAGCCAGTTGCGTTTTATGGCTCATCATTAGTTCGTAGTTAAACTGCCGGTAATCAATGGCGCTGATCGCCTTGGTAATCAGGGGATGGAATTCAACATACCACTTCGCGTCAGGATCTTCTTCCAAGCCGACCCTTGATACAGTCGACAGCCGGCTGAAATAGGTGCAGACGTCGTAAATCTTATTTTTTTTATCCTCGGAGCTGATTTCGATTGAGCTGCGTGCCAAGATTCTTAAGCTCAGAACAACTTCCTGGTAGGAGCGGGTGTGACCTTGTTTCTTCAATTCTTTGCGTAACTGGTAGATCGTAAATGACACGCCATGTCTGGGGCGGCTTTCATCGTAGTAACCATGGTTCTGCAATGTCGCAATTTTTCGAAGGGCATCTTCAACGAGCTCTTCGCTGGTCCCAGGGTAGTATTCCGTGACCACGCCATTATCATTAAGCCGGGCTGGCTGAATCTCAATCTTAATCTTTCGGCCTAAATATTGGCACGCAATATTTAGTAGCTTCGGAAACGTTCCGGCTTTTAGCATTTTCTGTGCGGCTCGCCGCGACATTGAATATCGGGGAAGGCAATCCCATAGCGGAAAGGCATTTGACAGCTTTCCGCGCTGTTCTTCGTGATTGCATAGAAAGGATTGAAACAAGTCGATTTGCTTACAATCAAAAGCTTCCACTGCGGGTGGCTCGAACTTTTTTTCTTGTTGCATATTTTTTGATGACATGGCCGTTAAGGGTAGATGTTTAACGGTCTCCAATAATATGCGCTTATAAACAATTGCATCGGGGTGAAAGACGCGATTTTTCGGCCTCTTTTGATCTTTTTTTGCATTGCACCGAAAGGCGCGTTTTTTCGTGCTCTTTCGAACTGATTAATTGCTTTTTTTGTGACAAAGTATCTTTAATTTTTGTAGTTCTCTAAGAGGATTCAAGAACAGTGCCAGTTCAGCACTTTAAATAAGGAATCAATGAAGCGCTCCGGCGTGATACTTATGAAGCGGCTTAGCCGTGATATTTATTTTTTTTACCCTCCAGGGAAACACTCCCTGCTGGGCTCATGTGTTTTCCCTGGTTTTACCCAAGGAAATACACTATGAAAAAGTTACTGATTTTTGCTGTACTGATGTTCAGCATGGAAACCGCTTTGTCTGCTGCCAAGCAATATTTGGATACATACACTGCTTTAATCAACAATCGTCACGCCCAAATCGAAGCATTGACGTCGAATTAACCCTCTGGGAGATCATTTCCCCCAGGGCAATGGTCTCCTTTTTTCTTTTTGTCTAATAAGGAGATTTACCATGTACAACAAAGCTCAAGTTATCGGCCGTTTAGGCTCAGACCCAGAAATCCGTTTTACTCAAGAAGGTAAAGCTGTAGCCACTATCAGTCTTGCAACTACAGAATCCTGGAAAGATAAAGTTTCAGGTGAACGTAAAGAAAAAACTGAATGGCATCGTGTTATTCTTTTTGGAAAGCTTGCTGAAATTGCGCGGGACTATCTTAAAAAAGGCTCTTTAACTCTGTTTGAAGGTCCTATTCGTACACGTAAATGGCAGGATCAATCCGGCCAGGATCGTTACTCGACTGAAATCCATGCTACCGAAATGAAAATGTTAGGCGGAAAACCGAACGATTCTTCAGGATCATCTTCAACCGGATCTTCACCTTCGCAGCCATCTTCCACCGGGCCTACTTCGTCACAATCTAATTCTCATTCCGCACCTCCTGCTTATGATGGACCTGCTTACGATGATTTTGACGACGACATACCATTTTGATGGTCAGGTTATTTAATTTATCAGCTTTTTTAAAGTTTAGCGCCGTTTCGTTTTATTAGGCTTAGCTGATTTTTACTTTCCCTTGGGACACCATTTGTCCTTTGGGACTTTTGGTGTCCCTTCTTAATTTATTTTTGGAGTACACCATGAGTAGCACTAGTAAAAAAGATTCACTGTTCAAAAAATTCGCTGACAAATTTAGTTTTTCGGACGAACAAAAATTGATCGACACTTTGAAGGCTACGGCTTTTAAGGTTAAAGACGGCGTTGTTAGCGATGAACAGATGACTGCTTTATTGATCGTTGCTGATCAGTACGGTTTAAATCCGTTTACCAAGGAAATCTATGCGTATCCCGATAAACAGAACGGTATCGTTCCTGTTGTCGGAGTTGATGGATGGTCTCGTATCATTAATCAGCATCCCGATATGGATGGGCTTGAATTTGTTTACGCCGATGAAATCATTACACCTGAAGGTGGCAAACTTTGCTCAACTTGGATTGAATGCGTAATTTACGTGTGACTTGAAGTTGTTTAAGTAATTGTTTCAATTAGGGCATCCCTAAAAGAAACCGAGTATTTCCTTACTCCGAGCCTATTGGCACATGCGTTTCTGGTAACGGAGAGGTGTGAAGCTGCCAAGACAATGAAGCTTGACCGCAAGGTCTAGGTGATTCCGCGAGGATAACCTAAATCTCCTAGCATTAAGGGGTATAAGCTCTAGGCTAAGGATGTCATGGCCAACATATGTGAACTATCATTTTAAATCTCGTTACGCATGACAAGCTAAAGATGCTGATAAGCTTGAACCAAAAGGTATATGGATCGGTTGATTGAGTGTAAATATCAATCACAGGAACAACGCATCCATCGGGAGAGAGATAGAGCCTAAAACATCTGTATTATTACTTAAATGGAACAAGGTAAGCCCCACGAGTCGCCAGCAATGGCAGGAGAACCGTAAGGTAATCTATTGACTTAGGGGGTATAAGAAAGCGAGAGAAAGCGAATGGTCAAGCTGTAATGGCATGGACATAGGAGTTGAGTAGCAATGCGACATCATTCCACAGGAAACTGGGCAGACTTCTCGCATGGTCTTTCTTCATGAGAAAGCTTGAAATTAATCTTTAAAGAGGAAAAGCTGATGACAGCAAAAACAATGAAAATTGATGATGCCGGGGCATCCTCTGACATGATTGAGCATTGGCACGATGTCGAATGGGTCGAATGCCACAAAAATGTTAAGAGACTACAAGCGCGTATTGTGAAGGCTACTGCGGAAGGACGCTGGGGAAAAGTCAAAAAACTCCAGCACATACTAACGCGCTCGTTTGCTGCAAAAGCAATCGCAGTAAAACGAGTGACTGAAAACAAAGGCAAAAGAACTGCTGGTGTAGATGGGGAAACTTGGAACACACCAGAAACCAAAGCCAAAGCTATAGATAGTCTGAAAAGAAGGGGATATAAATCTTCACCTTTAAGAAGAGTTGAAATACCTAAAAAAGACGGTAAGAAAAGAAAACTGGGAATCCCGACTATGAAGGACAGAGCTATGCAAGCACTACACTTGTTAGCCCTAGAACCCGTGTCAGAAACTACAGCAGATTCAAATTCTTACGGTTTTCGACCAGAAAGAGCCACAGCAGATGCCAGAGAACGAGGCTTCCAAGTCTTAGCCAAAAGGCTGAATGCAGAATGGGTCTTAGAAGCCGATATCAAAGGGTGTTTTGACCATATCTCTCACGAATGGCTATTGGAAAACATTCCCCTAGATCGAAAGATATTAAGGGAATGGCTAAAAGCAGGTGTTATTTACAATGGAAAATTCACTGATACGGAAACAGGCACTCCACAAGGGGGAATTATTTCTCCTACGCTGGCAAACCTGGCTTTAGACGGCCTTGAAAAAGTGCTAAACCAAAACTTCAAAATCCTGCAATATCGGGAAAATGGAGAAAGGAAATCTAAAAACCCGAAAGTAAATTTCATCAGATATGCGGACGACTTCATCATAACAGGAGACTCGAAAGAACAACTGGAAGATGAAGTTAAACCGCTGGTTGAAAGCTTCCTCAAGGAACGAGGTCTGGAATTGTCACCCGAGAAAACCAAAATCACTCACATAAACGATGGTTTTGACTTCTTAGGTTGGAATTTCAGAAAATACGACTCCAAACTGCTCATTAAGCCCTCCAAAGACAGTATTAAAAATGTTCTGGGAAAGGTAAAAGTAATTTTGGATAGTAACAAAAACGCCAAAACTGAAAATGTTATCAACCTATTGAACCCTGTAATAACAGGATGGGCGAATTACCATAAAGGTACGGTGGCAAAGGAAACTTTTAGCTATGTAGATCACCAAGTTTGGATTAAAACCTGGAAATGGGCAGAAAGAAGACACCCCAATAAAGGGAAGCTCTGGATTAAAAATAAATACTTTAAGACAGTAGACAACCGGAACTGGGTCTTCTCGGGGGAAAATCAAGGTGAGCATTCGACAAGGTTGGCAGTAATGTCAGCGGTTCCTATCGAACGACACATCAAGATTCAAGCGGATGCTAATCCATACGACCCAAAATATGAACAATATTTTGAAAAGAGACTTGAAGTCAAAATGACTAAAGAATCGGTAAGAAGGACTAAACTCGCAAAATTATGGGTACAACAGAAAGGTATATGTCCAGTATGCAAAACGCGAATTGACAACGTGGAGAACTTTAACATTCATCACATTGTAGAAAAAGCGAAAGGCGGAAAGGATATAAACTCCAATCTCGTGATACTCCATCCCAACTGTCACAGGAAAGTTCATAGCCGTTATTTGAAAGTCAGAAAGCCGGATCGCGAAACCGATCTTTGAAAGGCTTGAGCCGTGTGAAGGGAAACTTTCACGCACGGTTCTTAGGGGAGGGAAAGATAGCAATATCTTTTCCTTACCCGATCGTAAAGGTAGAACTCATCCTATTCGCATTAAAGAATTTCTTGATGAAACTTACCGTCCACCTTTTACTGGTACACCTAAAAACGGCGGCGCTCCTTACACTATCAATGGCCCTTGGCAGACTCATACTAAGCGGTTATTACGGCATAAGGCTATGATTCAATGTTCTCGTATTGCATTTGGTTTTGTCGGTATTTATGACCAGGACGAAGCTGAACGCATTATCGAAGGTCAGTCTACTGTCATTGATATGTCAGATTCGACCGATCAGGCTCCAAGTGTTGAAGCTACAAAAATGGCACCAAGACTTATTGATCGTGCTCAGAAAGCCGGTGGTGCATTTCAAGCAGCACTTGATTATGCCGGCGAAAACTTCTCAGGATTCAACTTGCTCTTTGTGAATGAAGAAATTAATAAGGCTAAATCACTTTATGAAGCCACTTTGATTAATCTTCCGCAAAAGAAAGATCCTGTTAATACGCAAGCTGCTTCTGTGCCAAATCCTAAAGAGAACCCTCCTAAAGAGAATTCTTCTGAAGGTAAAGCTCCAGAGCAAGCTAGTAGTATCGTCAACAACAAGAAGTCACCTTTAGCTGAAGCAAAAGCTAATTTGGCTTAATCTACTTTTAACCCTACAGGGCATCATGTATGCCCCTCGGGACTTCATGATGCCCTTCATTATTTAAAGGATTGTCATGAGTATTCTTAAATTAATTTTTGGCCTAATTTCAGCTTTTTTATTTTCATCAGTTTTTCTGGTTTCATTATTAGGAAGAGCTGCGTTTCCAGAAGGAAATGTAATTGATATTGTTAGAGCCGTTCTTGGTTAACTAATTACTTTCACCCGTTGGGCGTCACTGAAAGCCCACTTGGTTTTTTTCATGACGCCCATTATTTACTGGGAGTCTTTTATGAAAGTCGTTAATCTTCAACAGCGCACGCCCGAATGGCACCAATGGCGCAATTTGGGTGTTTCTGCATCAGAAGCAATTATTGTTCTTGGACAATGTCCTTTAAAGACAATTTACCGTTTATACAACGAGAAGAAGGGAATTACTCTTCCAGATAATCTGGACAGTAATCCCTTTGTCCAAAGAGGAATTAGACTTGAGGCAACAGCTCGAAGGTCTTTTGAAAATCGTCATAACACGATAGTTTTACCGTTATGTGCAGAATCAGAAGATCATCCTTTTCTAAGGGCTTCTTTTGATGGGTTGAACGATGATGGAATTCCTGTAGAACTTAAAGTTCCAATGGAAGTTAATTTTCGAGATGCGCAGCAAAATGGCACTAAATCGAAAGTTTATAGGCGTTATTACTATCAAGTTCAGCAGCAGATTGTAGTCGCTGGAACTAATGAAGGTTATTTGTCGTTTTATTTGAACGATAAGGAGCCGCCTTTAGACTTTTTGATTAAAAAGAATGATTTGGTCATTGATAGTTTGATTATCGAGGGTCGAAAGTTTGCTGATTATTTGTTGAAAAATCAGCCACCAGCGACTGATATTGATCGTGACATCTTCATTCCGTCTGGACTGGAAATTGATCAATGGAACGTGCTGGCAGCAAATTATCACAGTGCTGAAGAAATAATTAAGGACTTCGCGTCCAAGATTAAACCTTATGAAAAACAGCAGGCTGATATCGAGAAAAATCTCCTTAAATTAATGGGTGATTATGCTCAAGCCGAAAGCAGTGGTCTTAGAATCAATCGCTATCTTACGCAAGGTAATATCGACTACAAGGCTGCATTAATGGCCCTGCATCCCGATGTTGATCCCGCTTTTTTGGAAACCTTCCGCAAGAAATCGACTGAGCGAACACGTTTTACGCTTAAAGGCGAAGAAAAGGCACAAGTTCCGTTCTCAATGGACGAAATTATGTCTTCTACAGACGGTGATTTTTGGTTTTGATTCTAAAACCTTAACTCATCATTAACCTTAACCCATCGGGGAACACTGACCCCGACTGGGCGCATATGTTTCCCGAATTTTTGGAGGC
This sequence comes from Methylobacter sp., assembly GCA_036741905.1. Taxonomy (GTDB): domain Bacteria; phylum Pseudomonadota; class Gammaproteobacteria; order Methylococcales; family Methylomonadaceae; genus Methylobacter_A. The sequence goes on along the minus strand of DAINRH010000001.1, from coordinate 61,042 downwards.
ACCATGCGACGAGGTTTTGATCGTAGCCTAAATCTCGACTTGTTCGATGATCAATGGCTGTGGCTACAAAGCACAGAGACCTTGCCTGAAGAAGTACCGCCCTGGACTGATACAGAAATTGCGCATATCTGCGATTGTCTTCTGGAAGATTCGTTACACAATCTGTTTGACAATAGATGTTCAATGAAAACGGTTGTTGAAATATACAACTGGCTGACGAACATCGGCGATCTAAATCCCTTCAGTTTCATCAACTGCTGCAAGGTATCTGGATTGGATCCTAATGACATTCGTGATGCTGTTTTAGGCAAATTCGAATCCATCCAAAATAGAAAACCTCACTAACCCCATAAGGGGCAACGTCCTCATTGGGAATAGTTGCCTCTTTTTTAAACCTTTAGAGGACATAACCATGACTACAAAATTCGCTGTCACATACGAAATTGACTACACCCACCGCGTTGTTGTGGGTGTAACCGCGACAGATGCCGAATCCGCCAAGCAATTGGCCCAGACTGCATTTGATGAAAGCACTATTTGGGATAACACCCAAAATATGCCTTTGCTATTCGATGATTTCGAAGAAGTGAACGGCGAAACCTTGCGTTTTAGTGCTGAAGAAGTCTCGGCGTTCCCAGAACCCGATGCCTCCGTTAAAGCTATAAAGCGAAAGGAATTTGCGTTTTATGCGTGCCAGGCCTTGCTTGCAGGTGAAATTGACTCTGCTCATGATTTTGCGAAACAGGCATTAGCTATCTGCTAAACAGGCCCGGAATGCTGAACTGTTACATCACAGCCGGTATTCAACAAGTACATAGGGTTGTGATGACTACGGCCTGATCATTCTTTATTTCTAACCTTCCGCAAAGACACTCATCCTTTGCGGATGTTGCGTTTCTTGCGGTCTTTTACTTTTACCTGGAGATTCACATGGAAACACTACGAAAAGAAGCATTGGACTCTGAGCTGATGCAGTTTATTGGCACGGAACACTGGTATAGACACCCGTTGATGCCTGCGATGACATACACCGATGGCGTCAAGTATTTTGCGGAGCAAACCGAAAGCTATTGGCTGTTGGATGTTATTGCGACCGAGTACTTCCCAATGCTAAAGGATCAGACGTTTTTGTTTATTACGGTGGAGTCTCAAAATGGATCTTGCATAATCGTTGTCAAAGATGGCGATAGTAAAGAACTGAAATCAAAGCATGTGCCATCCACAACTTTGATTGAGGGGACCTGGAGCTTTTATTTGTTCGACGACGTTCTGTTGCTGCCTTCGGAATACTAATTCCTTTCTTAAATAGAATTTCTTACTTACGAACTGAGTTAATTTTATCCAGTCAAAAGACGCGTAATTTGGGCGTCTTTTGATCTTACTATTTTGACGGTAACCGGCATAATGCCCTTACCGTCTTTCCAGAGTGCTTGGTTTAAGTATTGTGGAAAGACGATTTTTTGTAGTTCTCTAAGAGGACTCAAGAGCAGTGCCAGTTCAGCACTTTAAATAAGGAATCAATGAAGCGCTCCGGCGTGATACTTATGAAACGGCTTAGCCGTGATTTTATTTGATTTATTTTTTAACCCACTGGGGAAAATTCATTTTTCCCGGTTGGGAACTGTGTGTTTTCTCTGGTTTAATCTGAGAAAACACTATGACTACTCAAACTAAAAAATTCGCGATTGGTTCAACTTTTGGCATTGTGGCTCCTGCCGCAATGACTGTTGAAGGATTTAAAGATGCTCTGCATCCTTTAATTCCAGCCAATAAAGAGTATGTGTTCAGAAATGAACATCTACGCGATGTCTTGGCATTTATTGCCAATCCTCTCGGCGATGCGCTGTATTTGACTGGCCCTACCGGTTCAGGCAAAACCTCGCTGATCTGCCAGGTTGCTTCTCGCTTGAATTGGCCCGTTAATCAAGTCACCTGTCATGGTCGTCTTGAGCTGAACGATCTTATTGGTCAATTTATGCTTGTCAATGGTTCCATGTCTTTTATGCAGGGTCCGCTTGCTCAAGCTGTTCGCGATGGTCATCTGTTGATTTTGAATGAAATCGACTTGATGGATCCCTCTGAACTCGCTGGTTTGAACGATATTATCGAAGGGCAACCTTTGGTCATTCCTCAAAACGGCGGTGAAGTGATTAAACCTCATCCTAAGTTCCGTCTGATCGCTACCGGCAACTCCGCAGGTCAAGGTGATCAAAGCGGTCTTTATCAAGGCATCATGCAGCAAAACCTTGCATTTTTGGATCGGTTCAGATTAATGGAAGTCGGTTATCCTGAAGCTTCTATTGAGAAGTCCATCCTGCAAGCGGCGCTTGTTAGCATGGGTATTTCTGTTGATGCGGTTATGGGAAATTTGACGGATAAAATGATTGAGGTCGCTAATGAAATCCGTCGGCTTTTTGTCGGTGGTTCTGACAGCTCAGGTGAATTAAGCGTTACGATGTCCACACGGACTCTGGTGCGCTGGACGAACTTGATGATTGCTTACAAACGCGCTCCTAATGCGCTGGCGTATTCGTTGGACCGTGCGCTCACATTACGTGCAGAGCCGACTCAACGTGAAGCTATCCATCGCATTGCCAAAGACGTTTTCGGTGATGCTTGGGGAGAATAGCAATGAACCTTAACCCATTTGATTTTTATCGGTTTGACAATCCCGACGGTTCCTCAAAGTTGTGGGCCCTTCGTTATAATCACGATGGCACCTTCACAACATTCTGGGGGAAATCGGGGGCAAAGATGGCGTCCAACACCAAAGGCATTGTTCATCCCGACGATATGCATAAACTGATACGCTCGAAACAGCGAAAAGGCTATAAACATTCTGGACAAGCCTGGATTGGTGATGACGGAAAAATTAGCAACGTTCCTCCCATATCTTCAAAGCCCGTTGGTGTAGACCATCCGCCTACAGAGAATGATCCGCATATTTATTGGCGAATTAAAATACCTTCTCCCATGTTGGATAGTCCCGCGCATCATTTTTCAAGAGGTCTGGCTACCGGTTATGCCACCGCGATTCTGCGTACATATCCGGATTGTTTGTGGGCAGAAATGATCATTCATGATTATGGTGATTTTGTTAAACCAGATGCGGGGTGTTTGTCGAAAGAGAATGGTGTTGCTTCTTTGTTGCTGCTTATGGTGCTGAAGAAAAACGCACCCGAAGGTATCACTGTTTCCTTGTCTCATGAGGATGGTGTTGAAATTAGTGACCAGCTCAAACTGGAAACCGAAGCGTTGTCATTTTTTGACGCTGATCTGGAATCCATTCGTCAAATCGCAGAAGAAATGGGTTTGCTTGTGAAAAGGGTTGATCTAACCATGATCGCACCTGAACAGGAAGACTTTTACTTCTGAACTTTTAATTTTTTACTTACCCAGAAGGGGCATTTTTCGCCCTGATGGGACGCAATCTGTCTCTTCACTTTTACTTTTTTTGGAGAAGCAGATATGAAAAATGCAGACATGATACTTGACCAAGTTGACGTCGTTAAACTCGACATCAGTATTTGGACAAGTTCGAAAAAACTTCGGGCTGAAGACCTTGTGCTTGCCGATGGTTCCAGACTTCCACCGGAAGATTTGGCATCACTAGGCACTAAGAAGACTATTAATCCTGACAAGTTGAAGGAATTTAACCGTATTAAGAAAGAAGCGGAACGGATTTGTCTTGAATCAGGTACCCGTTTTATTGGTGGTTTTGCTAATCCAAGGACTGAAATTTCAAGGATTACCCAAGAGCTTGATGCGCTTTCCAAGAAGTTTTATCAGGAAAGAGATCTGTTTTTGGCAAGCTACACCGCCGATACTGAAGAATGGATTCGCTGTCACGCTGAGTTTGGCGATGCTATTCGTAGAGCCATTGAACCGGTTGGAACTGTAGCTGCCAAGCTGCGTTTTGATTATGTGGTTTTTCGTGTATCTAAACCTGAACAAGAAGAATCTCTTGAACGTCGCGCACTCACTATGAGTGAACAACTTTTTAGGGAAATTTCTCAAGATGCCAATCAGATTATCGATAGGTCATTTGTTGGTAAAGATTCAGTGACCGCTCGGGCATTGAATGGTTTTCGAAGAATACGTGACAAGCTCGACAGTCTTGGTTTTCTCGATCATCGGTGTATGCCGGTTGTTGATGAAATCGATAGTGTTTTGGATTTGCTTCCCAAAAGTGGTCCTTATAACGGCGTTGTCTTTCATAGCCTGTTCCGTCTTGGTTTGTTATTGTCCGATCCGGAAAAGATCAAACGGCATGGTAGTGGTTTATTGCAACCAGATACTGTTATCGATTCTGATATTGAGCTTGAAGACGATTTGGATGATCAAATCATTCCAGATGCCGATTCAACGCTTGCCGATGAAGATATCGTTCAACAGCCTGTGTTGGAGATTATAACGGATACTGAAGATAACGACTTAGGTGAACAACCTGAAGTTCAAATTGAAAGTGAGGTTGACGATCTTCCTGGTTTTGATGCATTCCTGGCTAAATACGACTCTTCGAAAGAAGATACTATTACTCAGGAACCTTTAGAAGCCGCCGAACCTTTCGTACCATCCGATGCATTACTTGGTTTGGTAGAAAACGTTCTTGGATCACTTGTAGACGATGTTCAAGTCACTGCTAAAGCGGTTACTCAAGTCGCTGATGTTACGCCGGTTGAATCTTCATCTGAAGACGATCGGGAGGATATTGATGACGACGATCTAGTCGAATCAGAAGAAACCGCAGAATCTACGGACTTCTGGTTCTGATTTTATTTATTTTCACCCGGCGGGTTGCAATTCAATCCGTATGGGTTGCGTTGTTGCCCCGCCTTCATTTTACCAGCTGCTATTGAATGTTCGCGATTGCATTCTGATCCTGGATTGTTTGAGCTATCTAAAAAACTTATAAAATTTTTTGATGATTTGAAAAACACTGAATCAACTATTGGGGATTATTATTTCCCTTGACAGATATTTTTAGTTTTTAACCCACTAGGGGCAAACATAGCCCCTTTGGGTCATGGTTTGCCTATTTTTTTATTTTTAGGAATAGACCATGAAAAATCAAAGTTTGAATAACGCATTCCCTATCGTTGCCGCTGCACTGGGTAACAAATTTGGCGTCAAAGTTAAAGTTGGCGGTTCTGATGCGTATACAGATGGAAATACGATTAACTTGCCAGCTTACAACCTTGAAGATCCGTCTTACAAGGATGTGGCATGGGGCTATTTGGCACATGAAGCAGCTCATGTTCGGTTTACCGAATTTACTGATTTTCGTAAAGCAGCTACCAGTCCTATTCGGAGAAGTATCGTCAACATCCTGGAAGATATCCGTATTGAGAAATTAATGCAGAATACTTATCCAGGCACTAAACGGACTACTGAGAAGGTGGTTGAGTATCTTGTTCAAACCGGTGGATTTCAAATAATCGGTCAAAATGAACAGATTCATCCAGCTGACGTTTTGTCGCAGTTTTTGTTGTTTCGTCTTCGTAACGATGTCTTGGGCCAAACTGCTCTAGCGTCGTATGCAGACACCGCAGAATCATTACTAGAAGATACTTTTCCAGTGGGTGCGGTAACAAGACTTGTGGCTCTTTTATCTGAAGTCCCTGAGTTTCAAGTAACGCGTGACTGTGTTCGGCTTGCCGACCGCATCTTGCGCATGATTGAAGAAGAGCAGGAAATTGAGCAGGAGAAAGCGCGTCAACAGCAGCAGTCTAACCAGTCTCAGCGACAAGGAAGTGATGATTCGTCGTCACAATCTCAATCTGGACAAAGCAATAATGATCAGGATGATGACTTAACCAATCCAAGCTCCGGCAATTCTTCACAGGATAATCAGTCGCAAGGTGATGATTCTCAACCCGATCAAGATACTGATGACAGTCAATCCGCTCAAGATCAGGATGCATCTGGACAGGACGATCAAGATCAAAGTCAAGGCGCAGGTTCTCAGAACGACGCTGATACCGATCATCAAGATCAAGATTCTCAATCTGGACAGAGTCATGCTGATTCTACTGGTAGTGGTGCCGATGATTCACAAGATCAGGATAGCGAGCACACGCTGCAAGCCCTGGCTTCTGTTTTATCAGCCAGTGAAGATGATGTGCCTCAAGATATATTTGAAGCTGTTCAAGAGCTTTTAGGCAGTCAATCTCGCAATAGTTACGATGCTGATATTTACATGCCCATCGCTATGGATCCTCACCGGAATTCTTCTGTTGGGAACGACTTAATGAATAAGGTTTTAAGTGACTCCGGCAAAATTCGCGCTTCGCTTCAAGGTCTGGTTCAATCCAGTCGTTGTGATCGTTCCGTGAATAAACGCTCGGGTAATCGTATTGATGGACGGAAACTGTCGCGCTTGATTCAAGGCGATGCTCGTGTTTTCGAACGCAGGAGTCATAAGCAGGCACCTAATACCGCCATTCATTTGCTGGTCGATTGTTCAGGCTCAATGAATGGAATTTACAGTACGGACTCAAATCGTAGGCTGATTCAATTAGCCATCGAATCCTCTATGGCATTGGCATTGGCACTTGAAGGTATTTCAGGCGTTAATCCTGCCGTGACGCGATTCCCGTTTGGTGATTCTGATGATGTTGTTCCGCTGTTGAAACATGGGCAAAAGGTTCGTCCTAATGCTTCTGCATTCTCGGCTGTTACCAATGGAGGTACACCGCTTCATGCCGCTTTGTGGTATGCCGCATCATCCGTGATTGCTACCCGTGAAGAACGGAAAGTCATTATGGTGTTGACCGATGGACAGCCTGACGATGAATGTGCCGCAAAAGCCGTTATCAAGCGCTGCGAATCGTCCGGGATTGAGCTTGTAGGCGTGGGCATCTGTTTCGACACGAGTCATTTATTTGATCAATCGATCTGTATAAACAACGTGTCCGAGTTGCGTTCTGAGCTATTCAGAATCAGCCGCAATTTGTTGGCAGCTTGATTGATATTCACTTCTGGCTAATCACTTTCGATTAGCCGGTTTTTAACCCAATCTCTTAGGAGAATTTATGCTGACTGAAAAGCAATCCGAGTTTTTGAAGAAACTGGCTGATTTGTGCGATGAATACAACGCGGGCTTTACTTACACAAACAATGACGATGGCACTCATGTTTTGGTGGATGGCGATGATATTTTTGCCGACCATCTTGATACTGATGCTGCGGGTATGTTTCGTAAAACACTAAGCTCCAAAATTTAACGTTCATTTAATCTTTAACCGGCAAATCAGGTTTTTGATTCGCCATTTTTTCAATTCTTTACCCAACCGGGAATCACATTCCCTATTGGGCTTATGTGGTTTCCCGTTTTTCTAGAGAGACTACGAAGATGAAAAAAGTAATTGTCCACAACCTGAAAACGATTCCGAAAGATGCTGCCAGCTATTGGAATAACAATGGCTCTGGCTTTACCAAGCAATTGGAAATCAGAAAGGCAATAACGGCATTTTGCGAGCAACCCGGTATTAAAAAAGTTTGGTTGAGTCGTAAAAGAAAGTCCACTACAGCAGCGTTGAAAGAATTCAAGGATCTTTATGCTCCGAAGAATTTTTACTCGATGTTTGAAGAATTTGATGACGTCTTTGAAATGTTTTACATGGAAAAGTCTGTTTAATTATTAATTTTACCCACCAGGGGAACTCTAATCGTTTCCCAATTGGGTTGCTTTGGGTTTCCCGCTTTTATTTTTTGGAGAACCTTATGTTTGATGATGAATATTTTGACCAATATACCAGCCTTCTTGAATCCAAGCCCGAGCTTTACGTGAGCATTGAGATTCACGGGGTAAAAGGCGAATTCGATCCCGAAGCGAATGAAACCATTTGTGAAGTTGATGACGATAATCCTCAATTTTTCTCAGCTTATACAAGAAATCTCAATAATGAGGCTTATTGTATCGCTGATGCTGGTATGTCTAATCTTGAGGATCTTCGCACTCTGGCAAAAAATCTTGCTGCCCGGCACAACTGGGAATATCAGGATTTTACGTTCGATAAGCCTTATTGGACTTGTGACCAGTGCAGAGCAAAAGTTACTACCTTGTTTAATGAGGCTTATTGCGCTCAGTGTTATGAGAGCATTGGTGACGATACTAAATTGATCCATCTTCCTGTTGGAACTCGACTTATCTCCATTCAAGGCGAAACTTCGGACACTGACTCTGACCAGGATGTTTTTACCGGGCCTAATGCAGATGGGGTTATTTGTCATGTATTGTTCGGACAAGAGCACTGTTATTCGGTTAATTTTCCGCTTGGTGTAAGTGTTTTACTAAGCCAAGCCGAATTAGCCGATAACAACAGGTATCAAGTTTTACCTGTAGACGTTCAAGTCGTTGATGATCGGCGCGTCATTGCTCATTTCCAGCCGCAGGCTTGGGTTCACGACACCGCGATGGATATTGATGGCGCTTGTGATCTTGATGTTACCGATCGCGTTCTTGCCTTGTCTGCTGAAGTGATTCATCAGTTGGAAGATGACAACTACCCAAGCGATGAACTCGTTTACGGGTTGACTGATCATGTTGGGCCGCACTATGTCAGCGTTAAAGAGTCGATTCTCGAATTCTTTTGTGTTGACCAGTTGGTCGACATTACTGAGGAAATGCTGGTTGAAAAACGGTTGCTGTATACCGTCCCATCTTCCAGCAATGGTGTCAAAAAACACAACGTCCACATCTACGCCATTGTGCGTGTCAAGGTATGCGATATTGAAGCTGAAAGCCATGTTGATGCGATTCAAAAGGCCGAGGTGTTGGTTGATCTGAATGCTTTGTTTAACAAAGGATCTGACCAGGAATTTGCTGATGACATTGACTGCTTTTTGGTTGACGAAATCGGTGATGAGGACTACCGGAACAGTCGGTGGTACGAGAAAGATAGTGTTACACGTATGGCCCAAAGCCAGGACAAACCATCTTAAATTATAAACGTCACGCTCATAAGCTATAACTCACCACGATTGACTTAACCCAATAGGGAAAACACTTCCCTGATGGGCATAGTGTTTCCCTTTTTTTTATTTTTTGGAGAAGCACCATGACTACAAATGCAAATGAAATCCGTATCGTTATCCGCGTCGAAGAAGGACTTGTGAAAGACGTTTATTCGGACTCATTGGTACCTATAAGGTTTATTATTGCGGATTACGATATGGCAGATGGCGCCGATGATAGCGAGCTTGTAACACTCACCAATGGTGATCAGTTTGTCGCTCTCGATGATGTCACTTCCATGGATGATTCTAATTATGTGGCAGAAGTTTTTGCGGCATTTGACGAAGAAATTCACATGGTCGACAAACAGCAAAAAGACTTGGCGATGCCTATTGCGCTCAGTGTTATGAAAGCAACCACAATACTCAATTGAGCGAATAACTCACTTAGATTGACTTAACCCTTCAGGGAAAACAACTTTCCTCGACGGGCCGGTGTTTTCCCTTTTTATATTTTTTGGAAAAACACCATGACTACAAATACAAATCAAATCCGTCTTGTCATTCACGTTGAAGGAGGCATTGTTCAAGCGATTTATTCGAATTCCTCCGCTCCCATTCAGGTTGCTATTCAGGATTTCGATATTGAGGGTGCCGATGGCGACGAGATAGCGATGCTTGAGGATGGCACGGAATTTATTGGTCACATTGAGGCCATTATTCATAATGATTCTTGTGTGGCAGATGTTTTTGCCGCGTTTGATGCAGAATATCCTGTAATCAATAAGCAACAGGAAAATTATGTTGCTCGTGACGGCCAATTTTGTCCGAATTGTGGCGCTAATAATGTTCAGGCCAATGTTGGCATTGAGGCTGATGAACTGTCCGCGTGGGGTCTTGTCAGATGTTCCGATTGCGAATCCACATGGATGAATCAGTACCGTCTTGTTGGCTTTGACAACCTTGAAGCAACTCCGCTAAAAGCAATCTCGTCCGTAGCAGAAGTTTTCGCTCACGAACTGAGTTAATTTTACCCCCTCAAAAGACGCGTAATTTGAGCGTCTTTTGATCTTACTATTTTGACAGTAACTGGCATAATGCCTTTACCGTCTTTCCAGAGTGCTTGGTTTAAGTATTGTGGAAAGACGATTTTTTGTAGTTCTCTAAGAGGACTCAAGAGCAGTGCCAGTTCAGCACTTTAAATAAGGAATCAATGAAGCGCTCCGGCGTGATACTTATGAAACGGCTTAGCCGTGATGCGATTTTATTAGATTTATTTTTTAACCCGCCGGGAACCGACTTCCCAGTGGGAATGTTTTGTCTCCCGGTTTTTTTAATTGAAATTTGGAGATAAACCATGAAAGAAGTAGCAATGAAAGTTAACCAAGCCAACCTGGTAAAAAGCTTGAAATTCAGCTTTACCAATAAGACCACGGTTCTTGGCGAGCTGATGCAAAACGCCCGCCGCGCTAATGCGACTCAAGTCGTTTTTGAGTTTGCACCTGAAACCAAAATTCTTCGGGTAACTGATGATGGTTGCGGTATCGATTCTATCGAGACCCTGTTGACTGTCGCTGAATCCGGATGGGACGCTGATGTGGTTGCTCAAGAGCATCCATTTGGTATCGGCTTTTTGTCCGCCTTATTTGCTTGTCGTCACATGACGGTTGTCAGTAAAAGCGGTCGTATTTCCGTTAATACTGACGATGTACTGTCGTTCAAGCCTGTCATCGTATCACCTGTGACTGACTGGGACGGCATTACCGCTATCACAATGCTTGGCGTTGATCTGGAAATCGAACAAATCGAGAGCATGCTTAATCAGCTTGCACAGGGTTTTCCGATTCCAGTTGAATTCAACGGCACAAGCCTTGATAGAAAATGTGCGCTTGATTCAGGACTTCACTTCGTAGACACCGAAATTGGTGCCGTCTATTTGGATGGTGTTGATAATTCGAACAGTACTGTTCGTGATTTTGAAGTGTACTTACAAGGCCTGCCCGTTTACAAGTCGTATAGTAACCATAGAGTCTCCATGAAGCATGTTATTCATCTTGATTCTTCGCGTTTTTATGCGCGTTTACCGGATCGGGATAAGCTTATTGATGAAAAAGAAGTCATTGCTCTTGTCAGGACTGTCTTAGCGCAAGAAATGGAGAAGCATTTTACGTTGTTTAAAACTACAGCACCTGCTGATGTTTTTGTGCTCTTTTACGACACGCTGAAGCACTGGAAACTATTAAGCTTGCTTAATGACGTTCCCGTTGTTCCTCGTGAAGTTCTTCACGAATATGACGATTACCCTGTGTGTGACACCGAAGTCTATAGCGATTTTACGCGTCACCCTGACAAAGCATTGACCAGATCAGAAGTTGAAAGTCGCGAAGTTGTTAACTTTAATGATGATATGCAGAATGAAGGCTCTGCTTTGCACATGTTCGCATGGAAAAGGGAAAGCCTGATTTATAACGATGGACTTGATAATGCTCACTGGATTTATCCTATGATTCGGTATCTCGATGATGAAGAATTGACGACTGAACTGGTCAATGCATCACACGGAGCGCTTTTTGAAGGCGAGTGGACTACGGTCTATGTGCATTTTTGTGACGCGTACCGAATTCAGATTGGCAACGATGTGGTTGAAATTGCCGACTCCGCTTTCTACCACGGTGAAGATCAAAGTGGTTTAGCTGTTGTGCCAAAGGGTGATGCTTCAGGTTATATCCTAAAACAGATTTCAAGCTATAAATCTGAGTACGACGAGTTTCAGGAATCAACGCATGAGTCCGATGTCTATGCTTTTTCCTCGTTTACTGTCGCAAATACCGCAAGTGATCCTGCTGATGCAATGAAGAAATTGATACCTAGTTCTTTTAATTGTCCATCGCTAAATAGCAAGTCGTTTGTTATTACCCTGGATGATGGCGGCAAAGTTGCTTCGGTAACCGCTGCTTAATTCATTCTTTTCATTTAACCCGACCGGGAAACACTTTCCCGTCGCGGATATTAGTGTTTACCGGTTTTTTTTTGGAAATCACTATGAGTACTATCACAATACCAGGCGTTTCTTTACGCACTTTAATCAATGTTTGCAAAGCGTCTTTAGAGATTAAGCAAACGATTGAACTAAGTGCTATTGGCGTGTCAGATGAAGGCGAACCGGTTTGGGAGGAATCTTTAGACTGGCCGGATTTAGGAATTTGCTATTTCGAGTTAAGCAAAGCTCTTGATCAAGCTAAATCGGAAATCACTCGGTTGGAAAAAATCATTGATTCTCCATGTGCCGATTCATCCGGCTTAAAACTGAGCGCTGATATAGAAGGTCAGGAAACTGATGATTTGCAGTCGGGTTTGGAGGAAATATTGCGTCTTGTACGTGAGGACTTTACTTCTGGCCTTGATCGCAATGAAACAGGTTCTTACCGGTTTTCAATTACTGGATACAGTATATCCGGCGATTGATTTAACCTTTAAATAATATTATTCACCCACGCGGGAAAATTCATTTTCCCACTGGGACAATTGTTTTTTCCCGCTTTTTACTTTTCAAAGCAGGAGAAACATCATGACACCATTTTATCAAAAGAAAGTTGACCGTCGCAGCCGTTCCGCAATGGTAGGTTTTTTACAAGGGCATTTTCGTTACGACACCATGAGTTCTTGGAATCGTCTAACGTCCTATGCCAATAATGTCAAGTTTCACCGTCTTGGTTTGTCGTCTTCACAGGATGATAAGGCTTACGAATTACTGGGTGTTGATTATTGGGATGACATTAGAAGTCCTATTGACGACTTTACTTATGAGCAAGGTCATCGTTATACCATTGGTTCAAATGGACGTTCTAGCGGTTATCTGGTTTTGCATGATTCTCATCTGCAACTCACCGGGCATCTTAGTTACTGTCCTACCTGTTCTCAGCGGAACTTCAAAAAAGTGCCGCCGGTAACTTTTCAGGACAATAACGAAAAAGTTATTGCTCAAGAAATACTCAAAAGCCAGAATTCTTGGCTACCTAACGTATATCTTGGGCAATCTACAATTCAGGACTTGTCCATTTCAGATGATGAGAAATTATCGGTGATTATTCGGCTCAAATCTCAATTGGCAGACTGTTCCTTATCAAATGCCTGTGGTGTTTGTGGAAATCCTCGATCCAATTTCAGCGTTCCGCCTTCACGATTAATGGTGGCAAATAAAAGCATTGATCAGGGCGAGGACTTTTGTGCCGAAGATTGGTCAATGGAAAGTCTTCGCGATCGTGTTGAACTGGTTTGCGCGTTTGATGCAGCATGTGATTCTATCCGAAGCAATTTTATCAATCTTCTTGAGGATTATGACGTTGTTGAAATTACCGAACATCGTCCTGTTCAAGTCAAAAAGCTTGTAGCTCACGCTGCTTAGGAGGTTTTATGTTAAATGAAGCCGACGATGTTTTGGACGAGGATCTGGAAGCGTGCTCGGAGCACTACCAGAATATCCTCAACGAGACTTTGCCGGAGTATCAAGCCGCAAAACTTGCGCGTGAACACTATGGCATTGAACTTGATGATAAAACGCTGAATTCAATCTTGCAGCACTTTGCTTGCACGCCATCACCGCTTCATAAATGCGTGGAAGATGGTTTGAGAAAAGCAGGTTTATTATGAATTTGATTAATGGCGTTGCTTGGATTGGTTCACTTATCGCTATTTTATAGCGTGCAAACGAGGATCTGGTCGATGTGACATTATGCAAATTGGCTTTACCTTTACCAGTATCTTAGGTATGTGACCGCTGGGTACTTGTGTTAGATACTTCAATTAAATCACCCATCAGGGAGAAAAAACACTTTCTCCTTATGGGGCATGTTTTTCTCTCGGATGGATTTTTCATCCGGCCTTCCGGGACTTCCTTAATTTTCCCTGGACGGGCATTAAGGAAGTCTCGGTTGTCGGGACATTTCTAGGAGAAAAATCATGTTTTACCGCAATATTAAAATTGGAACTCAAGTACGTCCCGTTTGCGACGATATTCTTCCTGGCGTAACCAAAGAATCATTGGGGGAAGTTGTTAGGCTCAAAGAAGTGGGTCGAGGTAGCAGGGACTTCTACGTAACGATTCGATGGGATAACGGTAAGGAATCTTATTTGAATGCGATGTTTTTCATTAAGACCGTTGGTATTGTCGATAAGGTGATCGCATGAACACTCAGTCGCTTGAATCTGACGTTATCAGAAATGCAGTTCGTGGTTCCTGGTTGTCCGTTTTAGATTCCCTGGCGCCCGAGCTTGAACGCGCTATTTTAAAACCTGGCAGGCATATTGGTTGTCCTGTCCACGGTGGAAAAGATGGCTTTAAGTTGTTTCGTGATGCCGACATCTCAGGTGGAGGCATCTGCAATACTTGTGGTGCCAAACCGGATGGTTTTTCGTTATTGATGTGGCTTAGAGGTTGGCGTTTTCCTGATGCATTAATGGCTGTTTCCAATGTACTTGGGTTGTCGACCGATGAACATCACCAAAGACCCATTGTTGCACAGAGGCCTGTTTGTACGAAGTCAAAATCCTCTGTGGACGATAACTGGCTAAAAGCGATTCTTCGTACTGTTTGGCAGGAATCAAAATCGCTTCATCATCCAGACGCCGAACCTGTAAGGCTTTATTTGCAGTCTCGCGGCCTGGATAGCTTGATTCCCGATTGGCCTTCAATCCGTTTTCATCCCAATATGCAGTACAAGGATGATAACGGTAAATTGATCGGTTATTATCCTGCCATGCTTGCATTGATCCAAAAGGGCAATGAAGCCATCACCATTCATCGCACGTTTCTGATGCCCAATGGATGTAAAGTTAGTGCAGATTCTAAGAAATGGATGCCGGTACCGTCTGACAAGATTGTGACGGGGTCGGCTATTCGCTTAGGAAATCCTGGTCGCGTGTTATATGTTACTGAAGGCATTGAAACGGCTTTGGCCGTTAATGAAGCTACCGGTATGGTGACATGGCCGTTGATTAATGCAACATTGATGGCAAGGTTTGAAATACCTGACGGGGTTGAAAAACTGATCATCTGGTCGGACTTAGATCGTCCGTCATTGTTAAGAGGTATTCAGGCAGGGTCTGAAGCTGCGACAAAACTTGCCGAGCGTGCAGAAGCCCAGGGAATTGAAGCGGTGATTCGTGAACCCAAAGGGCCAATACCGGTCGAAGTCAAAAGTATCGACTGGCTGGATGTCCTGAATCAGCGGGGCCCGAATGCGTTTGCACTTCGGTCTTGTTCCTAAAAAGGAGGTTGCTATGTGCCAATACGCATTCGATGCGTACTGTCTTGATAACCCCGGTAATCATTCATCGCCTTCCTCGCCCTCACCGAATTGGCATGGTGGCGATGAAAATGCTTATCTTCGATGGCTACGTGAGCAAGTTCAGTCGGGTCCTGAACTCAGGCAACGACTCAAAATTGCAGCTCGCGCTAGGTGTCTGGGTCGAATGCTTAAACTCACCGACCCTTACAGTGTTGTTTTGCGCGTTGCCATCAATAATTTAAACAAAACCAAACGGAAATATCTGTAATTTTCCGCACTAAACCCAAAACCGAACCTGATCTTTCAGTGTTCGGTTTTTTTTGCCCAAACTTTTTAAAAGGCGCGTTATTTCGCAGTCTTTCGCGCTTATCAATTCACACAATTTATTGCCCAATACACGCTTCAATATAAGGAGGCCGTTATGCATCGTTTGTTCACATCTTCATTTGCCAAACCTTTTCAGGTCTTGCTGTTGGTCACGCTGTCTTTAACAGATCAAGTCGCCCACGGAGCATCGCCTAGCACACCACCGATTATCACTGTCACCCAAGGTAACCCTATACGGCAAGATCATTGGCTACTTGTGGCAGGTGACCGGGCAGCCGATCGGATCAACCTCTTACCGGATCAGCTTCAGCAAAACCGGCACACACAAGCGGCCTTGGTGACCATTACCGCGATGGACAACGCCAAAAAATTGTCCACGCCAGTTTCCATTAACGTCAATTATTGATGACTTTCAGAATTATCATAGGGTCAAAGACGATGCTCGCATTCTTCAGGAAATCCTTCTCCTTGTTAGTGGCGCTGACTGCGATCCTTTTCGCCGGCAACGCGCAGGCGTTAATCAATTCCACAGCGACGGACGGGACGTACTCCAATAAGGTTGTTCACACCATCGCATCCGGCGGGAGTTGCACATATGTTAACTATAACCACTACGAGCTTTATTACCGCAAGTTGCCGACGGAAACTACGTGGACAATGTACAAATCGCAGTATGTTCCCGGCGGTTATTACTATCTTTGGGCGGAGGACACTGGAGGAACGCCTGGTAAGACGTATGATTACTACATGGAGGTCGGCAGCCCATCACTTTATTTATGGTGCAACGGATACACAGACAGAGGTTGGGCCAACAATCCACCGACAGCGACAAGCGCTTCGCTTCCTGGTTCCACGATCGGCGGTGCCCAAGTGTGTGCTGCCCCGAGTGTGACGGATCCGAACCTTAATCAGCCGGACACCACGTCACCGGATACTTTCACCTATTCGATCGTTTCTCAACCGGCAACCGGAACTGCTTCTATTGTTTCGAATCAGGTTTGTTACACTCCGCCAACGAGTGGCCCGACTCAAAACTACGGCTTCACGATCAAGGTAATAGACAAGGCCGGCAACACCATCAACGGTACGGCTTCCGGCACGGTCACCAATCCCACGCCGCCGCCTTCAAAGATCACCGGGTTAATAGCCACAGACGGCACGGTGACGAATGCTATAAATGTGTCATGGCCTGCCTCGTCCTCTACCAACAGCTATGATGTGTACCGATCTACGATATCAGGAACAAAGGGATCGTATATCGGGAATACCACGAGCACGACGTACTCTGACCCGATCTCGACCACGACCCTCTACTACTACACGGTGACACCCAAGAACATCAATGGTCCTGGCCCTGACAGCAACCAGGATGTCGGCTGGGCCAATGTCGCGCCTACGGCAACTAGCGCGGCTATTTTGGCGGTGGTCGGCGGCACGCAGCAGTGCGTCACACCCTCCGTCACCGACGCCAACAATCCGCAAGGTGAAAACTACACCTTCTCCGTTCTCAGTCAGCCAACCAAGGGAACGGCATCCATCGTTTCGAACAAGGTCTGCTACACGCCGCCAGCCAGTGGAGGTGGAAGCAGCTACGCCTTCACCTACCGTGTCACCGACAAGGGTGGAGCGACGTTCAACGGCTCCGCCAACGTGAGTGTCTCCGGCGCGATACAAAATGTCTATGCTACCCAGGGAACTCTTTATGGAAAATCCACTGTTAGCTGGACAGGGGATCCTGCTGCCGCCAATTACGACATATATCGCTCTACCAGCGCTGGCACCAAAGGCAGTCTTATTGGCACCGCGACGGGAACCGGTTTTGACGACACCACTGTTTCCGGGACAACCCATTACTTCTATACAGTCGTTGCAAAAAATTCCGCAGGCTCTACTCCGGATTCAACCCAAGCTGAAGGTTGGGGGAAAATCCCAAGCACTATTAGTGATTTAACCGCCACGAAGGGTATCCTGCAAAACAAAGTGGCATTGAGCTGGTCGAAAAATCCGGATGCCACAGGCTACGAAGTCTGGCGCTCCACAACCTCCGGCGGAACATCAACCAAAATTGCCACGCTAGGTACCATGGCGATTGGTTATTATGAAGACACCACCGTATCCGGCATGACCCCCTATTTTTATACGGTCAAAGCCGTTGTTGGTTCTGCAACAGCACAACCCAGTAACGAAGCCATGGGGTATGCCATTATCGCAACATCAAAGGTAACGGGTGTTACAGCAACTCAAAGCACACTTTACGGCAAATCCACCGTCAGTTGGACAGCGGACCTCGCGGCCGCCAATTACGACATTTATCGCTCTACCAGCACCGGCACCAAAGGCAGTATTGTGGGTTCTAATGTGACGGGAATCAGCTTTGACGACATCACTGTTTCCGGGACAACCCATTACTTCTACACAGTCGTTGCAAAAAATTCCATAGGCTCTTCTCCAGATTCAGCACAGGCAGAAGGATGGGGGAAAATCCCAAGTGCTATAAGCGATTTAACCGCCACGCAGGGTACCCTGCAAAACAAAGTGGGATTGATCTGGTCGGAAAACCCGGATGCCACAGGCTACGAAGTCTGGCGTTCCACAACCTCTGGCGGAACATCAACCCAAATTGCCATGCTCGGTACCATGGCGATTGGTTATTATGAAGACACCACCGTATCCGGCATGACCCCCTATTTTTATACGGTCAAATCCGTTGTTGGTTCTGCAACAGCACAACCCAGTAACGAAGCCATGGGCTACGCCATTATTGCAACATCAAAAGTAACAGGTGTTACAGCGACTCAAGGCACCCTTTACGGCAAGTCCACCGTAAGCTGGACAGCGGATCCCGCAGCCGCCAATTACGACATTTACCGATCTACTGCGGCCGGCACCAAAGGCAGTATTGTGGGTTCTAATGTAACTGAAACCAGTTTTGACGACATCACTGTTTCCGGGACAACCCATTACTTCTACACAGTCGTTGCAAAAAATTCGGTAGGTTCTTCTCCAGATTCAGACCAGGCCGAGGGCTGGGGCAAAATGCCTGGGGTCGTTTCGGATCTGACTGCTTCACAAGGTACCCTAACCAATAAGGTGGGGTTAAATTGGTCGGCAGTCGTTGACGCCACAGGTTACGAGGTTTGGAGAACATCAACATCCGGAGGATCTTTTACCAAAATCGCCACACTTACAGCGCCAACCTCTAGCATGGACGACACGACCGTTTCCGGCGTCACATCTTATTTTTACACCGTCAAGACCGTAATAGGCTCACTCAATAGCTCGCCCAGCATCGAAGCCGAAGGTTGGGCCAATGCGGCACCGACTGAAGCATCAGCCACGCTGACCACTACATCCACAGAAACGAGTTTAGCCACTCCTCCAACGATCATTGACCCTAACGTCACTGCAGGCAAAACCGAGACCTATTCCCTAGCCATCATTAGACCTCCGACAACCGGAACCCTGGCTATTGTTGACAACAAATTTGTCTACACGCCGCCTGCAGACGGTCTCTATTCAGGCACTTTAACTTTTGAGTTTTCCGCCACCGACAAGGGTGGTGAAACCATAACGGGTAACGGCATAATCAATGTTATCTGTAACGGCCCATCCATCAGTTCATTCACCTTGCCACAAAACAGTATCCTGCAGGCAACTGCTTTTGAGGCTCATGGCACGTACTCTCTGCCCGCCTGTTCCGCCAATGGAAAAATCAATGTAGACGTGTTTGACAGCGACAACAACATCGTATCGTCCGGATCCCCGATTTCAACGTCTAATGGCGAAAACCTTGTTTACACCTTCACCAATGGGGGGCTTATCAACACAGGTACCTACACGGTACGCATGACGGCTTCCAGCAATTCGGGCGTAGATAGCAAAACGGCAACCTTGACCATAACCCCTGTCAACCTGCCAGCCCTCAGTATCTCGCCAAGTCTTAGTGTCACGGTAGGCGAAGAAACGGTCACTGCCGCCCTTGGTAATCCGACTGTCGTCAATTGCCCCTTTACAAATGATGCCGCCGCTGCACAAGCTGACCCGGATAAATGCTATGTTGTGATGGTTAACCCGCCTCCAGGCATGACCGTCAATAACAGCGGCACGTTGCCCAGTATGTCGGGAACCATCGAAGCCGCTGGAAGTTTTCCGATCACCGCTGAAGTGCATAAATTCGACGGCAGTAAATTAGTAAAAATCGGAGAAGTCAGTAAAACAGTTGCTGTGGCATGTGCTCCACCCGTAATTTCTTCGTTAGATATTCCTGCTTTACTCTCTTACGAAGAGCCCAATTACAATGCAACCTACAAAGCCTATGCCTGTAATGCCCCGCTGTCAGGCACCTTGATTATCAAAAACGGAACAGCAACCATTGAAACCAAAACGTTATCCTCACTGGATTCAAGGGTGGGCGTCCCGCTTACCTTGACAGGATCAGGTTTGCCTGCCGGCAGCTACACAGCCCAGCTTAACATTACAGGCTCCAGCGGAACTGGCATCAAAACCAGGTTATTTGCTGTAAAAAATCCTCCAATGCCGGTCTTGATAGTGTCGCCCACCACAATTTATCAGTCCGAAACTCGCGTAGACGCATCCATTCAACCCTCTGCAGATAATTCATGCCCGTTAACATCTGTACAGTCAGAGGCTGAGGCGGATCCGAGGAAATGTTATGTCAGCTTAACAACTACCCTATCTGACATGAATCCTGGATCTGATAATAACGGTTTACCAATCCTCTATGGACATCCCGGTATACCTGGTGATTATCTGGTGCAGTCCCTTATTTCTCGCTGGGTGAAGGGTACTCGCTATGACTCAGAACCATTAATAAAAAATATTACTGTAATACCGGTAGCCCAGCCAACTTTCAAGTTTACCGGTAAAACGGATATCTATATCGGCATTGAAAAGTTAAACCTTATTTTTGCCCATGACTCAGGATTAACTTGTACCTTATACGATAATCCCGATACAGCCAAGGCTGCTGCGGCAAATGGAAACCGAGTTTGTATCGCTAATTTTTCTGGCGATTCAGACTTGACCAAAAGTTTTTTATTCAATCAGTATAAATTTGTTGGCCCACTCACCAGCGTTGGTCCACGAACCCTCTCTTATGTTGTGAGTCGCCTATTCGCCGACGGCATGACCTTACCCATCCAATCGGGCGATTTAACTATTACCGTTAAAGACCTCTCGCCTCCAACCATTAAACTGAAAGGTGGCTATAAAATCACAGAAGGTAAATACTATGTCCCGCTCGGACAGGCCATTACCCGTGCCACCATTCTCGCTGGCGTTCAAACAAACGCCAAGATGAAAATCACTGTTACCGACAGTCAACAGTCGTTTGAACGTGGCGATGTCTTGAACGAAAGCTCTTACTGGATCAATACGCCTAACCTTGCTCTTCTCGAAGAACGCCCTGTCACTTTGCGCGTCGCTTGGCAAGATTTTCCGTCAATATTTAGCGAGCAGGTAATTACCGCAATTGGCGGCACCGAGAGCAACATGAAACTGGTTATCGAGGCTCCACAAAAAATACCTGACACCCAAATTGCCACGATCAAAGTCAAAGTCGGCAAATATAGCAAAACCGGTATTATCTATACGCCAGACACCATGGGCCAATGGCGCACTCAAATACTCGCTCAAACCAATTCCCAGTCGGTAAAAACCCCTATCACTGAAATGAAGGATATGGTGAACGGCGAAGCCGAATTCCAGATCAATCCGGTCGGCAATCTGTTTATGAAGCTGACCGCCGTATCGGAGCTGGTCTCGAACGTCGACGGACTGGACACTACGCTCACCTCGTGGGCACGATACATTGATGTTGTCAAAGGTTCACCGATCGAAGGCACAATCACCAGCAAATCCATTGACGGTCCCGCACCTAAAACCTTCACACTGAACCTCAATATGACGCCGGATAATCGCGTTGCCCTCAAGGAAGTGTCCTGGGAGGAAAGTACGGATGCTGGCGTGACCTGGACAGCCATCGAGAAGTCCAATACTATTCGTCATAACGTTGCCATGCAGGATCCCGGTAGGCGCCTGGTACGGGCGAAGATGATCAACAAGAACACCCTGGTCGAAAGCTACGCCACGCCGATCGAAGTGTGGGCATACTCGACTCTGGAGGCATCCATCACCGGCCCGCGTCACATGGCGCCCGGTTATGCGGCCACCCTGGCGGCCGAACTGCACCGTGAAGGGGTACTGACCGCCACCACAGTTAATGAATGGACCATCGAAGCGCCCAGTGGCACCACAACCACGACCGGCGCAACGGCGACGATCACTGCGGAGCAGGAAGGCAAGGTGTACGTGACCCTGAGAACCCGACCGGCCGACACCCGAGCCGACGATCCCAGTGCCTGGTCGGTCGCGCGGCATTATCTGATCGTCAAAACGCCGACTCGACCCAGCGTCAGCGCCAAAGGCCAGCGGGATGTCGAAACCGGCAAAACCTATCACTACGAGGGTTCTGTCCGACCATCTTGGGGTGGCATGGTCAGCGTGCATACCACCAAATCCGAATGGCAGAAGCCGGATGGTTCACTCGTATCCGGCGACACTCTCGACTGGACGCCGACACCACAGGACATGGTTGACACCAAACCTCTGATCTTCCGAGCCTGGGTGGATGGCTTCAAGGACACTACCACCAAAGAAACCACGGTTTCATACATTCCCTGGCAATACGTCTGGCCTAACTTCACCATGAGCATGAAACAGCTGACTGTTCAGGCGCCGTCCGATATTATCCTGATGGTCAATCATGACCGCCCTGAAATGAACCGACGCTTTGAGGGCTTGAGTTACGAATGGTCATTTCCTGCCAATGTCAACGGACGCCAGAACGACGCTTTCCCAAACCGGGCTGCCGGCCAGGTGGTCTATGCCGGCGAGTACGATGTCACAGTGACCGTCCGCGATGCCCGTGAACATGAAACCGTGCTAACCCAGCACATCGTCGCCGAGCAGGCGGTGCCGTATACCGTCACGCTGAAGGTGGGCAAATCCAACTATTACGACCGGGCGCCCATGACAGTTACGGTCAGGCCCACCCTTTACGGCGGCCACCCGCTCGATTCCGTGGTGGGCCAGCTTTGGAAAGTCGATGGCATACCGGTGGATGAATTCACCAACCGCAGCTATATGGTGTCCAACATAAGTGAAGCCGGCAGCCATGTTGTCAGTTACACACTGAACAGCAAAATGGGCGAAACGACAACCGTTAATTCGCCGTTGAATCTGGTTCAGAACCAGCCGCCGGTGTGCGAACTGATGGCGAAACCATCGTCCTATGTGGTCTATGTCGAAGCCAAATGTACCGATCCTGACGGCAAGGTGATTGGCTATGCCTGGGAGGTTAACGGCCAACCCATCGGTTCCACATCCTACCGGATCAGTTTTAGCAAAACGACTACGCCACAGTCGGCTTCGGTGACTATAACGGGTATGGACGACGCCAAAGAACTGTCCACGCCGGTATCCATTAACGTCGCTTATTGATTGCCATGTGTCGAATTCAACCCATTCTACTTGCGTCTCTCCTGTTGGCAGTAGGGACTACAAGCGCAGAACCCGTGATTACTGTTGATAAAACACGGCAAAAGCAGGATGGCGGCTTCAGACAGTCTTTGCCAGATTCCGAAAAGAATGATGCACAGACTCAAATTGAACAGGCAGCCGATCATTTCGATGCTTTTGCATTACAAATGCCCAAGGTTATCAACGCCAAGCTTAATGCGTTTATGAAGCACGGTTTTCGTGCGATTCTGATGGATGATGCCGAAACTAAACCAGCCGAGGAAAAAATGATTGGCTCGCTGGTGAAAGGGCTGCAAGCGATGGGAGATTCGTTATCCGAAGACTTGTCGCGGCTAAGCGCGAGATCGCAAGAAGAACACCCCGTTAAGAAACAGCCCAAAAACCAATAATTCGAGAATTCATTATGTCACCCATAGGGCATTATTTAGCTTTTTACAATGGTAGACACGCGCACTCAAAATTAGGCTATCAATCCCCGCTGGAATTTGAGCGGGAATTCCATAGAAAGCCTGCCTAAGAAAGTGTCCTGTTTTAGTTGACCATTACATCCGCAGTAGGTTCTCTATTCTCGGACAGCCTCCTAGGGCATCCATAGGTTCAAGTCTCAAATAATCGGGTAAATTTACCGGAATATCATGACCTTTTGTCTATAGACCATACTACTTCTTGGTAGGCAGGCCGTTCAACCAAATATGCGCAAAAAGAAACCCAGCAACAGCACAGAAAAACCGCCGATTTCTGCCACCGCCAGGATATTGAGGATAAGATAATCTTTCTTCCGGTCGGTGGAATCGCGCATGCTGTTATTGCTTTCGGTGGTCAAGCCAAGGTTGATATAGTGCACGATGGCGATGCTAAAAAAAAGCAACGGAAAGATAACGGCGATGGTATTCACCCTATCGGAAAATGCGCTAGTCGCGGCGAAAACGGCAAGCAATTGTGCTGCAAACGCGTACAGCAGAGCTGCACGGTGGGCGGTGTTTACATAGTGCGGCGCTTCAGCGTTTTGATGCTGTCTCATGCAGATGTATTTCCATGCGCCTGTTAGCAAGCCCGTCATAAAGAAAATGCCGGAGGCGATAAGCGCAATTCGGGTTGCTGTGTGGTTGAGTAGTTCTTCCATTTTATTGTCCTTTAGTGTGTTGAAAGTTTTGCCGAATGGTAGTAGTGGCCAGCCGGATTAGTTTTAGTATGAAGTTTTTTGCTGTTTCCCGCTGGTGTGAAACGGAACTAAAACTTGACTGTAACGGCTGTTTCGATTTCTATATGAAGATAATAAATGAATATTTTTTTAAACAAGGTCTGTACCATGAATATGACTGCGTTATCCCATGAACTGCCAGTTAATCCTGACAGAGGCGGTCTCAAGTTTTCGACCAACGCTATTGCACCGCGTGAGAGACACGACTGGTTGCGTGAGGTGATATGCCGGGAGTACGCCAATGTTGAAATAACCTCATCTGCCCATGGCGAATTGTCCCAAGACCTGACTATTTACCCTTGGGGGAATCTTCAACTGTCGACCATTCAATCCAGTGCAATTTCGCTAGAGCGATTACCCAGAGAGCCGCACTTGAACAGCCAGGATGCCTACTTCGTGGTCATGCTTGTTTCCGGCGACTACCTGTTGGAGCAAAATGGCAGAGAAGTTCTGCTCCAGCCTGGCGATATGACCATTTATGACGCGACCTGCCCGCATCGAATCCATTGTCCTGACGAGTTCACCAAGTTGATTCCGTGCTTATCCGGTTTACGCACACACGCACTACAGGTAGTATGTTGATTGTCTACGCACCGCTTCCATCAAGGCTGAACTATATGCCAGCGAACGCTGCCTCACTACATTTAGTAGATGTGTGTGACAACCGGATAAGCACGGTTGATTCTTTCAATCCCCCGGGCTGTGCTCAGGGACAGGGTTGCGGGGATAGACCGTTGCACTGCACTGCGCATTCCTGGTACTAAAGGCATCGGTTTTGTTGCATCAAATTTCCTGCGCTCGTCCGCTACTCATGCCGACCAGTTACAAGCCCACGAATTTTCCACCCTTTCCGATCATGCGCTAGATTTACTGACATTGGCGGTAACATCGGTGCGCCCGGTTGACTTCAATCTGTCCAGAAGCCGGTCAGTCTCGATTAACGGTATCAAGACTTTTATCGAGCAAAATCTTCGGGATGTTAATCTCGACACCAGCGTGATTACCCGCCATGCAGGCTTGTCGGCGCGTTATATTAACGACCTGTTTGAAGACGAAGGGACCTCACTGATGCGCTACGTTTGGAAGCGCAGACTGGAAAATTGCCGGAAGGATATGCTTAATCCGGTTTATGCAGGCCATCGACTATCCGACATCGCGTTTCGCTGGGGATTTAACGATACTGCGCATTTTAGTCGTGCATTCAAACAGCAGTTTGGTTGCTCTCCGCGTGAGTTCAGATACGTTGAAGTCCAACGATACCAATAAGCAGATTTTTTTACCCACCGTTTACAGCTTAAAAAGTAAGAGTTGGAAGTGACCACACTCAACCGGGCACACAATCTAAAATAACCTGGAATCTTAGCCCTAGCAAAGATCGGAGTCTCTTTTCGATGCTGTTATTCGGTTTTTTTCCACGCTTATTGGATTAATAAGGTTTAGCGCGAAAATCCTTCATTTTCTATGACGGGAGTTACTGAAGCTGATAGCTCCAAAAGGTTAATCACATTTAACCTGATCGCCAATCGCGTTAGCTCTATGTCTCCGGCAACGCCGAGTTTACGCTTGATCAGGTAATGGCAATTGCAGACGGTTTTCGGGCTGATGTTGAGAGTTTGCGCGATTTCCTCCGCTGTTCGCGCTTCGACCAACAGGCGCAGAATTTCGAATTCCCGCACCGTCAATGTTTCCAAGGCAATACGTTCACTGCCAAGCTTTTCCAGCGCCAGCGCCTGGGCGATGTCGGCACTCAGAAAGCGGTGACCTGCATAGACATCATGGATCGCACGCAGCAATACCTCCGGCGGACTGCTTTTGGTGACGTACCCCCCAGGCGGCAAGATGTTCTCCCACGCCACGAAGAATGCTCAACGTGAAACGGAAATATAATCACTCCACGTGACCTTTGATTTTGCAGGGTTACTAAGCCGACATAAAGATTCATCTTTGTTCTATTTTGGAAACACCTGGATTCCGGTCTTATCGACAACTTGACTGCACTCATACTCGAATTGAATCAGCAGCCTGGAATTATGGCTGTCATGCGTTATTTTTTGCCGGACTTAACCCCTTTTGTTTAACCAGGTTGATCAGGCTACCCGCCAGCACCATTTCCACTTGGTAATGCGTCATCGGGTGTTCGGTCTCATAGGTCTCGTTTTGGGTCAGATTGATCACCTTGATGCTATTTCCCTGGCGAATGGCATTGCGCACATCTGGAATGGAAAGCGTGTCGCCTTGAGCAATCTTGTTCCAATCCTCCGGATTGGCAAATATCAAGGGCAAAATGCCGAAGTTGCTTAGATTCTGCAAATGTATTCTGGCAAAGCTTTTTGCGATTACCGCCTTAACCCCCAAATAGCGGGGGGCCAGAACGGCATGCTCGCGGCTCGAACCCTGTCCGTAATTGCTGCCGCCCACAATGAACGAGCCCTGTTTCTGATAGCCCATCGCTCTTTCGTAGTATGTCTCGTCGATCGGGCTGAAAACAAATTGGCTGATGGCCGGGATATTACTGCGGAAAGGCAGTACTTTGGCTCCGGCGGGCATAATTTCATCCGTGGAAATATCATCCCCCACTTTCAATAGCACCGGCCCTTCGAGAGTATCGGGCAGAGGCTCTAAAGTCGGCAGCGGTTTAATATTGGGGCCTTTCTCTAGCTCATACTGTTCGCCTTCCTGTGCGGGAGAGACTAGCATCCCGGTATTGAGGAGTAGGGTCTCGGGCGCCATGAAACGGGGGTACTCCATGCCCAGCGTACGCGGATCGGTGATCACGCCGGTCAGGGCCGAGGCGGCGGCGGTTTCCGGGCTGCACAAATAAACCTGATCTTCCTTCGTGCCCGAGCGGCCCGGAAAATTCCGGGGCACGGTGCGCAGGCTAATGCGGCCCGTAGCCGGCGCCTGTCCCATGCCGATACAACCGCCGCAACCCGCCTGATGGAGGCGCGCGCCTGCATGGATGAGTTTTCCTAGTATGCCCATTGCCATCATGTTTTCCAATACCTGCCGGGACGTGGGGTTGACGTCGAATGAAACGCGGTCATGTACCTGTTTACCGTCGACGATCATGGCCGCAATGGCAAAGTCCCGCAGCCCCGGATTGGCGGACGATCCAATATAGGACTGGTAGATTTCCCTGCCCGCCACCTCGCGCGCCGGCACCACGTTACCCGGACTGCTGGGCAGCGCAATCAGAGGCTCCAGTTCCGACAGGTTGATTTCCTCGTATTCGTCGTATTCTGCACCCTCATCTGCGAGAATTTCCCGGAAGGCGCCCTCCCGGCCCTGGCTTTTCAGGAAGTCCTTGACCGTATCGTCCGCTGGAAAAACCGATGTGGTGGCGCCGAGTTCCGCCCCCATATTGGCGATCACGTGCCGGTCCATGGCGGTCAGGGAGCTTAATCCGGGACCGTAATACTCGATGATCTTGCCAATCCCGCCGTCCACATCGTGCCGGCGCAGCATTTCCAAAATCACATCCTTGGCGCTCACCCAGTCGGGAAGCTCGCCTATCAGTTTGACGCCCCATATTTTAGGCATTTTTACGGAAAAAGGCTCCCCCGCCATAGCCATCGCCACTTCCAGGCCACCCGCGCCGATTGCCAGCATCCCCAATGAACCGGCCGCGCAGGTGTGGCTGTCCGAGCCTAACAAGGTTTTTCCCGGCACGCCGAAGCGCTCCATATGTACAGGATGGCTCACGCCGTTACCGGGGCGGCTATACCAAAGGCCAAACTTCTTGCACGCACTACGTAAAAATAGATGGTCGTCGGCGTTTTTGAAGTCTTCCTGCAGGAGATTGTGGTCTACATACTGGGCGGAAAGTTCGGTTCGTACGCGCGGAATTCCAAGCGCTTCAAATTCCAGCATGACCAGAGTGCCCGTCGCGTCCTGGGTGAGTGTTTGGTCAATTTTCAAAGCGATCTCTTCACCGGGTATCATGCGACCTTCAACCAAGTGACTTTCGATCAGCTTCTGCGTTACGTTTTTACCCATGACTTTGTACTCCTGCATAAAATCAGCTATTTCATATTACCTAACTATTAGAAAAAAACCGGTGCAATTTGTAATTTGAATACCGGGGGTAACAGTAACAAAAATGACCTCTCTATACATTACTGCCACCCACATTTACCGAAAGGGGTAACGGTCTCGAAAGTTGTAAAAAAGTAGACTTTTTTACAACTTTGAGTCGGGATTTTAGCGTTAACCCACGCAAACAGGCATGGTTGAATAAATCAGTTTTCCAGTATTCAAGTCAGTCATATAGCATCATCTTAGAGCCACTATTGCTACCCTGCCAAGACAGGCGCTCGTGGTCGTTCCATCGAGTACGCCGATCATGCGATCCAAACTGCGCTGTTCATTCGCCAAGTCTTCAGGCTACCTTTGCGCCAGACCAAGGGCTTCATGTGTCAACACCTATCCTGACATCATCAACTAATACGCTAGCTTGTGTTAATATCGATTAACACAAGCATCTGGAACGACAGCTTTCGACCCAACCGGCCAGTCAAATTTGTATTTTGCATCAAGATAACGCAGCTGGAATGAATAGTTAAGCCAACGCTTCCTGTGACGCACGCCTCTCTACGCTGATTGTGTAAATAATAAACGCTACAAGCAGAATCGCGAGAATCATTGATGACCCGACAGTGCCAAATCCCAGCCCACCTTTTTCAATAGGTTTTGTAAGCAAGTCTCCGAAGGTCGCTCCAAATGGACGCGTCAGAATAAAGGCGAGCCAAAACAACATGACCCGATTCAGTTGGGTAACGTATGAAGCAAGGGCGATGAGCGCAATGATCCCGCCAACGAGGGTAGCGCCGCCAAGAAATCCTAAGCCGGAATCGTCGGCTAAAAAGTCGCCTAAGGCGGTACCCAGGGTGTTTGAAAACAAAATTGCCACCCAATAGAACAGCTCTGCTTTGGTTGTTTGGATGTTGCTAACGGAAAGTGTTTTTTCACTGAAACGCCAAACGGCCAGAACTATCAACAAGCAAGTGATCAAGATCAATGAGCCTTTCGCGTAACCCAAGCCAAGTGTTCGATCCATATAATCAGACATTGTCGTGCCAGCCGTACTGGTTGTAAGGATTACCGACCAATAAAGCACCGGATGAAACTTGTTCGAAAGAAGCTGCATGACAAGCGTAATCAAGAACAGGCTGAGTAAGATAATGGAGCTGATGGCGTAGCCTATGTTCATAGTCATCGACAAAAGATCGCCTGCGGTTTCACCTAAGGTGGTCGCACAAATTTTCATGATCCAAAAGTAAAGTGTCACTTGCGCGACTTTATTCATGGCTTATCGCCTCCAAAATAATAGATAAAACTGGTTTTGACCCAATGCTGATGGTGGATGTGTAAAACGTTGGATTTTCGAATAAAGTGTACAGATAGGCTGCGTTGGTAGATAGAGCTTATTGCAGATACAAACGGCGGCGGAATGCTTGGGATCGTTCTACTTTAACGATAACCAGAACGATAACCAGAACGATGACCAGCCGGAAGTTTTGGTAATGAAGCTCCAGATGCTAGATGTATACGAAATTATCATCAAACAGCTCCTTCCTGGCGTCAATCAGCCTCGCAGAGCCCATACAACCTATTGAAGCGTAGTTCAACAGATGGGGTGGGGGCTTCCTCCTAACCTATAAAACAACTATCCATTAATCCGGATTAGTGCCTTCAGCTTTATTTTCCAATACCGCACCAGTCTGGGCATCTACACCCACTTCTTGCGTGACCTTGCCTTCACGGATATCAAATGAATAACGTAAGCCGCTACCACCCGCTTCTTTTTCCAATTCCTCATCGGTGATTTTGCCAGGATGCGCTTTCAGTGCGATGGCACGCGCTTCGGTCATCGTCACCTTGGCGTGTTTTGCCAAAGCCTCGCCAGTATAGGCTTGCGCGCTGGAAGCACCTGCCAATAACAACAATCCCATACCGACTGTAACGATTTTTTTACTTTGAGCCATGATCAACACTCCTTGATTAAAACAGCGCAACGAAATGTTATGCCGTGTTCACAGAGTAAAGGGCCAACACTTAACAGACACTTAACAGGCACTTAAAGATTTAATTATCTTTTTTAAGATGTGGTCGATAATCCGAGCAATGTAGATACAAAAGACGCGATTCGGCATGTGGCCAGTTGGGGTCAACATATTCGGACGACATCAAGCGTCTGTCAGCGCAAGGCTGTTACCTTCACTGTTGATGATTGTGACGACTCCAGTTCGTTGGTGACGGTGAATGATAATCTGCCGCCAAGCGTCGCAATATTAGAGTTCTGTGGTAGGTTGTTGACAATATCGGTGACTCTCATGGTGTATCTCTCAGGTTGATTATGTGGGTCGCGCTGAAACTCGAACCGCAGAGCCTTAAGTGAAAAAATCAGGACAGATCAAAGGATTTGTCCTGATTAATCTTAAATAATAATGTAAGTAATCGTCGGGGGTGTGAACATTTCCGTGTAAACCGCCGTTAAAAAATCTCTGGAAATCGATCCTCGTAGAGAATCATAAACTGATTCAGAGCAGGCTTCCAGTCACGGATCGGCATCGACCATTTCTTGGCGGCCTGTTCAATAGCTAAATACACCACTTTCATGGCCGATTGATCAGTAGGAAACAGCTTGCGCCGCTCGGTGGCTTTACGGATCACGCTGTTCAACGACTCAATGGCATTGGTGGTGTAGATAACTTTTCTAATTTCATCAGGATAGTCGAAGAAGGCGATCAGATTCAGCCAATGTCTGCGCCAGGATGCACTGATGCTGGGATACTGTTTGTCCCATTGCAGGGCAAAGGCTTCCAGTTCCTGCTCGGCTTCGGTGACGGTTATTGACTGGTAAATGACCTTGAGTCCTGCGGCTACCGCTTTACGGTCTTTCCAGCTAACGAACGCCAATGAATTACGCATCATATGCACGATACAGAGCTGTACCTGGGTTTTCGGGAATACCGTGGCAATGGCTTCCGGGAATCCGCTCAAACCATCGACACAGGCGACAAACACGTCTTTAACGCCGCGATTTTTCAATTCGGTGAGCACCGACAGCCAGAATTTTGCGCCCTCATTTTCAGACATCCATAGCCCCAGCAGCTCCTTATGTCCGTGGATATTCACGCCCAGCGCCACATAGACCGCTTTGTTGATGACGCGCTTATCCTGGCGAATTTTAACGATAATACAGTCCAGATATAGTATCGGATACACCGCGTCCAGTGGTCGCGTCTGCCATTCGACCACTTTCTCCAGCACCGCGTCGGTCACCTGGGAAACCAGGGAGGGCGAAATGTCGGCACCGTAGAGTTCGGCAAAGGTTTCGACGATGTCCCGTGTTGTCATGCCCTTGGCATAGAGCAGCAGAATTTGATCATCGAATTTCGTTAAACGGGTTTGATTTTTCGCCACAAACACGGGTTCGAAGCTGCCATTACGATCACGCGGCGTTTCAATCTCAATCGCGCCATGGTCGCCCTTTAGGGTTTTACGGTTATAGCCATTGCGGCTGTTGCTGGTGT
The DNA here is from genome assembly GCA_036741905.1 of Methylobacter sp. GTDB lineage: Bacteria > Pseudomonadota > Gammaproteobacteria > Methylococcales > Methylomonadaceae > Methylobacter_A. The sequence continues at coordinate 29,174 of DAINRH010000001.1, read as the reverse complement.
TATAACCATCCGGCGAATGCTTCTCATAGCCTATATGCTCATCCATTTCAGCATTCAATGAAGCTTCAACCGTAATCTTTAATAGTTCGCGACTTAGCTTGGCCAGATCACTTGGGGATTTTAAGCCTCGCCCTAATTCTTGCATGGCTGAAATCAATTTGGGGTCTTTAATCAGGTTGCTCATTTTCTCTCCTTATGTGGCCGTATTTTACGACACTGAAAATAAGCGGTTACACGGATTTATTTACACCCTCTAATCGTCGGATTACTTGGGTTTTGCCATTTTCTCATGGGTTGCTGCTGCTTTTTCGTGTTCTTTGGACAGTGCCTCATGGTGAGTGGCCATCGCTTCGTGATGTTTCTTTAAGTCTTTATGTCCAGCTTTTTCATATTCTGCCGCCACCGATTTATGATGCTCCGCCATAGCTTTGTGATGCTCCGCGTGTTTTTTATGAAGTTCGGCCGCCTCTTGATGTTCTGTAGCTGATGTTGCAGGCGCAGTGATATTCGCAGGATGTTCAGGAGCAGGTGAAACTTCGGCTAACAAAGGTGCAGAAACAACACCCATACACGCAGCCAAGACTAAACCAAGATAAGTATTTTTATTCATAATCATGCTCTCTCTAGTGATAATCATTAAAAAACAATTGTTTTATACATTCTTGAAAATATCATTTTATTGCTATTTATCTCCTCCTTCTCCGATAACGGATTGTTTGTATAGACGTTGCTGATGTATTTCATCAAACCAAGTTCCTTTGCCATGCGCTCGATTCTCTGACCCTTATCAAGCAAACCAGAATATTCTTGCCATGACTGTATGGCAATGGCAGTTAAAGAAAAGCTTAAAACCAATAAAGTCAGTTATTTCAGAGGCAAATTTATTAAAAATATGTTTCTTCCATATATCAAATATCTAGGGCAATTTATAGGCCACTAATAACAAATACAGACAATTCAAATGATAAGAGGATACTTACAATAAAACAGCTCATCCGAAAAGGGTTAAATCAACCAATCATCATCAGTTTTGCGGTGCAAAACAACCAGTAGTTAAGTAGAGTTGATTCAAAAATATACACGCCATAATAGACTTAGTGAAGCTTATTCAAAGCTTGTTGGGGCTACGCCTAAAACAACTTCAATGGTCTTATTACTCTTAGTGCAGACTTTATCCGTCTCTGTTTCTTGCTGTACATAACCGGCCCGAAAAATCCGAGTCCCTATCAATTAACCTATGTGCCTTGTCGCACAGACCGAATCTAGTTTTGCTTGTACTGTTTATTCGTATAGCTTCCGCACATGAGAGAAGTACTTATTAATGTGCAAATTGTAGTATGCTTATCATTAAAATAACGCATGTGACTGATCGCGAGTAATATCAAGCCCTGCAATGAAACGGCAACGCTAATCAGTCACAAAAACTAAATTAAATAGAAAAATAAGCCTAATAACCGTGGCGATGCGGGCTAACAGATGACAATAAAATAGCTTAAAAACGTAAGTTTGCGACCAGTTCAACTAACAGAAAACTCAACAGGCAGGTTTTTTATGAATGATATATCAACTGAACAAAAAGAGACTGAGAAATTGCAGACATTAAAAAAACTGGCGGCTACGGTTTACCTATGTCAGGCACTAACCTTCATGCTTGCAGGCTTGCCATTGCTGGTGGGTGTGGCGATTAACTTCTTCAAGCGAAATGAAGTGCAGGGGACATGGCTGGAATCTCATTTCAACTGGCAAATCAAAACCACTTGGATAACTTTGGCAGGATTTACATTGTCCGGGATTACTTTTGGAATGGGTATCGGTGTTTTTATCCTGATTGCAACAGTGGTGTGGCTGGTCTACAGGATCACTATTGGCTGGTATGCGTTGAATGATGGCAAACCAGTCAATAATTTTAAGTTCAATAGCTAAGGAACGAGCACGAAATAACTTGAGCAACTTATAAAATTGTCGATTCAGGAATGGCAACATAATTCCATTGCCTCAGATGCTTATCAAATACAATTCGCATTGATTCTTTAAACCCCTCCGCAACTTTTCTGCCCGTTTCATAAACCTTGTTAAAAATACAGGCAAAGACTTTTTTAATCCCGCTTTTGTTGTTGTCTTTTCTATTAACTCTTTCATAAATAGATGGCTGATTAAAATCATGCCGGATAATTCACGAGTAATATGAGGAAATACCCGATGTTCAATGGGATTCCATTTAGACGTGTACGGCGGATAATGCGCTATCCGTATTTCAATGCCTATTTCATCCACCAAAGCCTGCAAATCCTGTTTGAAAATATAGTGTCTGGAGGAGTTACTACCGCCACCATCCATCAGCAATAAAATAGATGTTGCCAGAGGATAGTAGAGGCTTCCATAGGTGTTCCACCAGTGGCGAATCGAATCACAGGAAAATTCGCTGGTGTCACGACTCGTCCCAATGTTGACATAGGCTTCGTTGCGCTCAATGTCATAAAGTGTATGAGGCACAGCAACACCTTCGGCTAAGGAAGGAAAATCATGATCATAAACTTCAACGGTTTTAGTGGTATAGACCTTGCCATCGCGAAACAGATTACCTATCAGCTCTTTTTTCTTGGTATCCACGCTGATGACAGGATTGCCTGCAGCAGTATATAAAGCTCTCAATTTGGCGATATTCTCAAATTTGGCATCACGATTTATATGACCGCCAGCTGCTTTCTTTTTCAAGGCCTTACGCTTCACATAATCATTCTTTTTTAATAATTTTCTGACAATATTGCGACTGACTTTAAAACTCTCTTCAGCCAATAGAGAACCAATTTTGGCACACGTCAAATTAGTCCATTTTTTCGCTTCATCCATTGGGTCGCCTGCCGTATGCTCTTTTAAAATAGACAGAAACACGTCATTAATATCCGTTTGTTTTTTAATAACTTGTTTTCGGCCACCGCCCGCTTTTCTATCCCGTTTTTTAGGGATAGTTACCTTCTCATTCAGTTCAATTATCCCTAGCTTAATGGTATTGCGAGAACAGGGAAAACAGTTGAGCAATATAGCTGATTCCACCATAAGAAAATTTTAATGCTTCAACCCCCGCATACCAACGCTTATCTTTTTCGGATAGACGGTTGAACATTTCTTGCATTTTTTTTCAATTTCTATTGAGTAAGCATGCTGCATTATTAAATTATGGGTCAATGTTTTAGTTCTTTAACTTTACCGCATTGCAGCGTCTACTTGCTCAAGTTATTTCGTGCTCGTTCCTAATATAAAAAAATAAGCCGATAACCCTTATAGGAGAGCATGCAAAACCGGGGAATGCACTCAGAGCCGGTGATGTCATCGCCTATGAGGTGACGGAAACAGGTGATTTGCGACAGAGGTTGCGCCGTCGTACTTCCTGATCCATTAACTCGCGGCTCGTATCAAGGCGCTCCAACGTGACCGCTTGCGATGTTGCGTCTTGCGCTACAAAAGCGTAGCGCTTTGACTACCAATATTTCACCTTCAGTTTCCTGCATAATTGCTATCATGAAAATCACTTCTTATGTTTTAATCGGTCAGCTATACTTCTCTCGGTCTGGGGAAGTACGTTTTTTTGCTATATTGGTTTAAGGTCGCCATACGTTTTAGCCTAATGTTGTGCTTTACTGGCAGGACGATACGCCTTGAATTTGCCCCTGCCCCTTATTCTGTGGAACACGATCCATCTAAATGCAGCAGAGTATTGACTGAGTCGCTGGGAGCCACTATAGTTCAAATCATGGAGTTGGGTTCACTATCTTTTCCTCCGATTCCGATCAGTAACCAGGGAGCAAAGCATGCCTTTAGACAATCTTGTCAACCTTGTCATTCTCGTTGCCTTGGTTTTAGTTTTCATGTCACTTCGGATCGTAAAGGAATATGACCGTGGTGTCATTTTCTTTCTCGGTAAAGTCACCGGCGTGCGTGGCCCGGGTCTCATCATCCTTATACCGCTCCTTGAGCAGATGACGAAGGTCACCCTCCGCACGATCACCATGAACATCCCGTCTCAGAAGATCATCACGAAGGACAATGTGTCTATTGACATCGCGGCTGTTGCCTACTACAAGATCATTGATCCTCAGAAGTCGGTCGTTGCGATCGAGGACATTATGACCGCAGTGAATCAGATCAGTCAGACCACTGTGCGCAACGTTGTCGGTCAGTTCTCGCTTGACCAGCTGCTCTCGCAGACGATCGACATTAACCTGCAGATCAAGAACGTGATCGACGCGCACACCGAGCCATGGGGCGCGGAGGTGACAGCCGTCGAGATTAAAGACATCACGCTTCCCGACAATATGCAGCGTGCGATGGCGAAGGAGGCAGAGGCTGAGCGCGAGCGCCGTGCCAAGATCGTCGCTGCAGAAGGAGAGTTCCAGGCGGCGGTAAAACTCGGCGAGGCGGCAGACATCATCGCATTGCACCCGGTTGCACTCCAGCTCCGCACGCTCCAGACCATGGCCGAGATTGCCACAGAGAAGAACTCCACGATCATCTTCCCAGCGCAGTTCATGACGACCGTACAGGAGGCGATTTCGACGATCAAGCAAGATGTCAGCAACAAATAGAAAAAATTCCGGGGGTTAGGTTTACAATCCCCTGCCGCCAAAAAATTCAGATTTGTTCGACAAATTATTGCAGTTACCTTTACCCAAAAAAACAATTCAGCTACCGTTGCAGTGGATAAATGGTTTGTTCTTTTTCGAACAACAAATAAGAAGTGTGCAATGATCGCCGAGATTGTAGAAAACTCAGCGCACTTGCGTGCCACAGTTTAATTCGTTGCTCCTTCTCGACATCGCTACGGTTACCACCCCATTCAAGACTGTGAAAGCCTAACTGTCAGCCCTGAATTGCCCATGGCGCAAAGCCAAACCAGGCAATACCAGTAGATTGAGCAACGTTGAAGTTGCGAGTCCTCCAAGAATGACAATGGCCATAGGCCCTTCAATTTCCCTGCCCGGCTCTCCGCTACCGATAGCGAGAGGCAAAAGTCCGAGAGCCGTCACCAAGGCGGTCATAAGGATGGGGGTGAGACGTTCCTGAGCGCCGCGCAGGGCGGTTTCTCTGTTCCAGGTCAGCCCCTCGACGGAAACCAGATGCTCGTAATGCGATAACAGCATCACCGAGTTACGGAGGGTAATGCCGAACAGCGTGACGAACCCCACCAGCGAACCAATAGTCAGTTCACTGCTCGACAGGAACACAGCCAAGACTCCGCCCACCAGGGCAAAGGGCAAATTGATCATGACCAAAAGCAAGTTCCTACAGTTTCCCATGACGATGGACAGCAGCAGTACAATCCCGACACCGGCTATCGCCGAATGAATCATCAATTCACGCGTTGATTTGGCCTGCGCCTCTGCCGCGCCGCCAAATTCCACGTAACTCCCCGCAGGCAAGGCGACCGTAGTGGCTATCCTTTGCTTGGCTTCGTTCACAAACGAGGCTATATCCCGCCCTGCAACGTTGCAGGTGACGGTTTGAACCCTACGAGCTCCCCGGTGCATTACCACATACCGCCCCGAGTCTTCGTAAATGTCCGCCAGCTCTTTGAGCAAGACATAAACGCCATTCGGACTTCGTAGCGGCAGGTGACCGATGTCCGCGATGTTTTTTCGCAGTTGCGGATCGAGTATTACCGCGACATTGAAAATCCGGTTGCCTTCGTAGATTTGACTGACCACGTCACCCTGATAGGCGGTGCGGATTGCTTCCAACACCTGTACCGAATCGAATCCCCACCGCAACAGGCTATCCTGGCGCAGGCGAACGACCAACCGCGGCGTACCCGGCGGGGATTGTACCTGCACATCGGTTGCACCCTTAACCTGGTTCAGCACCTGGGCGATCTGTTGGGCCTGAGCATCCAGACTATCCAGATCATTACCGACGACGTTAACCACCACCGAAGCGGTATAGCCTGATAGGGTTTCTTCGACACGTTCGGCCAAAAACGTTTTCACCGAGGAATTGATGCCGGGGAACTCTGTCAACACGCGGCGTATATCCGCGAGCGCCTGCTCGGATGCTTCGCCGGACAGTGGCTTCAGGTCGATATTCATTTCGCTGTAGTGCGTGCCCCAGGTATCATCGGCCTTTTCCGCACGTCCGACGCGTTGAGCAACCAAGCTCACTGCGGGAAGTTTCAGCAATGCCTGGCTGATTTGTCCACCGAAACGCAGCGACTCCTCCAGTGAAGTGCCTGGCGCTGCCGATACGTGGATAATGAAATGACCTTCTTTTAGTTCCGGCAGGAAACCCGCACCGAAAAACGGCAACGAACCCAAGGCGGCCAGCATCAGCAGTACCACGCTGCCGATGATGACCTTTGGGCGGCGGTCGATTTTCATCAGAATCCCAAGGTATCGGCGCTTGAGCCAATTCATCAGCGGCGGCTCCCGCTCGTCCAAGTCCTTTTCTCCCAGGAACAGCAAACATAAGGCCGGAGTCAAGGTCAGTGCGACCGCCAGCGAGGCCAGCACGGACAAGATGTAAGCGATGCCCAGCGGGGCGAACAATCGGCCCGCCAGATCGGACATCAGGAGAATCGGCGTAAAGACCAGCACGACCGCGAAGGTGGCATAGACCACAGCACTACGGACTTCGATGGAGGCATCCAACACCACCCGAAGCGGTGCGCGGGGTTGGATCGCGTGGCGGTTGTCCCGCAGTCGGCGGAGGATGTTTTCGACATCGATGACTGCATCATCCACCACCTCGCCGATCGCCATCGCCAAGCCGCCCAGGGTCATGGTGTTAAGGCTGAAGCCGAGCCATTCCAGCACTATCACCGCCGACAGCAACGACAAGGGGATGGCGGTGCAGGAAATCGCCGCCGTGCGCAGATTGAACAGGAACAGCGTCAGGACGACAGCGACCAGCACGGCACCAATGAGCAGCGAGGTTTGAACATTATGGGTGGCGAGCTGTATGAATTTGGCAGGACGAAACAGCACCTGCATTGTCACATCCTGTTTCGTCAGACCTGGCTCGATCTCCTTCAAGGCCTGCTCGACGCGTTCGGTCACCTCCAAAGTATTGGCCCCGTATTGTTCCGAAATGACCAATTGCACACCGGTCTGGCCGTTGATCGACGCTACGCCGATGATGGGTTCCGGCGCTTCCCGGACTTGGCCGACATCGCCCAGTGTGACGTTGGCCCCGTTGCCATGCACGATCACCGTCCTGGCCAGTTGTTCGGCGGTGATGAATTGCCCCTCGCTTTGCAAGACCAGACGCTGGTTGGCGTTGTCGATAAAACCCGCGCCCCGGATGCCGGTGGCGCGGCTCGTCGCGGCGCGAACGTCCTCAATGGAAAGGCCGTATTGGATCAGGCGATCGGGTTGCACCTGCACTTGCAATTCCTTCACTTCGCCGCCGAAAACCGCAACCTTCGCGACTCCGGGTGTCGCCAGAATTCTCGGCTTGAGGGTCCAGTCGGCCAGGGTCCGAAGCTCCATCAGGCTGCGTTTATCCGAACTGAGCCCCACGTCCAGCACTGTGCTCATAGCGGACGTCAGCGGCGAGATAATCGGAGCCTGGACGCCCTGAGGCAGGCGTCCTGACAGGGTCGCCAGCCGCTCGGCCACGACCTGACGATCGCGGAAAATATCGCTGTTCGACTTAAAAATGACGGTAATGACGGACAAACCCTGAATCGAATTTGAGCTGAGACGCTCGATGCCGGCCACGCCGTTGATAGCGTTTTCGATCGATTGCGTCACCAGCACTTCCACCTGTTCGGCACTCAAACCCTGCGCTTCGGTCTGGATGACGACCTGCGGCGGTGCAAACTCGGGGAATACATCGTAATTTGCCTGTTCCAGGGCATAGAAACCATACCCCAACAGTACACACGCCAAGGCGATGACGACACCCCGAAAGCGCAATGAAAAGCGGACGATACCCGCCAATAATCCCGTAGGTTCTCCATTCACGGCTTAATCCCCTTCTTCTTCCATTTGGATTTGGCCCAGCAGCTCTTGGGACAGCAACAGCTGCGCCCCCTTCAGGACAATAGCTTCTCCAGCTGAAAATCCTTGATTAACAAACCAGCCATCGGAAGTAGGCAGGTCTGCCGGCAATTCCCGGCGGATAAATTGTCCGGGGGACGTTTCGATGTAAACCCAGGCTTTTCCCTGCCACCACACCATGGCCGCAGCGGGAATGTTCACGCCCGGAATCGAATCACCCGCAGGCAGAAAAACCGGCATATTCACGCCGGCCGCAAAATCGAATGCTTGGCGCGATACCCGATAAAGCAGCGTCATTCCCTGAAACCTGGGATCGGTGCGCGGCAATCGGGTAATCAAACTGGCTTCAATCGAAGCGTCACCGCTCGTTTGAATACGGGCCGTGTCAGGTAACGAGGCGATGCTTTCTCCCGCCGGAAGGGACACTTGCACCAAGGCCTCCTCCAGGCTCGTCACACGGGTGAACAACGGCGAGCCATTCAATATGGCTTGCACCACAGCTTCACCCCACTGCTGCTGGGCATTGCGCTCAATGGCCAGAGAGACTTCGCGGGTCGCTTGGGCGCGCGCTTCATCGGATCGAAAGGCGGCCTCGGCGAGCTGCATGGCTCGCTCGGAGGTGTTGCGATCATCCGCATGCAAGTCCTTGAGCCTCAGGTATTCCTGCTGCGAAGCCAACACCGTGGCCTGGGCGCTTTCCGATTGCGCCTTGGCCGCTGCATAGGCATTGCGCAGATCAACCCATTCCTGGATAGGTAACACTACACCGAACGCCCGTATCATCCGCTGGTGATTGACCGCTTGGAGCGCTCCTGTGGCGATACCGGCTTTTTGGCGGGCGATTTCTTCCAGGGTGACAACAGCGGCGCCGTCAATGACCGCAACGCTCGCCTTAGACGGCGAGACGGCCTGTTCGCGTTCACGCTCCGTTTCCGATTCCCGACATCCCTGTAAGGCGAAAATCATCAATACCCATAACGCGACTTTTCTCATTCTGATGTGCCCTCCGGGCGCGGTGGGTTACTGGGAGATGGGTGATCAAGCTCGGCGTTCAGCGGCCGTTGCAAGGCGTCTTCCACCAAGCCGAGTGCTTGGTGCGCCCGATTCCAGGCATCCAGACGCGCGAGCTGGATGCTGATAAGTTCCACATCGGCGCTGGTCAAGGCGAGCCGATCGGTCTCGCCGGCGTTGAATTGAGCAGTGACCGCACGTTGCTGTTTCTCACGTGAGGCAAGCAATGCCTCGGCGATAGTCAGTTTATTCGAAGCCATCCGAAATCCGGTGACGGTTTGGTCAATGTCGCCCATCGTCTTGTTTTGCAATGCGAGGAAAATCGCCGCCGCGAGTTTGCGATTGGCTTCGGCCTGAGCAATGGGACCTTCGTTCTGGTTCAGAATGGGTAGCGTCAGAGACAAACCCAGCGACCATTTGTTGTCACCTTGATCCCATTGGTGACCAGGTTTCATCTGGATGTCCGGATATTGCCTGGCAATTTCCAGGTGTAATGCCGACTGGCTAGCGTCGTATTCAGCCAGCGCTTTCAGAATATCCGCCCGGTTGACCAAGGCTAAGCGTCGCAGCCGGTCGCCCCCCAGCGATTCATCCGGCGGCAATCGGGAGAAGGCGTCGAAGGAAAATACTATTCCGTTCAATGCTTGGACCGGCAGTCCCAGAGTCGATGCCAACAGTACCTTAGCCTCAGCGTGCTCCCGTTGCGTTTCTGCCCATAGCAGCTGGGATTGTTGCAAGGCGAGATGGGCTAGCGTCACTTCCGGCTGAGAGACGGCTCCTGCGGAGAGACGATGCGCCAGCAAATCGACCAGACGAGCCTGAATGTCCGCCTGCTTTTGCAAGGCCTCCCGCTTCGTCTGTGCGACGTAAAAGGCTAGAAAAGTCACTCTGACACGGCTACGGACTTGCCAGGCCGTGTTGAGCAATTTGAAGCGAGCCGCGTCTGTTTGGTGTTTGGCCTGATCCAACCGGTAGCCGCGTTTGCCCGCGGTCTCGATCGGGACATTCAGACTCCAGCCCATAGTCCATGGCGAAACCGAGGCGAGCGCATTGGAATTGAATTGCGGGGAAAAACTCACCGTTGGATTGGGCCGCATGCCGGCGGTAATACTGCCCGCTTCGGCGAATCCCAGTTCGGCGCGGGCTACGTCCAAGTCCGGGTGATAATAAAATGCGGTCAGCATGAGACGAGTCAAATCCCAGTTTGCGGGCGGCCATGCAGAGCCGTCCTGCCTGAGATTGGCCTTAAAAAACTCACGCAAACCGGGATCGGCCAGCGTGCGAGCCTCCAGACCGGATGCCGTGACCGAAGCATTGATCGGCTTGTCAGTATACGAAACGCAGCCGCTCAGCGTGAGCGACAACAAAAGAAAGAGAAAAAATAAAGCTGGTCGTGTTTTCATGATGGATAATGATAGAACCATGACCCGGCCAGGAACATGACGCCAAGATTACATTTTTGTCATGTTGGGTGGTGGACAGGAGCGATCTAAGCTGACTGTGTGTAACAGAGGCTTCTGATACGGAGCCAACATTTTAGTTGTCGGGTTATCCTTAAAAAAATTAAATAGTTTGTAACAAAATCGCACTTATTTCGACTGATAAGTCAGGAAGGCAAAAAATGCTTTTCTAATCGTCCATCCATTCAAACTACGAGGCTTAACAGCATGAACAAAAAAACCTTAGCGCTTACCCTTGGCGGTGCAATGGCAACCGCATTAACCGCCAGCCCATTGGTTCACGCGCAAGAAAATCCGTTCGGCATGCAAAAAATCAGCGGTTCGCAAGTCGTTGCTGAAGCCGATACAAAAATGCCTGAAGGCGGTTGCAGTGCCAGCAAAATGAAAGAAGGTAAGTGCGGTGAAGGCAAATGCGGCGCAAACAAAATGAAAATAAAAGAGGCTGGCTGTAGCGGTGCAGCAAAACCTATGGAAAAGATGAAAGAAGGTGGATGCAGCGGCAAAATGAAAGAAGGCGGTTGTAGCGGCAAAATGTAATAAGCGACCCAAGCCGTCAATAGTTTTTGTTGGCGGCTTTCTTTTAAATATCTCAAGGAGATAAAAAATGTCAGTCATGTGCAAAATGAATAGTCAATGCAGTACTACAAAAGGGATGTGTACCCATGAAAAAATGATGTTGGCCGTCATGATGATATCGGCATTAGCGGCAATCGGTCACTGGGTTCTAGGATGGTTTTAAAATCATTATGAAACCCTTTAACATCAATGGCGCTGGATTAGGGCTTCGTCGTGAGCTTTTACCAGCTTTGGAATCGGGTGTTCCCGATTCCATTCAGTTTTTTGAAGTATCGCCCGAAAACTGGATGGATGTTGGCGGCAAATTAGGCAAGATTTTTCGCCGTTATACCGAGCAGCATAGCTTCGTGGCGCATGGTCTTTCCTTATCTATTGGCGGGCCTGCGCCTTTGGATATTGCCTTTTTGCGACGTATGAAGGCTTTTCTCAATGACCATCATTTCGCGCTCTACACGGAACATTTAAGTTTTTGCAGTGATGATGGTCATCATTACGACCTTTACCCAATCCCCTTTACCGAGGAAGCGGTTCGTCATGTTGCTGAACGGATGCGTGTAGCACAAGACATTCTGGAACGACCTATCGCATTGGAAAATGCCTCTTACTATGTGAAACCACCGTTAGCCGAAATGGATGAATTGGCGTTTATCAATGCCGTATTGACTGAAGCCGATTGCCCTTTTCATTTGGACGTGAACAATATTTACGTCAACAGCCTTAACCATAATTACGATGCTGCCGGCTTTTTAAAAGGTTTGTGTGGCGAACGCATTGTTTATGGGCATGTCGCCGGGCATGATTTGGATAAGTCAGGAATGATTATTGACACGCATGGGCAAGCAGCTTGCGATCCGGTTTGGGAATTATTGGCCCTGGCTTATCAAACCTTTGGCGTGTTTCCGAGCTTATTGGAGCGGGATTTTAACATGCCGCCATTTGCCGATCTGTTAAGGGAAGTGGAGCATATTGCCGACCTGCAACATCGTTTTGGAGAACGTTCGTGATGGCTTTTCAAACCGTACAACGGCAATTTTTAGCACATTTGCGCAACCCCGAGCATGAACCGTTGCCAAACGGTTTTGCCGAACAGAGTGCGGAAATTTATGTCGATTTGCTATATAACAAATTCAACGACAGTTTAGAGCTATGTTTTCCTGTTACTCATGACGTATTGGGTGAAACTGCTTGGCAACAATTGCTTAAAGCATTTATTGCTGAGCATCGTTGTAAATCACCTTACTATCGACAAATTCCCGATGAGTTTATTCGGTATTTGCAAACAGAACGGGTAAGCGTATCTGATCCACTGTATTTACTGGAATTAGCGCACTTTGAATGGGTAGAAATGATATTGGCTATTACTGAAGCTGAACCGATCACAGCGTCTACTCTTAGTGCTATTAATGACTGGTTGGCATGTCGCCCGATTTTTGTGCCCATATTGGAGGTGCTACATTATGTCTATCCAGTTCAACGCATCAACGCAAGCTATCAACCAACGATACCACCTGAACAGGTGACGCACATTTTAGGGTTTCGGGACATGGCTGATGTTGTGCAGTTTATTGAATTGCACCCGGCAACCACACGTTTACTTGAAATTTTACAATCTACCGGCTGCACTGTTCGTGAAGCAATAGAACAAATTGCTACTGAATTAGAACAACCTGAACCATCCGCGCTATTCAGTTTCGGCATTGAAACATTGACCCATTTAAAGCAGCAAGGCGCGATCCTTGGTGCGAGAAATGAATTTGAGTAATACCATGAATGAAACAACCTCTTCAACACACTGTGCAGTTTGTCCCATACACATGACCCTGCGAGCATTGTTTGTAATGGCAAAAAAAATGCTGCGCTGGTTTAATAATGATTCAACTGGGTATGCCCCGTTATTGTTGAGGTTACTGTTAGCCTATGAATTTTTGGAAGCAGGGCTAGAGAAATTATCGGGTGAAAACTGGTTTGTAGATTTGGTGTTTCCCTTTCCATTTAATTTATTGTCCGCAGATGTGAATTGGGGGCTGTCTCTTGGGCTCGAAATTATCGCACCTATCGCCTTGATTTTAGGCATTGCCACACGCTTTTTTAGTGTTGCTTTGATCGTATTAACCATAGTCGCCATTGCAGCGGCCCATTGGCCTGAGCAATGGCACTCATTGGCTGAATTGTGGAAGGGTTACGCCATTACCAACCAAGGCTATGGTAACTATAAGCTGCCTTTAATGTATTTATTCATGCTAATGTCCTTACTATTGAGCGGCGCTGGACGATTAAGTCTTGATGCGTGGCTTGCCTGTCGAGCTAAACAATCACATGATGATGGATAAAAACCAGTTAAACGACCACCGAGAAGTGCTGTTACGTTATGCCTTGTTACAGGTGCATAATCATGCAGCCGCCGAAGATGCGGTACATGAAGCGCTACTGGCAGCACTTCAAGCAAATGATGGTTTTCGGAATCAGTCCGCCCTTAGGACATGGTTAATTGGTATTCTTAAACATAAAATCGCCGACCATTACCGGACGACTGAAAAACATCATTCGTTAGAAGACCATTGTGATAACGATGAAAAGGACCCAAACGAAGCCATAGAACAACTGATATTTAACGACAAGGGCCATTGGATCGGTACACCGAGTTCATGGAAACAACCGGATCATGCTTTAGAGCAAAACGAGTTTTGGCTGATTTTTGACTGGTGCCAAAAAAACTTACCCGAACAGCACGGTCGTGCTTTTATGTTACGAGAAATGGTTGGCCTTGAAACCGAGGATATTTGCCAAGATATGAACATCAGCCACAGCGCCTGCCGTGTTTATTTGCACCGGGCGCGGTTAGGGTTGCGGGAATGCTTGGAGCAACGCTGGTTTAATTCAAAAAGGTCACTATGAAAACCTGTAAAGATATTAGCGAACTGTTATCAGAAAGTATGGATCGCCGTTTGACATGGCGGGAGCGTTGGGCAGTACGGATGCATTTTTTCATGTGCCGTTCATGTCAACGGTTTCAGCAACAAATAGATTTCTTGCGAAAGACCGCTGGTCGCTACAAGCCGAAAGATTAGTCGATACAGTATGAATGACCATGTGTAATCCGAGCCGAGCGGTGATAGAGCTACTCATTTTTTCAAAGGAAAATGCAGGGCGTGCCGTGCGCGCCTTCTCCGGGGCTTAAAATACACCTACTTCGTCTTTAAACCCTACAAATCGGGATATAATCACACGGAACCAGACACACAGGTACAAAAATGAAACTGACAATTGGTAAACTAGCCAAACAAGCCGAAGTGACTGTTGAAACCATCCGCTATTACCAGCGTATCGGTATGCTGGATGAACCCGGTAAACCCGGTAACGGTTATCGGCACTATCCACCTCATGCCATCGCCAGAATCCGGTTTATCAAACGCGCTCAACAAGCGGGTTTTACCTTAAAAGAAATTGCCCAACTGTTATCGCTTGATGCCGATCATTGCGCCGATGTGCGAAAAATTGCCGAACAGAAATGTCAGCAAATCGATGCACAAATAAAGGATTTAATGGCTCTTCGTAATGTATTGGATGCTTTGGTAAAACGCTGCCAGAGCGATTCTTCTGCAGAACATTGTTCCCTCATCGATGCACTTTCGACTGCCAGGGATGGCGAAAGTGTCGCAATCGGTACGGAACCGATGCGACCAAATAACTCGGACTCAAAATCCTGAGTATTCAAAAATAATGTAAATTCTGCTTGACCCTGTCCTATAGAACGGCGTTTAGACTCCTATCCGAAGTTTATAAAACCTGACATTTTCTGCATTTATCATACCCTTGCTAAATGCAGCACTCAGACGCTTAGTTTTTATTTAGGAAAATTCTTATGCCTACAGAACATGAAATACCCCCCCAAGAAGACCCATCCTGGCTAGGGATCGGCGCCGTGCTAGCCGCCATTGGCGCATCGGTCTGCTGTGTCGGCCCTTTGCTGCTTATATCCTTAGGGATTGGCGGCGCGTGGATGAGCGCCTTCACTTCAATGGAAACGGTCAGGCCTTATTTTATTATTTTAACCCTGATTTTTATTGGTTTGGGGTATCGCAAACTCTATTTGATACCGGATAGCTGTGAAGAGGGCGAGGCCTGTGCATTACCCGAAGTCAAGCACAAACAGCGGATGATCTTCTGGATTGGCTCGGCATTGATCTTGCTGCTGTTGACCTTTCCCTGGTATGCCCCGTTTTTTATGGAATAAGGAGAATAATGATGATGACTATTAAAACCGTATGTTTAACGTTGAGCTTGTTGGCCACACCTTTATTAATGCAGACAGCCCATGCCGAGGCAACTGTTCCTGATTCTGTGCAAAAGCAAAACAACAGCCAATCGGTCACATTGGATATGCAGAACATGACCTGTGCGATGTGTAAATTCACCATTAAAAAAGCCTTGCAAGGTGTCGAGGGTGTACAAAAGGTGAGTGTCGATGCTGATTCCAAAACGGCTGATATTATGTTTGATCCGCAAAAAACCAGCATAGAAGCCTTGATTAAAGCGACTACAAATGCCGGTTACCCGGCGACTGTTCACCAGCCAAAATAATTCAGGGAATCGTTATGAGGAGACAATCGTGGATATTGAAACTGTGTTTAAGTTAGTGGGCTTTCTGTTATGGCCGTTTTTACTTGCGTTTTTATGCTATCTTTTTGATATAAAAGGCTTCTTGTGCTGTGCTAGAAAAGGAAATCCTCATGTGGACCAAAAAACTGAAAATTGATGGCATGACCTGCCCAAGCTGTGCTGATGGTATCGAGAAAAAACTCAATGCGCTTGAAGGTGTTGCCATTAAAGTTTCTTACCCGGAAGGCATAGCCGCGTTGACGGTTACAGGAGATGCCCGTCTTGAATCACTGATTGAGCAAATTGCGCAAAAAGGTTATCAGGTTAAGGAGATTGACGACAAAACGGCCGACGCCAATAAAAAAACAGCGGCTGTAAACCAAGGCAAGCCGCTCCATGTGGCGATCATCGGCAGTGGTTCGGGCGCTTTTGCCTGCGCCCTTAAAGCGGTGGAAAAGGGTGCCAAAGTGACGATGATTGAACGCAATCCCATCATTGGCGGCACTTGCGTCAATATCGGTTGTGTCCCTTCCAAAATCATGATTCGTGCGGCGCATATTGCCCATTTACAAAAAAATCATGCGTTTCCCGGCATTAAAAAACAACAACCGGTGATAAACCGTAAACAACTGGTTGCCCAGCAGCAAGCCAGAGTCGATGAACTCAGAGCGGCCAAATATGAAAATATTTTAGCAACCCATCCGGAGATTAATCTGATCAAAGGACAGGCACGGTTTAAAAACGCCAATACGCTCATTGTCGATCGGGAACACGGCGAATTCACCGAAATCACCGCAGACCGTTTTCTTATTGCCACCGGATCGTCTCCGGGCATACCGCCCATTCCGGGATTGGCGGGCACACCTTACTGGACATCCACCGAAGCATTGGTGGCGGAAAAACTGCCGGAGCATTTAATCGTCATTGGTTCAGGGATAGTCGCGCTGGAACTGGCGCAAGGCTTTTTACGGCTGGGGTCGAAAGTAACGTTGCTGGCTCGCCATACGCTCATGTATCGGGAAGACCCCGCAATAGGCTCAGTATTGCAAGCCGTCATGGAAGACGAAGGCATGACTATTCTAACCAATACTCAGCCAGAAGCCGTGAGCTATAAAAAGAGCCTGTTCGATTCCGGAAAATTTACCCTGAAAACCCGGTCAGGCCAAATTCTTTCAGGGGATCAATTACTGATTGCCACCGGTAGGCCGCCTAATACGGAAAGTCTGGGTCTGGAAAAAGCGGGGGTTAAAGTCAATAAGGATGGCACTATCAGCATTGACAATCACATGCGCACCAATGTCGAACATATTTATGCAGCCGGCGATTGCACTAACCAGCCGCAGTTCGTCTATGTCGCGGCAGCGGCCGGAACCCGCGCCGCCATCAATATGACCGGCGGTGATGCTGCCATCAATCTGTCGGCGATGCCGTCCGTGATGTTTACCGAACCGCAAATGGCCACTGTTGGTTTGACTGAACGCGACGCACACCTGAACAATATCGAAACCGACAGCCGCCTGTTGCCGTTGGAGAATGTGCCGCGCGCCCTGGCTAACTTTGAAACCCGAGGCTTTGTCAAACTGGTCATGGAAGAAGGCAGCCGCCGCTTGATTGGTGCGCAAATCCTGGCGCCGGATGCGGGCGAGATGATCCAGACGGCGGTGTTAGCCATCCATAACCGGATGACGATAGAAGACCTGGCCGGACAATTGTTTCCGTATTTGACGATGGTGGAAGGCATCAAACTATGCGCGCAAACCTTTAGCAAAGACGTGAAAGAGCTTTCCTGTTGCGCGGGCTAAAGATGAATGCCTGTCTTAAGGATGACAAGCTGATCAGACTCTCAACCCTGGCTGAGCAAACCGGTATCAGCGTTCATTGTATTAGAACCTATATAGATCGAGGTTTGATTCAGGTTAATGACAGAACAGCGGGGGGAATGTTCTTATTTTACGAGCCAGTGATTGAACGGTTACGGTTTATTCGAACGGCTCGCGATGTGGGTGTTCCGTTAGAGCAAATCGACCGTTTATTGGCGGCCCGTAATGATAGGGACGATGGCGCTACGGAAACAAGTCTGGCTGAATTGACTCAATATATTGAAACGTGTCGGGATCAATTAAATTGTTTTGAACAAAGCCTGAAGCAGCATTTAGGTATCGTGCTTTAAGCGAATTATTGTGGAGCATTAAAATGCAAGAAAAATTAAGTCAATTTGGCGGTTTATTCGGTGCCGCGATTGCTGCGGCGTGTTGTCTCGGCATCTCTGTTGTGCTCAGCGCAGTAGGTGCTGTTGGGCTTGGTTTTCTGATAAACGATGCCTATTTGTTGCCGATATTTGTAGGGTTCACCGGTTTAAATTTATGGACGCTTTATCGTTCCGCCAGGAAACATGAAGCGCTATCGGAGGAAGCGATGCTCGCCTTCTGGACTGGTAGTATCGGCGCATTGGTCAGTACCATCGGCTTAGGGCTTACCGTTACGGGGGTATTGCCGGTCGCCGTTATACTGGTCTATATAGGGCTTACTCTTTTTGTCGTCGCCAATATCTGGGATTTTATGATTGGACGCAACAGCCCTGCCTGTGCGGATAACGAATGCAAGACAGAAGACCGGTAACAAACGATGGAGACCCCAATTTGCCCGGCTTGTGGATGCTCATTAGTCAGATTAGGCATCACCAAGGAAAAAGCTGTTCAACATAACTATGCAGGGCAGCAATACTGGTTCTGTTGTAAGGGATGTCTGGCGTTATTCATAACCAACCCTGAATCATGTCTGGCCGAAACATCCGGTTTGACAGTCTGTCCTGTTTGTTTAGCTGAAAAACCGCTTAATGCCACAGTGGCAATGGATTTTAACGGAAAACCGGTTGTATTTTGTCGCTGCCCTCATTGCCTGGATGAATTCAATAAAGATCCACACTATTTCATTGCGCGTTTAGCGTGGCAAACAAACTATGCCGGTGTTTTTGGTGAAAGAATCAGCTGTTGTGGTAAATAAATCGAAACGAAGCAAGGCGGAACAATGAAAACAAGTTTAAATAACACGGCTCACTTATCCAAGTGTGATAATACGTCTTGTGATACCTCTTTAACGCAGCAATATTCCGACCAATCCCTGTCGCAGGGAAGGCGTTTAACCGGTTGGTTTTTTGCGTCTTCAGCATTACTCGCCTGTCCTTGCCATATTGCTTTTTGGATCATGCTGTTTTCCGGGACAGCATTGGGTAGTTTCTTTTCCGAACAGACGGTAACTGCCGTCATGGGTTTTTCGGTGATATTCCTGATTTCGTTAACCGCAGCACTGTTGGCGTTTAATAAAATTAAGCTATAGAGACGCGCACATCGCGTCTCTATAGCTTTCTGCCTAGATGGATTGAAGCTTAAGTGTCCAGAAAGTTTACCAATATCCCAACCAACATGGTGATGGGTTTCCTCGGTGCAGGTAAAACCACAGCCATTCTTAATTTGCTTAAACAAAAACCAGCTAACGTAAAATGGGCAGTATTAGTCAATGAGTTTGGGCAAGTTGGCATTGACGGCGCCATCTTCGCGGCTTCGGGTGCGATAGTCAGGGAAGTGCCGGGAGGTTGTCTGTGTTGCTCGGTGGGGCTGCCTTTTCAGGTTGCTATTAATCGCTTGATAACGGAAGTCAAACCGGATCGTTTGCTCATTGAACCAACCGGTTTAGGCCACCCAAAGCGGGTATTGGATATGCTCACCGACGGGTATTTTCGGACTGTGCTGGATGTGCGCGCCAGTATTTGCCTGGTTGATCCGAGAAAGTTAGGCGACAGTCGCTACACGTCGCATGAAAACTTTGTCGATCAAATCGCCTTAGGCGATGTGCTGGTCGCTAATAAAATGGATTTAGCCGACAAGGCAGCGACTCAGCTGTTCGAGCGTTGGGCCGATGGCAGCCGCCCACGTAAAGCGGTTGTTGCTCAAACCGTTCAAGGGCAACTGGATGTTGCCTGGCTGGATTTAACAAGAAACCCGGCAAGGCAAGCTGCTTTTCCTGATGCCCATCAAGCTGGATCGATCCAAATTGATGCAGATTATAGGCGAATGACCCGTAAGAGCGCGTTAGCGAATTCGCCCCTACAAAATGCAGCGGATGGTTACCAGAGTTATGGCACTGTATTTCCAGAACACAGTTGTTTTGATTATATACGTATAACACGGTTATTAAACCAACTGAAGGCGGAAAGAATAAAAGCCATTTTCGCGACCAACAAAGGCTGGTTCATTTTTAATGCAGCGGACGGGTTAATGACTATCGTTCCGTGCAAACCTTCAGCGAATAGCCGGATTGAAATAGTCGCTACCCAAAATAACTGGCAGGATATTCCGTCTGCATTAAATCAATGTATTGCAAACAGCTGTTCGGACTCGGATTAAGAATCCCTTTCTATCGGAAAGCCAGCTAGGAACAGATTCCGGCCTGCTTTAAAGTAGACTTTGTTACCGCTTTTTTAACTTTATGCTTGACTCTGTTCTTGAGTACGGCATTTATTATTTCAATCGAGCTTTGGTTTTTTTCATAGTCATCAGTCAGACGATTATTTTTCCTCTTCAGGAAAAAATAATCGTCCTTTTTTATTCAGCAATAAGCACGTTTATATCTCTTTCATATTCTAACTGAGCAAGTTTAGCCTTGATTCAACAAGGGTTAAATTTTGATCAACGATGGTTTGTTTTTCATAACATATTAGGGTGAATAAAATGACAGATTTTATGTTTTTTGTTTTTACTAAAATTTTAGGTATTGACCTGAAAGACGCGCACGACATACCTTGGGGCACGCAATTTTTCTTCTACCCGGTCATTGGTTTTCTCATTGCCATTATCGTACTTAAATTCATCGGCAATGAAGAAAAAGAAGAAGAGAAAGTAACAAAACCTACATCCGATAAACAATAAACTTTGTTATCTGGCGCCATAAATATGCAGATTTTTTAATATTTCTGATCATTCAATGCGTATTGCAAACCCCATCTAATCTAGCCTTAGATGTTTATTCCATGCGGCGCAATCTATGTGGTTAAGTGAGTGATAACACGCGTAACGCTTTAGCAGCATTAGCAAATGCTCAGCATAGATCACAAATTAGCAAGCTTTTTCAAATTTACGCTTGACTCTGTTCTTAGATACGGCATTTATTATTTCAATCGTGCTTTGGGGGGTATAACTTGGCTGTCGATTAGCTTTTTTCCCATTAGGAATGATCTTATCGGCGGCCCTCTTTTCAGAAATAAGCACGTTTATATCGATTTTTTAGGTCTATGTCCTGAGGCTCAAATAGATGATTACACAAAAACCATTCAATTCTATAAGCGCCGCTTCATTTTTTGGAAAGGAAAACACCATGATGCAAGTGAAATTCGGAGTCGGACTCGTTGATAGGTGGCGACACCACGGTCGCGATTGGGCTTCCCTTTATGACACAGCACTATTGGCGTTGATGGCGGCCGGTTTTGGCAGCGCAGCCATCAGCCACCTGTCGGTGTTGCACTTCCTGAGTCCGATCTTTAACTTCACAGCGGTTAATTGTCTCGTATTTGCCCATAGCAAGCTTTATCAGTCATCCGCTCATACTGGCGAGACTGGCCCAAAGCCTAAAAGAGAGCGTCTGTATAAGACACTGTTCTGGATTACCGCGACGCTCACGCTAGCGATGGTCGGCTTGCCGAGTATTTACTATCTGCTTTTGGGAAGCGTTGCGGGCCTGCTTTCCGGACTGTTCGGCATCGGCGGCGGCATTATCATTGTCCCCTTCCTGGTCTGGCTTTTTTCGGCTCAGGGGATTGCGCCGGACTTGGTCATGCTGATGGCCGTGGCGACTTCGCTAGCCACTATCATCGTCACCTCAGCGGCTTCCCTTCAGTCTCACCACCTTCTCGGTGCGGTTGACTGGCTGGTCGTGAAGCAACTGGTGCCAGGTGTCTTGGTCGGTGCTCTGCTGGGTTCGGTCGTCGCGGACAGCTTGCCGACCGATCTTTTTAAAACGCTGTTCGCCTTCTTTCCGTTATGGGTAGCTTTTCAGCTGATCAAACCCAACTTGCCAGCGCTCGATCCTGATAAGTCGCCTGGCGACCGAAACCTTGTCGGCGCAGGCGGCATCATCGGTGTACTTTGCACCCTCTTGGGCGCCGGCATCGGGGTCATCATCGTCCCTTTCCTGGTCAAGCGCCAGTTTCCCTTGCGCCAAGCTGTGGCCGTTTCCAGCGCCTGTGGATTATCCATCGCTATCGTCGGTTCTTTCGGCTACATCGCCCTAGGCTGGGGCAACGCCGGTCTTCCTGGCTGGAGCCTGGGTTATCTCTATGTGCCTGCATTTCTCTGCATCGTGACCAGTAGCCGGGTATTCGCCCCAATGGGGGCGCAACTCACACATAAGCTGCCGACCGAGAACCTGAAAAGGATATTTGCGCTGTTCTTGTTCGCGGTCGGGATACGGCTGCTTTGGCAGACTGTCGTCTAATCATCCGCAATCACTCTATAAACACACAAACCTTAACAATCAGATTTTAACTATTAAACACCCAATCTTTATGTGTTTATCGCACATTACATGGGTAAGGATGACACAGTATGATAAATGGTTGGCTTAAAATTGCCTTGCAAAAAAATATTCTAATGCGTGCGATCAAGGTTGCGCTGGTGGTTGGTTCCATTCTGATGTTAATCAATCACGGTGATGTAATACTGAGTAATGGATTATCGATAAAGGAACTCATCAAAATTACTTTGACCTATTTAGTACCCTATTGTGTTTCGACCTATTCAAGCACTGAAGCGGTTTGTGCTGCTGAAAACATGCCCAGTATTAATAAATTAATGTGGGAACTTCTCAAGCAGAAAAGCTCCGAATTAGCTCACTGCTCAATAACTATCTTTAATTTGTTCATCATCCGACTGCAACAA
Organism: Methylobacter sp.; assembly: GCA_036741905.1. Taxonomy (GTDB): domain Bacteria; phylum Pseudomonadota; class Gammaproteobacteria; order Methylococcales; family Methylomonadaceae; genus Methylobacter_A. The sequence continues at coordinate 6,608 of DAINRH010000001.1, read as the reverse complement.
ATAAAAAATAATAATCAAAACACTTAACGAGTTGCACTTATGAGAAGCTATCAAAAACAGCAGTTCTCTCGTTATTCTGCCCCTGTGGTTCAGCCGGACAACAATATCTTGGCGAAAAACTTTGCGTATTTCACGCCTTGGCTTTTTGTATTCACCCTTATCTGGATTGCCGGTTACGCGTATATATTTCCAGACCCAATCGGGCTTGCCGCCAGCCATTGGCCGCTGATCATCGTGGGTTTGCTCGGGGCATTCATCGGCAACACTACCGCGATTGGGGGCGGCATTGTTTTTATCCCTGTGCTCATGTTCGCTTACAAAGTGGATCCCGTCAGCGCTTTGAAACTCGCGTTCGTCACCCAAGCCGTCGGCATGACCAGCGGTGCATCCGGTTGGCTGCGCCGTGGCGAAGTACCGTTGCAGCTTTTGAAGTGGACTGTACCGGCGCTTATTATTGGAACAATGATTTCCACATTTTTGATCCATCCCCAGCCGATGCTGGTCAAAGGGCTGTTTGGTCCCATTGCGTTTCTGACCGGCTTGCTAACGCTCATCACGCTTGATCGAAAAGGCGGGCGAATGGAGCTTCCTGTAAATGCCCATATCCCAATCGTCCTGGTTTCTTTCATCGGCGGCATGATTACCGGCTGGGTTGCGATTGGCGAGGGCGAAATCATCGCCGCCTTTTGTATGCTCGCTTATGGCCTTAACGCTAACCGGGCAATCGGTCTGGGCGTGGTATTGTTGTCGTTAAACTCACTTTTGCTTGCCTTAGTCCATGCCTTGTATTTTGGCGGCGTACCCTGGGACATGGCGGTATTCACCATGCTTGGCGTACTCTGGGGCGGACGGCTGGGGCCATTTCTCGCGCAATGGATTTCCCCGCGCACGACAAAAAAGGTTTTCGCCTTTATCGCGTTGCTCGATGGTTTTATGATTACCCTGCAGGCGAGTTATGTAATGTTTTTTCGGTAAAGTATTTTAAGACCCCGCTTCCCGGCTGCATGGACAGATATTTGCCGGGAACACGAAGAGCCGATTAATGTTGAGGCTGATGCAGAATGATTGTTATCTTGATAAGCCAAGTAAAACAAATCCTTCGTATCTTCTGTGTTCTTCGTGGTGAATAGGGTAACTCGCAATAAATAAAATACCTGGCTATTAACACGGATGCCAAAAGTAGGCACCTCTACGACTTGTATGATGAAATTTAATAAAATATTGGTCAAGGAGATCAAGTAAGCTTTAACCGTTTATTGGGAGGCCGTCCCACCCACACGACTACTGGTTGTCTTTTGGTTGTCGGATCAATCCAATGAGCGCCATCGCGCAAAAGACCGCACCCGCATAAAATGTGAACGACGGTCCGAACCGATCCCACACCAACCCGGCAAGTACGCTGGCAATGAGCATGGCAAACCCGCTCATCAGGTTGAAAAATCCATAAGCTGTGCCCCGTAAGTCGTCGGGCGCGGTATCGGCCACCATGGTCGCCAGCAAACCCTGCGTCATCCCCATGTGGATGCCCCAGAGGGCGACACCAATCAGCACTACACCCCAATGATCGTTGGTGGCCAGGACCAGATCGGCCGCGATCAGAACGATGAGGCCAAGCGCCAGCAGTTTGGCATGGCTCATTTTGTCGGAAAGCTTGCCGAACGGATAAGCCGAAGCCGCATAGACCACATTCATCGCCACCATGACCAGCGGTACTAGTGCGATGGGAATGCCGCCTTGCTGTGCACGCAGAACTAAAAACGCTTCACTAAAACGGGCCAGCGTGAAAATGGCACCGATACTCACCACCCACCAATACCTTCGGTCGAGGCGTTTCAGATTTTTCCGGCGGATCGGGTTGGTACGCTTGCCAGCCATAGGGTGCTCCGGTTCCTGCACGCCAAACAAGAGCAGTGCGACCGCCATCAATCCGGGGATTACCGCAACCCAAAATACCGCTCTGAAGTCATTTTCCCAGAGCAGCATCAGGCCGACCGCCAGCAGCGGCCCTAAAAATGCACCCACCGTATCCAGAGACTGGCGCAGCCCAAAGGCGGCACCTCGCAGGTGTGGCGGGGCAATGTCCGCGACGAGTGCATCGCGCGGGGCTCCACGCACACCTTTCCCCACTCTATCCAACAGCCTGGCCGTCAATACGATGCCAATACCGGGCGCTAAGGCGAACAACGGCTTGGTCAATGCCCCCAAGGCGTAGCCGGCCAAGGCAAGCCCTTTGCGTCTGCCGAGATAGTCGCTCAGCACGCCCGAGAATACTTTGACAATCAATGCCGTGGATTCGGCCAACCCTTCGATCAGGCCCACCGCGAAGGCGCTTGCCTCCAGTGTTGTAACCAGGAACAGAGGCAGCAGGCTATGGATCATCTCCGAGGAAATATCCATCAGTAGACTGACGAAGCCGAGTACCCAAACGCCCGAAGGAATTTGACGCAGTATACTATAGGTGATTTTTTCGGTCATTGAACAAAGGGAAATGCAAAGTGGCGGTCGTACCTTTACCGGGTTGGGATTCGATGCTCACCGTCCCCCCGTGCATCGCCATGATGGATCTGACAATAGCCAAGCCCAGCCCGGTACTGTGGGAATCGGCAGAGCGAGCCTGATCGACGCGGTAGAAGCGGTCGATTACTTTTGGGAGATGCTCTCGCGCAATGCCACATCCGTTATCACTGACATGGATAGCCACGCCATCTGCGCTTGGGGAAGGCTTCACGGCCAACTTGATCTGTCCACCCGAAGGCGTATGGCGGATAGCGTTGGCGAGCACGTTAGTGATCGCACGCCGGAACAGGATGGGATCGGCTTCCAGACCGGCCTCGCCCTCACATTGAATCATTACCCCCTGTTCTTCGGTCACGGCTTCGTAAAAATGACGAATCGCCTCCAGTTCTTGGCGCGCATCGAGCCGGGCCAGTTGCAGAGAAACCTCGGCGTTGTCTGCGCGGGCCAGGAACAACAGGCTGTCGATCATGCGGGAGAGTCTGCCGCACTCCTCCAGACTCGATTCCAGCACATCGCGATATTCGGCCTCCGAGCGAGCACGTGCAAGCGTAACTTCGGCCTCACCCATCAGATTATTGATCGGCGTGCGTAGCTCATGCGCTAAATCCGCGGAAAACCGGGTAAGCCGGGTAAACGAGTCTTCCAGGCGTCCGAGCATTTGATCGAAGGCTTCGGCAAGCGTCCTCAGTTCCCGAGGCCATCGAGCCGGCTCGATGCGTTCATGCAACTGACTCGCAGTAATGCGTTGAGCGGCGCGGGTGATGTCCTGCAAGGGCCGCATGCCCCGGCGTGCAACTAGCGCACCGAGCAGTGCTGAAAGTAATATCCCGAGCGGCAGGATCATCGCCAGTTTGCGCTGGTAATCGGTGAGTAGTGCATCTTCACGAGAGACATCCAGCGCCACCTGAATCACGCGGGATTCACCCGCCTCATTAGTTGCTTGCGCCGCCAACAGGAGGTAGGGATGACCGTCTGCCGTGTGCCACTGTAAGCTGTTCTCGACCAAGTCGCCCTGTTTCGTCTCGGTAGTGGACACTGTGAAAATCGTAGCGGGAACAACCTCTGCCATACCTGGCGTTTCGATCACCACAATACCCTCGGGTTCGAGAATGCGTGAAAAATAGGCATAGTAGGGTATGACCTTTGCGCTCACTGCCTCCCATTGAACTTCCTGTTCAAGGGCAGTCTGATTATCCCCATGCTCTTTTAAGAGTATTTGCAGAGTATGCACTTTGTCGGCGAGAAACTGTTTGTCTTCCTCGCGGAGGTTGATCACTACCGCCTCGTATAAGAACGCGGTGACCACAATCAGCAATACGGACGCAGAGAGGGTGTAAAGCAGCGTTAGCCGCCCGGCAATCGAACCGGGGTCTCGGTCGGTCTTAGCGTTCTTCAAGGACGTAGCCTACACCGCGTAGTGTGTGAATTAGTTTTTTCTCGAACGGGTCGTCCACCTTGCGGCGTAACCGCCTTATGGCGACATCGACCACGTTGGTATTGCTGTCGAAGTTCAAATCCCAGACCTGTTCCTCGATGAGAATTCGAGAAATGACCTCGCCGTGCCGGCGTGCGAGCAGGGAAATCAAGGAGAACTCTTTCGGAGTCAGAGCGAGCTTGCTGCTGGCGCGGGAGGCTTTAAACCGCAACAGATCGATTTCCAGGTCGGCTATGCAGAGCAGTTCCGGTTGTTGTGCCGGGCTACGCCGCAACAGGGAACGCACGCGGGCCAACAGTTCCGAAAACGCGAACGGTTTGACCAGATAATCATCCGCACCCAGTTCCAAGCCTTTGACACGGTCATTCACTGCGTCCCGAGCGGTTAGAAACAGCACAGGCATCGACTTTCCACTTTTCCGAAGCTCCTTAACCACTGTCCAGCCATCCATGAGCGGTAGCATGACATCGACGATGACCACATCATAATTACCGGTCGTGGCGAGAAAAAGACCATCCTGACCATTCCGGGCATGATCAACCACAAAGCCATTTTCGGTCAGTCCCTTTTGCAAATAGGCGGCGGTCTTGAGTTCGTCTTCGATGATGAGCAGGCGCATGATAGTCAAACTATAACGATTCAGAGTGTTTCAAAACTAGGGCTTTATTTACGAAGATCATGAAGAGCTGGTTTAGGTTGAGTCTTATATGAGATGGTTGTTATGTTATCTTGATTTTCGAATAAGTAAATCCAACCTTATCAACAAATTTTATGCCCTCTGTGTTCTTCGCGGTGAATTAGTGAATATATCGAGTTGTTTTATAACTGCGAACGACTTCATCTGGCCTATAGACATCGGATGATATTCAGAAAACGGTCATTTTGTAAAGCACAGAATCTCATTGAGCACTACTATTTTGGAACAATCCTATTTAGTGTGTAGCAGCCTCAATCCATTTGCAACAACTAATAAAGAAGCCCCCATATCCGCCGCAATGGCTTCCCATAACGTTGCAAGCCCTGCAAAAGCCAATAAAGCAAAAGCGGCTTTGATAGAGAGTGCGAAAACAATATTTTGCCGAATAATCGCCAGTGTTCTTTTGGAATGACTGATTAGCCAAGGGAGCTTGGAGAGGTCGTCGCCCATTAATGCAATATCCGCGATTTCTATCGCCGCATCCGAACCCAATACGCCCATGGCAATACCCAGATTGGCCCGGCCCAGTGCCGGAGCATCATTAATACCATCGCCGATCATCGCAACCTGTCCGTATTTTTCGATCATTTGACTAACAATCTCAACTTTATCGGCTGGCAACAATTCCGCATGTATTTCATCAATACCGATTTGTGCCGCTATGTTATTAGCCGTAACCCAATTATCACCGGTCAACATCACCAAGTGCTTGATTCCCTTCTGTCTGAGGGATTGCAAAATCGTTTTGATTTGATCACGAGGTTGATCGGCGACGGCAATCAAGCCACAAATGTGTCGGTCATTGCCAATCGCAATAACGGTTTGACCGGTCTGTTCAAGTGCAATCGCTTTTTCACTGATTTCCGGAACTTCCTGACTACGCTCTAATAGATAACGACGCGATCCCAACCAGAAATCAGTGCCATTAAATAGTCCGGTTACCCCTTTACCAGGCAGAACCGTCACGTTGTCTGCGGTGGCAACACTGATACCCCGATTTTCTGTGTAGCGTAAAATGGCTTTAGCCAGCGGATGATTGCTTCTTGCTTCCAGTGCAGCAGCACGACTTAACAGTTCTGCTTCGCTATGACCATTAAAAGGGTAAATTCCGGTGACTATTGGCTCACCGCAGGTCAGTGTTCCGGTTTTATCAAAAGCAATCGCATTAAGATGGGCCGGTGCTTCAATATAAATGCCGCCTTTGATCAGAATACCTTGCCTGGCTGCGCTAGCCAATGCAGCGACAATACTGACCGGTGTTGAAATGACCAACGCACAAGGGCAGGCAATCACCAGTAACACCAAGGCACGGTAAAACCACTCGTTCCAGATGCCCTCTAAAAACAACGAAGGGATGATAAACACGGCCAGTGCTAAGATCATCACCGCCGGAGTATAAATGCGAGCAAACTTCTCCACCCATTGCTCGGCTTCCGCTCGCTGGCTATGGGCTTCTCCCACCAGACGGATGATATGCGCCAGTGTGGTATCCGAGACGAGTTTGGAGGATTTGATCTCCAGCGTCGCTTCACCATTGACACTTCCGGCAAACACTTCATCGCCAACTTGCTTGGCGACAGGAATGCTTTCACCGGTAATAGGTGCCTGATTGACCGAACTGAAGCCGGTAATCACGTCACCATCCAAAGGGATTTTATCGCCTGGTGCTACTATAAAACGGCTGCCGATACTGACTTCTGCGACGGCTACCCTGTATTCCAGCCCGCTTTCATCCTTGATCGTAACCGTAGAGGGTGCCAAATCCAGTAACGCCTCTACCGCATGGCGGGCACGGCCAATGCTCCAGCTTTCAATCGCCAGGGACAGTGAAAATAAAAAACTCACGGTGGCCGCTTCAAACCACTCATCAATGAATATGGCACCGATGACGGCCACCATCATCAGCAAATTCATATCGGCACGCAATCGTTTCAGCGCATAAAAAGCTTTAACCATCAC